>CAYNDV010000018.1:37191-50155 GCA_964396055.1 uncultured Vicinamibacterales bacterium | reverse complement strand
GGGGGCGGGCGCGGCCGGCGGCAGCGGGGACGCGGGCGCGGGCACGCCCGGGAGGGGCGACGCCGGCAGCGGTGAGGGCACGGAGGCGTCGGGCGGCAGGATGATCGGCCCCTTCGGGGTGTAGGCCGGCATCAGCAGCACGGTGGCGTCATCGCCCACCTGGGCGGCCACCCGTTCGGCCAGCAGTTCGTCGCGCCAGTTCTGGCTCAGCAGCCAGCCCATCGTCTTGTGCCAGGCCACGACGTCCTCGCCGCGGAAGGGCTCCGGCGAAAGGCGCAGGATGGCGAATTCGACGGGCAGACTCCCGCCGCGGTGCGTGGCCAGGAAGGCGTTGATGCCGGCGACGTACGCCTCGATCGACGCGCGCGTGTCGGGCGGCAGGCGCCGCCACGTCTCGGCCCCGGCGCGTCCCAGCCCGATGGTGCGCATCAGGCGGTCGGTGTCGACGGCCTCCGGGCCGGCGAACTCCGCGAGGCGGCCCCACGCCACGCGCCGCTGCAGTTCCATCTGCCACAAGCGCTCCTGGGCATGGAGGTAGCCCAGGGCGAAGAGGCCGTCCGCCTCGTTGTCCGCACGGATGTGCGGGACGTTGTCCACGTCGCGGACGATCTGGACGGCCGCGCTGAGCCCCTCGACCGCCAGCGTCCCGTCGAGGTCGGGAAGCGGGGCCCGCAGGCGCCAGTACACCAGCGCGCCCGCGAGGAGGGTCAGGATGAGCAGCGTGAGCAGGATCCGGCGGAACCACCGGCGTTTCGGGCGTGGAGGAGGCTGAGCGGGTTCGGCCATGGTCAGGTCGGCCCCTATCTTACCCGGATTCCTGACACGAATTGAGGGGCCGGCACGCAGCCGGCCCCCGGGAACCTCGTTACTTGTCGCCGAGGATGATCGGCATGCCGTCCTTGCCCGACCCGATGATGACCACCTTTGTGTTCTGCGACTCGGAGATCTTCAGCGTCGCTTCGATGCCCTTCCAGCGGAGCAGGTTCTCGCTGATGCCCTGGCTCACGATCTTCTGGAAATCCGAGATACCTTCCGCCTCGATCCGTTTCCGGTCGGCTTCCTGCCGTTCCTTCATGAGGACGAACTGCATGCGCTGGCTTTCCTGTTCGGCGCCCAGCTTCTCCTCGATGGCGCCTGCGAGCCGCTGGGGCAGCGTCAGCTTGCGCATCGGCGCCGCCTCGACGATCACGCCCCGGCTCTCGACGAGTTTGCGCAGGTCGGTCGCGATCACGTGGGCGAGTTGTTCACGTTCGGACGTGTAGAGCGCCTTCGCCTCGTACGCGGCGGTGACGCCGCGCGTGACCGACCGGAATTGGGGCTCGAGCAGCACGGGCACGTAATCCTCGCCCGCGGTCCTGTAGACATCCTGGGCCTTCTCCGGGTCGAGGTGGAACAGCACGCTCACCTCGATCTGCATGGTCAGGCCTTCCTTGGAGGGCACGTCCATCGTCTCCTTGATCTCCTGCGTCTGGACGGACATCTTCACGACGCGGGCCAGGGGATTGACGAACTGGATGCCCGACTTGAGGGTGTTCCGCGAGACCTGGCCGAAGAGGTCGACCACGCCGACGTGGCCGGCCGGGATCACCGTGATGGCCCGCGACAGGATGATCAGCACCGCCAGACCGATCCCGACGGCCATGAATCCGCTGCCCGACGCGCCGCGGACGATGCCGGCGCGCCTGAGGAACCCGTATCCGACCGCCAGCGCCACGATCAACAGCACGCCGAGAACGAACGTCATGGTCTGCCTCCTGCGGCTGATCGTCACATGCCCGTGTAACGGAGCCGTGACGACGAGGCCGCCTGCCGGCGCCGGAATCGGCACCGGTTTCTACTGCTGACGAGGGTCCGGTCCGGACCGTTCATCGCTGGTGGTGCGCCGGCCCTGCCACTTCCAGTAGTGGTAAACGGGGACACCCAGGCCGAGGAAGAGCAAGCCGGCCCATGCCTGCTCGGGCTTCTGCACCAGCGTGGTGGCGACGAACCACGCCGACGCCGCGACGAAGAAGATCGGCACCCACGGGTACCCCGGTACGCGGTAGGGCCGCGGGGCGTCCGGCATCGTGCGCCGGAAGACGATGACGCTGAAGCCGGCCAGCGCGAAGAAGATCCAGTCGGTGAAGACCACGTACGAGATGAGGTTCTCGAACGTGCCCCAGAACAGGATCAGCACCACGGCCCAGGCCGACTGCGCGGCGATGGCGAAGGCCGGCGTGTGAAACCGCGGGTGGATCTCCGCCACCCGGCGGAAGAACAGCCCGTCGGCGGCCATCGCCCAGTAGATGCGTGGCGCCGTCAGCGTGTAGATGCCGATGATGCCGAAAGTCGAGACGACGATGGCGGCCGAGATGAGGCGGCCGCCTGCGGGCCCCATCACGCGGGACACGGCATCGGCCGCGACACGCGGGGACGCCGCCATCTCGGACGGGGAGAGCAGGAACAGGTAGGCCAGGTTCGTCGCCAGGTAGATCGCCGTGACGGCGACGGCGGCGATGGTCATGGCCAGCGGCAGCGTCCGCTTCGGGTCCTTCACCTCGGCGCTCGCGAATGTGGCGTGCTGCCACCCGCCGTAGGACCAGAGCACGCCGACCATCGACAGGGCCAGCGCCCCGCCGAGCGTGCCCTGGGGCGGCGCGAGCGATGCCGCGAAGTCCGTCGTGGCGGGCGTTCCCCACGCCAGCCCGACAACCACCAGGCCGCCGATGCCCGCCAGTTTCAGCACCGTGAACACGTCGGAAAAGATGGCGCCCGCCTTTACGCCGACGATATTGACGGCGGTGAGGCCGGCCAGCGCCGCGATGGCTGCGGCCGT
Organism: uncultured Vicinamibacterales bacterium; assembly: GCA_964396055.1. GTDB lineage: Bacteria > Acidobacteriota > Vicinamibacteria > Vicinamibacterales > JAKQTR01 > CAYJPV01. The sequence continues at coordinate 47,340 of CAYNDV010000018.1, read as the reverse complement.
GGTGCCGTTGGGGCCGAGCGGAACGAAGAAGCCCAGGTAGGTCGCGAACGCGACGCTCAGCGCGCCCAGGCCGCCGGCGTTGACGACGACGAAATAGGCCCAGCCGAAGAGGAACCCGATGAGGTCGCCGTAGGCGCGGCGCAGGAACACGTACACGCCACCGGCCTGCGGCAGGAGGGCCGAGGCTTCGGCGAACGTCAGCGCCCCGGCAAGGGTGATGGCGCCGCCTGCCACCCAGACGCCGAGCATGAGCCATGGCGAGCCGAGATGGTGCGCGATGAGCGACGGCGTCAGGAAGATCCCGGATCCGATCGTGCCGCCGATCGCGATCATGGTCATGTCGAAGAGCGTGAGTCGGCGCTTCAGGTCGGCCATGCGTGCCGCCATTGTGGCCCGAGTCGGGCCCCCGCGGACAGGAATCGTGCGCCGCGGCGGTTCACCGGTTGTCGGCGCGCCGGCTTCTTTGGAAGAATGGGGAGATGGGCGATCAGCTCGGGCTCTTCGAGGGGGATGGGCACGCGCGCAGGCCGCGCGTGGCGGCGCGCGCCTGGCCGCCCGCCGGCTCACCCCTCGAGCAGCGTTACGAGCGTTTCCGCGTCCTGGCTGCGGCGCTGCCGGCCGGCCTGCAGATGGGCACGAGTTCGTGGAGTTTTCCGGGCTGGCAGGGCATCGTCTACGGCCGGCGCCGCAGCGCCTCGATCCTGGCCAGGGAAGGCCTGCGCGAGTACGCGCAGCACCCGTTGCTCGGCACCGTCGGGATCGACCGCAGTTTCTACGCGCCGATTCCGGACGATGACCTGCGCCTCTATGCGGATCAGCTGCCTGACGGATTTCCCTGCTGTGCGAAGGCGCCCGGGGCCGTGACCTCCCCCACGCTGCGCGATCGGGGCCGTCACCATGCCAACCCGGATTTCCTGTCGGTGCCGCGGTTCGAGACGGAGGTCCTCGAGCCGTTTGCGCGGGTCTTCAGGCGCCACACCGGCCCCTTCATCCTGCAGTTCGCGCCGACCTCCAGCCGGCATACCGCCGATGCGACCGCGTTTGTCGAGGGCCTGGACCGCTTCCTCGGCCGGTTGCCGCGCGACTTCCAGTACGCCGTGGAACTGCGCGATCGCTGGGTGCTGACGGAGCCGTACCGCGCGGTGCTGGCCCGCCACGGCGCGGCTCATGTGTTCAATTACTGGTCCGCCATGCCCCTGCCCGGCGTGCAGGCGCGCGTCGTCGGACCCGAAGAGCAGCCGTTCGTGGTCGTGCGCCTGCTGCTGCGGCCGGGCACGTGGTACGAGGATCAGCGGCAGGTGTTCGCGCCGTTCGACCGCCTGGCAGAACCTGACGAGGACATGCGGCGCGACGTGCTGGACCTCGTGCGGCGGGGCGCGCGGGCGGGACGGCAGGTCTACCTGCTGGTCAACAACAAGGCTGAGGGCTCGGCCCCGCTCACCATCGAGGCGCTGGCTGAACGACTGGTGGCCGAAGGCTAGACAGAAACGGGCGGCCCCCCGGCTGTCGCCGGGGAGCCGCCCGTCATGCGTGGAGACTGGCGCCCGCGCGGTTAGCGGATGACGTACCGCAGGCCGCCGAAGAACTGGTAGTTGTTCTCGATGCCGCGCTCGGCGCCGAGGAACATCCGGCCCTCACCCACGAAGAACAGCTTGTCCTCCTTGGCGTTCGTCCAGATCTGCTGGCCGGCGTGCACCAGGATCGACGGCACGACGTAGTCGGTGTGGTTGAAGTCCCAGACCCCGAACCCGGCGCCGAGGAACGTCTTGCCGCTGGTCGCGAAGTAGTTCGCTTCCACTTCGGCGAAGATGCTCGAGTAGGATCCCTCTTCGAAGTTGATCGCCGCGCCGAAGGCCGGGCCCACCTTGAAGTTCGGGTTCACCTTGTATTCCGCGCCTGCCTTCACGCCGAGCAGCGGGGCGCACAGCGACTCGAACACGTTGTCGCTGACCTCGCGCGTGCGGCGCTCCTTGCCGAACAGGCCGGCGGCGAAGAGATCCCACTTGGCCTTCTTCTCGGCCGCCAGCTGCTCCGCTTCGATCCGCTCCTTCTCGCGGTTCTCGGCGATGACGCGCTCCTTCTCGGCCTGCTCCTTCGCGAGGCGTTCCTTCTCGAGGCGCTCCTTCTCGAGGCGCTCGCGCTCGCGGCGCTCGGCTTCGAGGCGGGCGGCCTCGGCGGCCGCGCGTTCCTTCTCCAGCCGCTCGCGCTCCAGGCGCTCCTTCTCGGCGCGCTCAGCGTCGAGGCGGGCCTTCTCGCGGCTCGGCTCGCTCGAGACCAGGGCCAGGTTCGAGCAGGGCTCCGGCAGGATGAAGGTGTAGGTCTGCACCATGTCGTCGATGATGAACGAGTAGCCCTTGAAGGGCTTCTTGCCCGACCACCGGATGTTGCGCACGATGTCCGGCCGGCCACCGCCGCGGCGGAACGCCATCCACACCATCGTGCCGCCGGGCTGGAACTCGGTGCTCTTCAGCTGCGCCGGATCGGCCTTCGTCAGGATGTCGATGACCGTCGGCGTCAACTGCGCCAGGCCGGCCTTTTCCATGACGGTGGTGATGCCCTGCTGCGTCCGCTTCTTCGCCACCCACTTCTGCACGGCCGCGACGTTCTTCAGCGGCGGATCGAAGCGGTTGCTGCCGCCGAGGCGCGGCACGTTCTTGTAATTGTCGGCCTGGGCGAAGGCCGTCGTCGCGGTGGCGCCGGCCAGCGCCAGCGTCAGCGCAAGCACGGTCAGAAAGCGGATTCCCTTGAATCGTGAGGTCATTTGGGCAGTCTCCAAACGGGAGCGTATAACACACACAGTCCCGGGCGGCTCGAGTCAGCCACCCGGAGTCCGTTAGATTCTACACCTGATGGCGGTGATGGATGCAAGTCCCGTATTATCAGCGGGAAGGGGGAACACGATGGATCGGGACGTCACTCGCCGAGTCTGGCGGATCCAACGCGCCGGATCGCTCGGCCGGCTCCGCTGCGAGGCCGAGACCCTGCCGCCGCCGGGACCGGGCCAGGTGCGGGTCCGGGTCGAGGCGGTTGGCTTGAACTTCGCGGACGTCTTTGCCGTGCTCGGCCTCTATTCGGCCACGCCGCCGGGCCCGTTCGTGCCGGGGCTCGAGTTCGCTGGTGTCGTCGAGACGCTGGGAAGCGGCGTGGCCGGGCTCGAGGCGGGCCAACCGGTGTTCGGGCTGACGCGATTCGGCGGGTACGCCACCGCCGTGAACGTCGATGCCCACTACGTCCATCCGATTCCGGAAGGCTGGTCGGCTGAGCAGGCCGCCGCCTATCCCGTGCAGGCCCTGACGGCGTGGTACGCCATCTGCGAACTCGGGGCGTGCCCTCGCGGCGGCACGGTGCTGGTGCACTCGGCCGCCGGGGGCGTCGGCCTCCATGCCCTGGAGATCCTGCGGAGCCTCGACGCGCGCGTCGTGGCCACCGTGGGCCGGCCCGAGAAGGCCGCCTGGCTGGCCCGGGAGTTCGGCCTGCCCGAGGCCGCGATTGTCGTGCGTGACCCGCGCCGGTTCCTCGCGCAACTCGACGAGGCGCTCCGGGCCGTCGGGCGGCCGGGCTTCGACGTGGTGCTCGACAGCGTGGCCGGCCCCTACTTCTTCCCGGCGTACCGGCGCCTGCGCGCGGCCGGGCGTCTGGTCATCTTCGGGTCGGCGGACATGATGCCGGCCGGCACACGCCCGAACTGGCTGACGCTGACGTGGCGCTACCTGCGGCGGCCGCGCCTGGATCCGCTCCGGATGATCTCGGCCAACCGCAGCGTGATGGGGTTCAACCTGATCTGGCTCTGGGAGGAGGCCGAACGCCTGCCGGCTGCTTATGCGGCCCTGGAGGGATTCATCCGCCGTCCGCCCCTGGTGGGGCGGACCTTCGGGTTCGACGAGGCGCCGGCCGCCCTGCGGTTCCTGCAGTCGGGCCGGAGCACCGGCAAAGTCGTGCTCGCGGTCAGGCCGGGAACGACACGCGGTTGATCACCGCTTCGAGCACCGGGGCCGGACTGCGCCGCTGGAGGGTCGGCACGAGCAGCAGCTTCACGCGGCCCAGCACGCCGTGCTCGAGGACGTAGACGGCCTGGGGCAGGGTGTCGCGCGTCCGGCGGTTGCGGAAGAGCAGCGCGAAACACTCCTGGCCGGCGGGCGGCCTGGGCCGCTGCTGTGACCGCAGGTTCGTGACCCGCTGGAGCACCAGCGATCCGATCTCCCGCCCGTTCTCCGTGTACAGCGTGAAAAACGTGCCCACGTGACGCGACCAGGCTGCGCGGGGGATGCTCCACAGCGGATCGGCCAGGACCTCCGGAGGCAGGCCCGGCGGCAGTTGCTGCGGGGCCATATCGTCGGTTGCCGCCATCAGGGGTGAGACGTCGGCGGCCGACGCGGCGGCGGCGGCCAGGGTGCCCGTCTGAAGAAAGCGGCGGCGTGTCACAGACATGCGCGTGTGCTCCGGAACCGGCTAGTTGAAGATCGCTTCGTACCGCATGCGGCCGTCATGCGGTCCGAGCGGGACCAGAAAGATGCCCATCGGGCCCAGGGCCGGATGATGCACCGTGTAGATGCCCTGCGGCAGATGGCCGGGGCCGGGGCCGAGCAGGTGGATCCAGAAGCCGACCCGTTTCGCGGCGGCCGGGACCGCCTGCGCGGGCAGTGCGGTTACGACGGTCAGTTCGAAGTCGACCGGTCCCGACGGCGTGTCGACGCGCAGGCTCTGCCCGAGGTACGGTCGAAAGTCGTCGGCGGTCAGTCGGTCGAGCATGTGGACATCTCGTAGTAGAGGCCGTGTTCGGCGGTCCTCCGGAACCCGAGCCGTTCGTACAGGCGTATCGCCGGATTGAACTGCTCCACGTGGATCGTGACGGGCCGACCGAGCGCGCGCCCGCGGGCCAGGATGGGCTGGAGCAGCGTCGTGCCGATGCCTCGCCCGCGGTACTCGGGCAGCAGGGCGATGTCGACCACCAGGATCCGCTCGGGCGACTCGGCCACGTAGAGACGCCCGGCCGGCTGGCCGTCCACTTCCACGATCGTGAACTGCGTGCCGGCGATGCGCTCGCGGTAGTGGACCCGCTGCGCGTCGAACTGCATGTCGAGAAACGCCGCCTTCTGCTCGTCGCTCCAGGGCACGACGGCGAGCTCGTCCTCGCGCGTCGTCGCGTACAGCCGCCGGACGAACGGCCGATCCGACTCCGTTTCCGCGCGCAGCGCCACGAGCGGCGTACCGGTCACCGTCATCCCCGCGGCGGGAACACGCCCTGCAGGGCGATGCAGAAGTTCACGACCAGCGACGGCATCATGTTGTTGTGCGGCTGGCTGCCCCCCGCCGTCGCAAGGGCCGACGGGTCCATCGGGGCCGAGGAGGCCGTGTTCGTGAAGAGCAGTCCGCCGCCGAAGGGGCGCGCCACCGCCTTGCCTGCGGCGTCGTTGGAGTTGGCCACGCCCGCGTGGGCGTTGGCCGCGTGGTTGTGGGACGGGATCTCGGTCGTCAGCAGCGTCACGGACGATGAGCCCGACTGCTCGCCGATCCATCGGTCGGTCAGGCCCGGGCCCTGTCCCCAATGCATCGGCGCCGCATCCTGGAGGTTGGGCAGGGCGAAGTTCGACTTGCCGTTCCCGCCGTACATCGTGCCCAGCAGCGAAAACAACGCCGTGTTCTGCGAGAGCGGCAGGAGTTGGCCGTTGCACTGGGCCCAGCCGGTCGGCGCGAAGTTGCAGGCGAACATCCGGATTTCTGCGACAAACGGACTTGACATGGGTCCCGTCCCTCCCTCAGGTCTGCGTGGGGAAGATCCCGAACAGCGAAATGATGAAACTGATGCAGAGGTAGGGCTGCAGGTTGTCGTGCGGCTGGCTGCCGCCGGCCGGCGCCACCGTGTTCGCGTGCAGCGTGGCGGGCGTCGAGTAGGCGGCGAACGTGCGCGCCTGACCCTCGGCCAGGACGTTGCCAGCCGGCGATCCCGACGTGGCCGCGCCGTCGCTGGCCACCCAGGCATGCGCGTGGCTCGGAACCTGGTTCGTCGTCAGGGTCACGGCCTCGACGCCCGCGGCCTCGCCGATCTGGTAGGTGCTCAGGCCCGCGCCGGTGCCCATGTGGATGGGCACCCGGCCGCGCAGGTCGGGCACGTTGAAGGTCTCCTGGCCGTCGCCGCCGTAGGTCGTCCCGATCAGCTGAAACAGCACCTCGTTTTCCGAGATGGGCAGGGACTGGCCGTCGCAGAACGCCCAGCCAACCGGAGGGAAATTGCCTCCGAACATCCGGATCTCGCCGACGTAAGGCTCGCTCATGGATTCACCTCAGTTGTGCGAGGGGAAGACGCCCTGCAGGGCGATGACGAACGTCAGGGCCAGGAATGGCTGCCGGTTCTCGTGCGCCTGCGAGCCGCCCGTGTTGCCGATGACGCCGGCGCTGAGCGCCACGAGGTTCGTGGCGGGGCCGTAGACGTCGCCCAGCGTCACGGACGCCGTCGCCAGGTAGTTGCCCGCCGGCGTCGCCACCGAGGCGGCTGCCGCCGATCCCGCGAGCGTGTGCGTGTGCGACGGCAGTTCGCCTGACGTGACCGTATGCGCCTCGGTGCCGATACGCTCGCCCTGCGTGAACATGCTGCCCACGTGGACGGGGACCCGACCCCGGAAATCGGGCAGCGCGAAGGTCGTCTGGCCGTTGCCCCCGTACGTGGTGCCCAGCAGGGAGAAGAGCGCCTGGTTCTGGTTGATCGGCAGGAACTGGCCGTTGCACTGCGCCCACCCCTTGGGGGCGAAGTTGAACGACACGATCTTGATCTCGCTCAGGAATGGTGTGCCCATCTCGACTCTCCTACGGGAAGCGGACGGTCATGGCGGTCACCGTCAGCCCGGCGGCCCACGAGCCCGCGGTGTGCGTGAACACCCCCGGAGACGTGGTCAGGGCCTGCCGCCACTCGCCGCTTGTCGGCGAGTAGAACAGCATATCCGAACGACCGTCGCCGTTCAGGTCGGTGACGAAGATCTTGCGGCGCGCCGGCCACGTGACCGCGGTCGTCGTGAAGCCGCCAAGTCCGTCGCTGAAGCGGATCGACGACTGACCCGTCCGCGCGAGGTAGAGGACCAGGTCCGCGCGCCCGTCGCCGTTGAAGTCGCCCGCGAGCGCGTCGTGGACGCGTCCGAGGGCCGGCTCCACGTCGGTGAACGCGCCGCCCAGGTTCAGGCTCACCACCACCTGCGACGTGCCGGGCACGTAGCGGACCGTGTCGGAGAGCCCGTCTCCGTTGAGGTCCAGCGCCAGGATGCGCAGGCCCCACGGCCAGGTGCCGCTGACGGCCGTGCTGAAGTTGCCTGTGCCGTCGCTCTGCGCCCAGTGCCACTGTCCTGTCAGGCGCTGGTAGACCAGGAAGTCGGCCAGGCCGTCCCCGTTCTGGTCGCCCGGCACGGCGACAATGCCGCCCGGCCACCGGCCGGTGGTGCAGCTGAAGCTGCCCGGCACCGTGGTCACGCAGGCCTGCCACGCGCCCGACGGCCGGTTGTAGAGCAGGACGTCGGCACGCCCGTCGCCCGTGAGGTCCGTGACCACCGGGATACGTCGTGTCGGCCAGGTGCCCGAGGCCGCGACGGTCATGCTGCCCTTGCCGGCCATCCAGAGCGTCCACTGACCGTTGGCCGCGCGGTAGGTCAGGAGGTCGGCGGCGCCGTCGCCGTCGAAGTCGCCCGCGGCGAGCGTGCGGCCGGGGCCAAGGTCGCCGGCCCAGCCGTCGATGAATCCGCCAGCCCCGTCGCTCAGCTGCGCCTCGTACGGGCCCTTCACGGCACCCTTGCGGTAGATGAGCACGTCGCCGAGGCCGTCTCCGTTCACGTCGAGGCTGCCGCCCGAGCGGCCGCGCTGCGTGATCGTGACGGTGGCGCCGTTGACGTCGATCGACCCCGTGCGGGCGAGCGGCGAGTCGTTCGGCGCCACCGAGTAGTCCACGCTGCCCGAGCCGACGCCCGCGGCGGGCGGCGTGAGTGTGATCCAGGCGTCGGCGCTGGTCGCCGACCAGCCGCAGGACGGCGCGATCGCGGTGATGGTCACCGTTGCTGCCCCGCCGATCGGACCAAACGGCGCCGGGTCGTCCGACAACGTGTAGCTGCACGTGTAGGTGAAGCCGTCGGCCAGCGTCGCAGACTGGCCGTCGGGGTTCGTCACCGTCACGTCGGCCACGCCGGCCGGCGTGGCCGACGTCGTGGCATTGATCTGGAGCTGGCTCTCAGCCGTGACGCCTGTCGCGTCACTGCCGATCGTGACCGTGGCTCCGTCCAGGAAGTGCGTGCCGGCGAGCATGACGCCCGTGCCGCCCGCGGCCGACCCGGATGCCGGCGTGATCGACGTGACCGTCGGTGCCGGGTACGAGACCGGAGTGTCGGTGGCGTCACCGGCGGCGCCCGTGTCCGGGTCGTCGGTCGTCACGCTCAGGTCGCCGTCGGCGGTGACGGTGGCCTGCACCGACAGGGCCGCCGTGTAGGCGGGGGAGACGTCGATGGTGGCGCGCAGCGTCACGGTCACGCTCTTGCCGGCCGGCAACGTGCCGAGGGCCACGTCGACCGGATCGGCCGGCGCCTTGCGGCCTGCGCGCGCGGCGCGCATCAGGTCGCTCGGCGAGGGTCCCTGGGGGGCCGGCATCGACGCGTCGATGGGCCGTGCCGCCAGCGCCAGCGGCTCCGTCGGAACGCGGCGCGCGCCTGCGGGCAGCGTACCCGCCATCAGGGCGCCAGGGTGGGTCGAGGGATCCAGGTCCATCCGCCCCATGGCGTGCAGCAGTTCGTGCGCGACCACCGTGAGCAGGTCCATGCGTCCCGCGGCCGGAGAATCGGCTGTGGCCCGGCGTTCGGCGCCGTCGCCGGCCGCAGGGTACTCGTCATCGTCGGCGGGCGTGGCATCCACGAACCAGCCGTGTCCCGCGCCGTCGCGATCGATCTGCACCGACGCCGCGTTGCTCATGGCGAGCAGGCCCGAGCCCAGGTCGCCGAGTGTGACCGGCACCGATGCCAGCTGCGCGCGTTCGGCGGCCGGCAGGCCGGCCGAGACGAGGCGCTCGAGGGCGGCGTGGACCGTCGGCGCCACCTGGTCGGCAGCCAGTGGGGCTGCGGCCGTGCCGGGGGCCGGCGCGCCGGCCGCGATGAGCGGGACGACGCACGCCACGCCGTTCGACACGTTCACCGAGCCGACCACCCCGACGTTGGTCTCGGTGACGCCCGGGTTCAGCGACGTGATGAACGGCGCCGTCACTGCGCCCGTGGCGCCGGTGTTGGGCACCTCCTCGAACGTGAAGGTGCCGGCGGAGTGCTCCAGGTAGACGTCGAAGAACCCGCCGGGCGTGCCGGACACCGTGTTGCCGGCCAGCTTGAGGCACGTGTCGTCCTCGAAGCCGAACACGCCGATGCCGCCAATGAACGGCGCTGCGCTCAGGCTGTGGCCGGTGATGGTGTTGTTGGTCACGGCCGCCGAGAGCGTCGACGTGCCGATGCCGCCGAAGTTGGCCATCTGCACGCCGTCCACGCCCGCGTTGGTGATGGCGTTGCCCGTCACCGTGACACGCAGCGTACCCCCTTCGTCCACCCAGGCCGCGACGCCCGTGCTGTCGGTCGGCGTCGTGATGGTGTTGTTGCTCACCGTGCCCGAGGCGGTGGCCGTGTCGTTGACGTCCACGCGGACGATGCCGTTGCCGCGCGCGTTGGTGAACACGTTGTTGGCCACCGTGAAGGTGGTCGTTGTCAGTTCCTGGCCGCCGATGTTCACGCCGCCGCCCGAGGCGACCGAGGGGCTGATGGTGTTGCCGGAGAAGGTGACGGTGGACGTGCCGGACGCGCCGAGCGCGGACGCGCCGATCTGGAACGCGTCGCTCGTCATGTTGGTGAACGTATTGGTCGACACGCTCACCGTCGGCCCCACCGACCCGTCGGGAACGATGCGGATGCCGTCGGTGCCGGCCGACGGGAAGGTGTTGTTCGCGACCGTCAGGTTCAGGTTCGTCGTGCCCGTGGTCGTCGCGAGGATGCCCACGTCGTTGGCCGAGATGGACAGGCCGCGGATCTCGATCGTGCCGCCGACGTTGCTCAGCGTCACCGCGTCGCCGCCGGCCGCCGTGTTGGTGATCAGGGCGGCGCTGCCCGCTGCCACGAGCGTGGTGGGGTTCGCCCCGCCGTTGACGCTCTG
>CAYNDV010000018.1:0-37091 GCA_964396055.1 uncultured Vicinamibacterales bacterium | reverse complement strand
CGGCGCTGCCCGCTGCCACGAGCGTGGTGGGGTTCGCCCCGCCGTTGACGCTCTGCGCGATGGTCAGCGCCACGCCCTGGCCGATCAACCGCTGGCTGGCCTTCAGCGTGATGCCGCTCGCCTGGCCCGTCGTCGAGCCGTTGCCGCGGTACACGTAGATCGTGTCGCCCGCCGCCGACGCCGTCTGGGCCTCCGCCAGCGTATCGAACGGATCGGACGACCGGCCGAGCCCGCCCGCAGCGGCGTCGTTCTTCACCCACCACACCATGCCCTTGCGCGTGATGGTGACGGTGCCGTTGGTCACGCCGCCTACGCCGTCCGAGACGGCGTAGGTGAACGTGTCGTTGCCCGTGCCGCCCGCCGGCGGCACGTAGGTGAACGTGCCGTTGGCGTTCACCGTCACGACCGCGCCGGCGGTGGCGCTCACGAAGGACGCCGAGAGGGCGCCGCCGTCGATGTCCGAGTCGTTGGAGAGCAGGTTGCCGCTCACGAAGATGGACGGGGAGACGGTGGACGACGACGACACCTGCAGTTGCGTGTTGCCGATGGTGTCGTACGCCTCGCCGACGACGACCGGCGGATCGTTGACCGGGTTGATCGTGATCACGAACGACTGCGTGGCCGAGGTGTCCGCGCCGCCGTTGGCGGTGCCGCCGTCGTCGCTCAGGCGGATCGTGATGGTGGCCGTGCCGAACGCGTCCGGCGCCGACGTATAGGTGAGCGTGCCGTTTGACGCCACCGCGGGGGCCGTCGAGAACAGCGCCGCATTCGTGTTGCCCGTCACCGCGAACGAGACGGTCTGACCCGATTCGCCGGGCCCGGCGCTGACGGCGGTGGCCCACCCGGCGACGCTCTGGGCCCCGGCATCCTCGTCGCTCGCCACGTCGGCGCCCTTCGTGAAGGACGGTGCGTCGTTGACGCCCGTGATGGTGATCGTGAGGGTCTGGCCCGCCGACGTGTCCACGCCGCCGTTGGCGGTGCCGCCGTCGTCCTGCGCCGCGACCGTGATGGTGGCCGTCCCGAAGGCGTCGGCCGCCGGCGTGTAGGTGAGGGTGCCGTTGGCGGCCACCGCCGGACCCGCCGCGAACAGCGCGGCGTTCGTATTGCCGGTGATCGCAAACGACACCGTCTGGCCCGCTTCGTCGGCCGGCCCCGCCGACGTGCCCGTGGCCCAGCCTGCCACGCTGGCCGCGCCCGAATCTTCGAGCACGGTCTGATCCGCGCCCTTCGTGAAGGACGGCGCGTCGTTCACGGCGTTCACCGTGATGACGAACGTCTGTTCGCCCGACGTGTCCGTGCCGCCGTTGGCCGTGCCGCCGTCGTCCGAGACCTGGAGCGTGATGGTGGCCGTGCCGCTGGCGTTGGCGGCGGGGCTGAAGGTGAGCGTGCCGTTGGCCGCCACCGCCGGACCGGCCGCGAAGAGGCCGGCGTTGGTGTTGCCCGTGATCGTGAACGAGACGGTCTGGCCCGATTCCCCCGGGCCCGCCGAGATGCTCGTGGCCCAGCCGGCCACGCTCGCTGCGCCCGAGTCCTCGTTCACGGTCTGGTCGGCGCCCTTCGTGAAGGACGGCGCGTCGTTGACGCCGGTGACGGTGATCGTGAACGTCTGGCCCGCCGACGTATCGGCGCCGCCGTTGGCGGTGCCGCCGTCATCCTGCGCGGCCACGGTGATTGTCGCCGCCCCGGAGGCGTTGGCCGCCGGCGTGAAGGTGAGCGTGCCGTTGGCCGCCACGGCCGGGCCCGCCGCGAAGAGCCCGGCGTTCGTATTGCCGGTGATCGTGAACGACACCGTCTGGCCCGCCTCGTCGGCGGGGCCGGCCGAGATCGCCGTGGCCCAGCCGGCCACGCTCGCCGCGCCAGAGTCCTCGTTCACCGTCTGGTCGGCGCCCTTCGTGAAGGACGGCGCGTCGTTGACCGCCGCGACCGTGATGGTGAACGTCTGGTCAGCCGAGGAGTCCACGCCGCCGTTGCCCGTGCCGCCGTCGTCCTGAGCGCGGATCGTGATCGTGGCCGACCCGTTGGCGCCGGCCGCCGGCGTGTAGGTCAGCGTCCCATTGGCCGCCACCGCCGGGCCCGCCGCGAAGAGGGCCGCGTTCGTATTGCCGGCGATCACGAAGGACACCGTCTGCGACGACTCACCCGTGCCCGCCGAGATGCCCGTGGCCCAGCCGGCCACGCTCGCCGCGCCGGAGTCCTCGTTCACCGTCTGGTCGGCGCCCTTGGTGAAGGAGGGCGCGTCGTTCACGCCGGTGATTGTGATCGTGAACGTCTGGTCGGCCGACGTATCGGCGCCGCCGTTGGCCGTGCCGCCGTCGTCCTGGGCCGCCACCGTGATCGTGGCCGACCCGGAGGCGTTGGCCGCCGGCGTGAAGGTCAGCGTGCCGTTGGCCGCCACGGCCGGGCCCGCCGCGAAGAGGGCGGCGTTCGTATTGCCGGTGATGGCGAAGGTCACCGACTGGCCGGCCTCGTCCGCCGGGCCGGCGCTGACGCCCGTGGCCCAGCCGGCCGTCGTGGCCGCGCCCGAGTCCTCGAGTACCGTCGGATCCGCGCCCTTCGTGAACGACGGCGCGTCGTTGACGGCGGTGACCGTGATGGTGAACGTCTGCTCGCCGGAACTGTCCGTGCCGCCGTTGGCCGTGCCGCCGTCATCCGCGATCCGGAGCGTGATCGTGGCCGAGCCGTTGGCGTTGGCCGCCGGCGTAAAGGTGAGCGTGCCGTTGGCCGCCACGGCCGGGCCCGCCGCGAAGAGAGCGGCGTTCGTATTGCCCGTCACGGTGAAGCCCACGGTCTGGGCGGATTCGCCCGTGCCCGCGCTGATCCCGGTGGCCCAGCCGGCGACCGACGCGGCCCCCGAGTCCTCGTTGACCGTCTGGTTTGCGCCCTTGGTGAACGCCGGCGCGTCGTTCACGCCGGTGACGGTGATGGTGAACGTCTGGCCGGCCGACGTGTTGGCGCCGCCGTTGGCGGTGCCGCCGTCGTCCTGGGCCGCCACGGTGATGGTGGCGGAGCCGGCGGCGTCAGCGGCCGGCGTGAAGGTGAGCGTCCCGTCGGCCGCGACGGCCGGGCCCGCCGCGAAGAGGCCGGCGTTCGTATTGCCCGTGATCGCGAACGACACCGACTGCGCCGACTCGTCGGCGGGACCGGCAGAGATCGCCGTGGCCCACCCGGCCACCGTCGCCGCCCCGGAGTCCTCGAGCACCGTCTGGTCGGCGCCCTTCGTGAAGGAGGGCGCGTCGTTGACGGCCGTCACCGCGATCGTGAACGTCTGCTCGCCGGAGGTGTCGGCGCCACCGTTCGCGGTGCCGCCGTCGTCCGAGGACCGGATCGTCACCGTGGCCTCGCCGCTGGCGTTGGCCGCCGGCGTGAAGGTGAGCGTGCCGTTGGCCGCCACGGCCGGGCCCGCCGCGAAGAGGGCGGCGTTCGTGTTGCCTGTCACCGAGAACGACACCGTCTGCGCACTCTCGCCGGGGCCGGCGCTGATGCCCGTGGCCCAGCCGGCGACCGACGCGGCCCCGGAATCCTCGAGCACTGTGCGATCGGCGCCCTTCGTGAACGACGGCGCGTCGTTCACGTTGGTCACGGTGATGTCGAACGTCTGGCCGGCGGAGGCGTCGACGCCGCCGTTGGCGGTGCCGCCGTCATCCTTGATCCGGACGGTGATGGTGGCCGTGCCGAACGCGTTGGCCGCCGGCGTGAAGGTGAGCGTGCCGTTGGCCGCCACGGCCGGGCCCGCCGCGAAGAGGGCGGCGTTCGTGTTGCCTGTCACCGAGAACGACACCGTCTGCGCACTCTCGCCGGGGCCGGCGCTGATGCCCGTGGCCCAGCCGGCGACCGACGCCGCCCCGGAATCCTCGAGCACCGCCTGGTCGGCGCCCTTCGTGAACGACGGCGCGTCGTTGACGGCGGTCACGGCGATCGTGAACGTCTGCTCGCCGGAAGTGTCGGCGCCGCCGTTGGCGGTGCCGCCGTCGTCGGTCGCGCGGATGGTGATCGTGGCCGACCCGTTCGCGTTGGCGGCGGGCGTGAAGGTGAGCGTGCCGTTCGACGCGACGGCGGGCCCGGCCGAGAAGAGACCGCCGTTGGTGTTGCCCGTCACCTGAAACGACACGGTCTGGCCGGTGTCCCCTGCGCCGGCGTCGATGCCCGTGGCCCACCCGGCCACGCTCTGCGCCCCCGCGTCCTCGAGCACGGTCTGGTCGGCGCCCTTGGTGAACGACGGCGCGTCGTTCACGCCGTCGACCGTGACGGTGAACGTCTGGCTGGCGGACTCGTCATCGCCGCCGTTCGCCGTGCCGCCGTTGTCACGCAGGACCAGCGTGACGGTAGCCGACCCCGTCGCGTTGGCCGCCGGCGTGAAGGTCAGCGTGCCGTTGGCCGCCACGGCCGGTCCGGCGGAGAAGAGCGCGGCGTTGGTGTTGTCCGTGATCGCGAACGTCAGCGTCTGGCCGCTTTCGTCCGCGGGGCCCGTCGACAGGTTCGTCGCCCAGGCGGCCACCGACTGGGCGCCGGCATCCTCGTTCACCGCCTGATTGGCGCCCTTCGTGAACGACGGCGCATCGTTGACAGCCGTGACGGTGATCGTGAACGTCTGCGTGGCGGACGTATCGACGCCGCCGCCCGCGGTGCCGCCGTCGTCCACGGCCGCGAGCGTGATCGTGGCCGAGCCGTTGGCATCGGCGGCCGGCGTGAAGGTGAGCGTGCCGTCGGCCGCCACGGCCGGGCCCGCGACAAACAGCGAGGGGGTGGTGTTGCCGGTGATGCTGAAGGAGATCGCCTGGCCCGATTCGTCCGCCGGGCCCGCCGAGACGCCTGTGGCCCAGCCCGCCACGGTCTGTGCGCCCGCGTCCTCGAGCACGGTCTGGTCGGCGCCCTTCGTGAACGACGGCGCGTCGTTGATGCCCGAGACCGTCACCGTGATCGTGCCCGCCTCGTTCGAGTCCACCGTCCCGTCGTTGGCCGTGAACGTGAACGAGTCGGTGCCGACGAAGTCCGCGTCCGGCGTGTAGGTGACCGTCGGCGGCACTCCCGACAGCGTGCCGTGGGCCGGCGAGGTCGCGACGGTGAAGGTCAGGCTGTTGCCGTCGGCGTCGGTGCCCGTGAGGGTGACGTCCACGTCCGCCTGCTCGTCGGTCGAGACGCCCTGATCGGACGCCATCGGCGACGTGTTGACCGACCCGGCGACGAACGTCGTCTTGGCGTCGAGCGGAATCGACGCGTGTACGCCTGTCGCCTCGGTGGCCGTGCCGTTGTTCACCGTCAGTGCGTAGGTCAGCGTGTCGCCCGGGCTCGCCTGGGAGTCGGCGTCCGCATCATCGAAGAGCAGGTCGCGCAATTCCGCGAAGAAGCTGCCCGGCGCCTTCGGCGCACGCGCAGCGGGAGGCCTCACCTGGGCCTTGGCGACGCCCGGGGGGGCCGGGGGCGTGCTGGTCTCCGCCGGAGGCCCGGTCAGGACCTGGCGAACCGCCGTCGGCACCCGGCCGGACTGCGCGACCACCGCGCCGACGAGCGCCAGGGCGCCGGCGACGGCGGCGAACACACGAATGCCCTTCACGAGGGGACGACGCGGTGAGTTGGACACAGAGACCTCGCTGGTCGACACGGCTGACCGACGCGCAGCCGGGGCGAGCCTCGAGGCTCAAGAGAAGACCGGATGCCGCTGTGACAGGCCGAAGTATTGACTGAACCCGGTTTCGTAGCGTATCGGAAGTCCGTCCGGCGGTCAAACCGGTTCGCTCGCGGGCGTTACGCCTTCTTCGTTGCCTCGGCCGCGACGATGAACGTGAACGTGGTCTCGCCGAGGCTGATGCGGTCGCCATGGGCAAGCGGGCGCTGGTCCACGCGCTCGCCGTTCACCACGCTGCCGTTCTGGGAGCCCAGGTCGCGCAGCACGAAGCCCTGGGGGTGGGCCGTGATGACCGCGTGCTGGCGGGACAGCCCCCGCCCCTGGACGCTGATGTCGTTGTCGTCGGACCGGCCGATGCGAGCGGTCTCGCCGAGCGCGTAGTCCACGGGCTCGCCCTCGCTCTCGAGGCGGACGAACGCCCGCGGGTAGAAGGTGCGCGGCACCCGCGCCGGTCCCGCCGCGAGGTCGGCCGGGACGGCCCGGCGCGTCTTGAAGGCGAACAACGCTTCCTCGCTGCCGAACGCCTCGATGAACCGGACCTTCTGCGCGTCGAGGCGGGTGAGGGCGGCGCGGCAGTCTTCGAGGGTCTTCGCCGGCGTGCGCAGCCGCTCGGCCAGTTGCGCTGCATCGAGTTCGCCGATCTGCTGTCGGAACTCCAGTTCCTCGCGCTCGAGGCGGGCGCGCTCCTGCGATTCGCCCAGCCGCTCGTAGGCCGTGAGCAGCTTGTCGAATTCCTGCCGCGCCCGAGCCCGCAGCGGTTCGGCCGCGGTGTCGAGGGCGCGGGACCGCGCCAGGTAGTCCTCAAGCACGCGGCGGTAGACCACCTCGTCGACGCGGGCCTTCTGCTGCTCGGCCCGGCGCAGGTACTCCTCCAGGACCACGCGCTGGCGATTGGCTTCGGCCAACTGGTCGAGCACTTCGAGGTCGACCGCGACCGGATCGAGTTCGGACGGGGAACCGGACATGGGCACCTCCGCAACGCATGCGCACGTTAACAGAACGGCCCGCGCCAGGAAAGGGGCAGCTCCCTTTCCCGGGAGCCCGGCGGCTGGGATACACTTACCGGTTCAGACGGACAACACAGGGATACCGGCGTGGCAACCTCTCCAACCGTCATCGGCCGCTACCAGGTCGTGCGGCGCCTCGGCACCGGCGGCATGGGCTCGGTCTTCCTGGCCCTCGATCCGGAACTCGACCGCCACGTGGCCATCAAGCTGGTCAAGGACGACCTGAGCGACGACCCCGAACTGCGCGAGCGTTTCTCGCGCGAGGCCCGCTCGGCGGCCCGCCTGCGCCACCCCAATATCGTGACAGTGTTCGACATCGGCGAGCAGGAGGGGCGTCCCTTCATCGCGATGGAGTACGTGCCGGGGGAGAGCCTGTCGGACATCGTCAAGCGCAAGGGCCCCCTCGACCTCGGCCGCGTGCTGGGCTGGATGGAGAGCCTCTGCAGCGGGCTGTCACACGCCCACCGCTCCGGGATCGTCCACCGCGACATCAAACCCGCCAACATGATGGTGGACGCGGAGGGCACGCTCAAGATCGTGGACTTCGGCATCGCCCGCCTCGCGGATTCGCACATGACGCGCGAAGGCGTCCTCGTGGGCACCATCAACTACATGGCGCCGGAGCAGATCCTCGGCGCCGCCGCCGATCACCGCGCGGATGTCTTCGCCGTCGGCGCCGTCTTCTTCGAGTTGCTGTCGTTCCAGAAGGCGTTCCCGGGCACGATTGCCGACGGCCTCTTCACCCGCATCTGCCATGAGGCCCCGCCGCCCCTCGACCAGCTGTGTCCGGGCCTCGATCCCGGCGTCCTGTCGGTGGTCTACCGGGCGCTGGACAAGGATCCCGCCCGGCGGTACCACGACCTGGCCGCCGCGGCGCGCGAGATTGCGTCGATCCGTGCCCGGCTGAAGGCCTCGGGCGACCTGGGCGCCACGGTGACGATTGCCACCGCTGACCTGCCGGTGATGTCGGCGCCCACGGTGACGCCCTACAGCGGTTCCCGTGCCGGCATCGGGCTGACGCCGGCGCCGCAGGCGACCGATCCCAGCCTGCAGCGGATTCTCGTCGAACTCGAGCAGGCCCGCGACCGCACGGAGAAGATTAAGACGTCGCTCGAACGCGCCCGGCAGGCCCTGGCGGACGGGCAGACCGACGCGGCCCTGCGGGCGGCGGAAGAGGTGCTCGCCGTCGACCCAACGGTGGGCGAGGCCCGCGACATCGTCCAGCAGGCGAAGACAGCGCGCGAGGCGCGCCAGCGGCAGGCCGCCGCCGACGCGGCACGCCGCGTCATTGAGGCCGCGCGGGACGCCCTCGCGGCGGGCGACGACCGCGGGGCCGCGGAACTGCTCGATGCGGTGAAGGCGCCCACCGACACGCTGGCCGCCCTGGTGGGTGAGCTGCGAGCGAAGATTGGCGACGTCCAGAAGCAGCGGGCGCGCCGCGCCGCCATCTTCATCGACGGCGCCGAGCTGGCCATCGCCAAGGGGGAGTACGCCAAGGCGGCGCCGTTGCTCGACGATGCCGCCCGGGTGGATCCGACGCTGCCGGCGATTGCTGCGCTGCGCGCGCAGGTGGAATCGGCGCTGGCGTCGGCGCGCGAAGCTGAGCAGAAGGCGCGCGACGTGGACGCCGCGCTGCGCGACGCCAACACCGCGCTGGCACGCGGCGACTTCGCGGCAGCCCGCGAACTGGTCCAGCGGGCGCTGGCCGTCGATCCGCAGAGCTGGCAGGCGGGGTCGCTGCTCGGCCGCATCCAGCAGGCCGAGCGGTCGGCCCAGCAGCGCGCGCAGCAGCAGGACCTGGAACTCGCCCAGGCGGCGCGCGGCGGATCGACGAAGTGGATCGTCATCGGCCTGGCGGTTGCCGCTGTGGCCGTCGTCCTCTACATGGTCTTCGGCCGCTGACCGCTCCCATGCTGACGATCCTGCCGCTGGCTTCCGGCCTCAACCCGCCGGACGATGTGCGCGCGAGCGTGGCGCGGGTGTGCGCCCGGCTCGACGCCGCCGGGGCCGGTCACCGGATCGCCGCGCCGGGGGAGCCCGAACCGCCCGACGCCCTCCTCATCGTCACCGGCGGCACCGAACACCTGGCCCTCGCCGAGGCGGCGCGGATGGCGGACCCGCTGATCCTGCTCGCGCACGAGACGCAGAACTCGCTGCCGGCGGCGCTGGAGATTCTCAGCCGGCTGCAGCAGGTGTCGCGCGTGGGCCGCATCGTGCTCGTCAATGACGCTCCGGCCGCAGCCGCCGGCCTTGCGCACGTCGGGCGTCTTCAGATGGTGCGGCGTCGCCTCCGCGCGTCGCGGCTCGGCCGGATCGGCGTGCCGTCGGACTGGCTGGTGGCGAGTTGTCCGCCTCCGGAGGCCGTCAGGGACGTCTGGGGGCCCACGGTCGTGGATGTCCCGATGGCCGAGGTGCAGGACGCCATGCGGTTCGCGCCAGTTGACCAGGTCGAGGCCGTGCGTGCCGATCTCGCCGGCGGCGCGCGCGTCATCGTCGAGCCGTCGCCCGATGACCTGGTGGCCGCGTCACGGGTCACGGTGGCCCTGCGCGAGGTGGTGGCCCGTCACCGGCTGGATGCCTGCACGGTGCGCTGTTTCGACCTGGTGCAGCAGCAGCGGACGACGGGTTGCGTGGCGCTGTCAGGCCTGATTGACGCCGGCGTCACGGCAGGCTGCGAAGGCGATGTGCCGGCGACGTTGACGATGATGTGGATGGCCGCGATGGGGTGCGGGCCGTCGTTCATGGCGAACCCGCAGGACCTCGACCCGGCGGCCAACACGTTGTGGCTCGCGCACTGCACGGTGGCGCGATCGCTGGTGTCGGACTACGCGCTGCGCTCACATTTCGAGTCGTCACTGGGCGTGGGGATCGAGGGGCGGCTGACGCCGGGGCCCGTGACGCTGGCGCGCGTCGGCGGCGGCGACCTGCGCGCCCTCTTCGTCAGCGACGGGACACTGCTGGAGAGCGGCGATCATCCCCAGCGGTGCCGCACGCAGGCCCTCGTGCGCCTGGAGCGCCCGGTGATGACGCTGCTCGAGCGGCCCGCCGGCAACCACCACATCCTCGCGCGTGGCGCCTGGGCCGACGACCTGCGCGCGTACCACCGGTGGTTTGTCGGGGGCCAGCCCCCAGCCTCTAGCCTCTAGCCTCTAGCCTCTAGCCTCTAGCCTCTAGCCTCTAGCCTCTAGCCATGCACCCCCGGCGCCTCGTGGCCGGTGCGCTGGACGTACTCGACGTACGACCCGGGATAGAGGTGCGGCTGGGCGTCCACGCCGCTTTCGCCGCCGAGTTCCAGCACCCGGTTGCTCAGTCCCCGCAGGAACGCGCGGTCGTGCGAGACGAAGAGCATCGTACCCTCGAAGGCGGACAGGGCCTCCACCAGCATCTCCTTGGTCGCGAGATCGAGGTGGTTGGTCGGCTCGTCGAGCACGAGGAAGTTCGGCGGGTCCAGCAGCATCCGCGCCATCACGAGGCGCGTCTTCTCGCCGCCCGAGAGCGCCCGGATCTTCTTGTCCACGTCGTCGCCGGAGAACTGGAACGCGCCGGCGAGGTTGCGCAGCACGCCCAGCGACTCGAGCGGGAAGTCCTTCTGCAACTGCTCCTCGATGGTGAGATCCGGGTCGAGGATGTCGAGGGCCTGCTGCGAGAAGTAGCCCATCTTCAGGCTGGCCCCGAGCGTGACCGTGCCCGCGTCGGGCGCGAGCACGCCGGCCACCATCCGGAGCAGCGTCGTCTTGCCGGCGCCGTTGCGGCCCATGACGCACCAGCGCTCGCCCCGCCGGATGGTGAAGTCGAGGCCGTCGTAAATCACGCGCCGGCCGTACGCCTTCGAGACGGACTCGATGGTGGCCACCAGGTCGCCCGAGCGCGGCGGCGTCCGGAAGTCGAACTTCACGACGCGGCGCTTCTTCGGCAGTTCGATCTTCTCGATCTTGTCGAGGGCCTTGATGCGACTCTGCACCTGCGCGGCCTTGGCGGCGTGGGCCGAGAAGCGCTCGATGAAACGCCGTTCCTTGGCCAGCATGGCCTGCTGGCGGGCGTAGGCGGCCTCGCGGTTGGCCTCGCGGATGGCGCGCTCGCGCTCGTAGAAGTCGTAGTTGCCCGAGTAGACCGTAATCTCGCCGCCGTCAATCTCGGCGATCTTCGTGACGACCCGGTTCATGAATTCGCGGTCGTGCGACGTCATGAACAACGCGCCGGGATAGGCCTTCAGGTACGACTCGAGCCAGATGATCGACTCGATGTCGAGGTGGTTCGTCGGCTCGTCCATCAGCAGGACGTCCGGCTTGCCGAGCAGCACGCGCGCCATGGCGACGCGCATCTTCCAGCCGCCCGACAGGGCGCCCACGTCGCCGTCGATGCGTTCGTCGTCGAAGCCGAGGCCGTGGAGCACCTCGCGCGCCTGCGCCTCCAGGGCGTAGCCGCCGAGGTGGTCGTATTCTTCCTGGACGTGGCCGAACCGATCGAGGATGCGGTCCATGCCGTCGGCCTGGTCCGGATCCGACATGGCGTGCTGCAGCGCTTCGAGCTCGTGGTGGAGTTCGCCCACGCGGCCGCATCCCGCGATGGTCTCGTCGAGGACCGAGCGGCCGCTCATCTCCTCGATGTCCTGGCGGAAGTAGCCGATCGTCAGCCGCTTCGGGACCGAGACCTCGCCCTCGTCGGGCGATTCTTCGCCCACGATCATGCGGAACAGCGTGGTCTTGCCGGCGCCGTTCGGACCGACCAGGCCGGCGCGTTCGCCGGGGTTCAGCTGGAAGGATGCGTCGACGAACAGCACCTGACGCCCGTACTGCTTGGTAATGCGCGAAAAGACAACCATGGCGGATGGATGTCAGCGTATCACGCAGTTCCACGTCCCACGCCCTTGCCTTTGCCCCCGGCGCGGGTACACTCCCCCCATGCCCGATCGACGTTCGTTTCTCACGCAGGTGGCGGGTCTGTCGGTGGCCGTGCCGGCAGCGTTGGGCGCCAGGCCTGGCGCCGTCGCGCAATCGCGTCCGCAGCCGGACGATCGGCGGTTCTGGCTCGACACCCTCCGGCGCATCGCCGAGCCCGTGCTGACGAACCTGGCCGCCCGCCGGCTGAAGACCGCGATGCCCGTCGAGGCGCGGGCCGGCGCCCAGGCCGACAGGGCGCGTGTCACGCACCTGGAGGCTGTCGGGCGGCTGTACTGCGGCATCGCGCCGTGGCTCGAGTCGGGCGTGACGGGCGGCGACGAGGGCGCGCTGCGCCTGCGCTACCTCGAACTGGCGCGACAGGGGCTCGACGCGGCCACGGACCCGGCATCGCCGGACTTCATGAACTTCACGACGGGCGGCCAACCCCTCGTGGACGCGGCCTTCCTGGCGCACGCGCTGGTCCGCGCCCCGCGCGAGTTGTGGCAGGCCCTGCCGCCCCGCGTGCAACGCAACGTGGTGACGGCCCTCCTGTCCACGCGTCGCATCAAGCCGGGGTTCAACAACTGGCTGCTCTTCAGCGCGATGGTGGAGGCGGGGCTGTGCCAGGCGGGTGAGGCGTGGGACGCGATGCGCGTGGATTACGCCGTGCGCCAGCACGAGCAGTGGTACCAGGGCGACGGGGTCTACGGTGACGGTCCCGAGTTCCACTGGGACTACTACAACTCCTACGTGATCCAGCCCATGCTGCTCGATGTGCTGCGCGTGGTCGCGCCTGTCAACAGCAGCTGGGATCGCCTGCGCCAGCCGATCCTCGCGCGTGCCCGGCGCTACGCGGCCATCCAGGAGCGCCTGATCGCGCCCGACGGATCGTTCCCCGCGGTCGGGCGGTCGCTGGCCTACCGGTTCGGTGCCTTCCAGTTGCTCGCCCAGGTGGCGCTGCTGCGGCAGTTGCCGGACGGCGTCAGCCCCGCGCAGGTGCGCGGCGCGCTGACGGCCGTGATCCGCCGCACCATGGAGCCGCCCGGGACCTTCGACGACCAGGGCTGGCTGCGCATCGGCCTCTGCGGCCACCAGCCGTCGATTGGGGAGGGTTATATGTCGACCGGCAGCCTCTACCTCTGTGCCGCGGGCCTCCTGCCCCTGGGCCTGCCGCCGGACGACCCGTTCTGGGCGGCCCCGGCCGAGGAGTGGACCGCGAAGCGGGCGTGGAGCGGCCGCGACGTGCCCGCCGATCACGCGCTGTAGGCGGCGGCCGCCCGATCGGGGCCGCCGGCGGCGTGCACGGCTGCTCCGGATCCCCGCGCTTCGGGATATGATGCGCGGACGCGCCCCGTCCCCCGGGAGCGGCGGAACACCCAGCGTTACGCGCGGCGGCCCGCCCGGGCCGCGCGAGGAGTGCCCGGCATGGACACCACGACCCACGAGAAGTTCCCGAAGGTCTTCTGGAGCGCCAACGTCACCGAGTTGTTCGAGCGCGCCGCCTACTACTCGATGGCGAGCTTCGTCGTCATCTACCTGGGCCAGTTGGGCTTCGGCGACTACTGGCCGTCGGTCCTGAACGGCAGCGTGTTGTGGACGTTGGTGTACTTCCTCCCGATTCTGTCGGGCACCATCGCGGACCAGATCGGCTTCCGGCGGTCGCTGCTCATCGCGTTCGTGCTGCTCGCCATCGGCTACGCCCTGGTGGGCTTTCCGGTGTGGTTCGGCGGCGCCACGCTGGCGCCGTCCGTGGCGAGCGAGGTGACGGCGTCGGCGTCCGTGGTCGTGCCGGTCGTCGTCGGCATCCTGCTCATCGGCTGCGGCGGATCGGTCATCAAGCCGTGCGTGTCGGGGACGGTGCAGAAGGTCTCGGGGGCCCGCGCGACGCTCGGGTTCGCTATCTTCTACATGATCATCAACATCGGATCGCTGTTCGGCCGCGGCACGGGGTACGTGGTGCGCCGCGGCTACGGCACCGTGGTGATCCTGGAAGTGGTGGTGGTGTGCGCCCTGGCGGCGGCAGCGCTGGTCTACCTCGTGAACAAGGCCACCGAGGCCAAGGAGCAGGGGCGCGGAGCCCGCATGACCGGGCCGTTCCTGGCCGTGGTTGTGGGCGCCGGCGCCGCGATTGCCTGGCTGGTGGGCGGGGCCGTGCGCGCCGAGACCGGCGACAGCCTGTCGTACATCTTCGCGGTGGCGGCCTGCGCGTCGATCACGGCCTTCGTGGTGGTCCTGTTCTTCTACCAGGAGCCGCCCGTGGCGGCGGGCGCCCCGGCGAAGCCGCGGCGCTCGGTGGGCCGTATCCTCCTCGACATGGTGCTGGTGCTGCGCAGCGGCCGCTTCACGCTGTTCCTGATCGTGATGAGCGGCTTCTTTTTCGTCTACAACCAGGTCTACAACGTGCTGCCGCTCTACGCGAAGCGCGTCATCGAAGCCAACCCGGCGATGGACCTCTACACCGCCGCCAACCCCTTCGTCATCGTCACGCTGCAGCTGGCGATCACCCAGTACTTCGGGAAGATGAAGGCGATCCGGTCCATCGTCGTCGGCACCATCATCATCGGCGTGTCGATGCTGATCAACGTGTACCCGATCTACGCCGCGGGCGGCCTGCGGCTGATCGTGGCGAACTGGCTGCCGCTCGGTTCGGTGTTCCTGATCCTGACCGTGGCGCTCATTGCCTTCGGTGAGTTGTTCACCTCCGCGCGGATGTACGAGTACATCGGGTCGGTGGCGCCCAAGGGCCAGGAAGGGCTGTTCCTCGGCTACGCGAACCTGCCGCTGGCGATCGGATCGTTCACCGGTGGCCCCGTCGGCGCCTACATCTTCAACGACATCATGGCGCGGGGGGCCACCACGCGGCCCGACGGCCTGCTGGAACTCGTGCCGGCCCAGAACGCCCTCGGCTGGATCATCCTGATGTCGATCGGCTTCGTCTCGGCGTTTGCCATGTGGTTGTTCAACCGATGGCTCGAACGTCATCCGCAGGCCTGAGTCGGTGATCCGCGATGCCGGCCCCGCTGCGGCCGCATGACCGGGTGAGCCCGTGAGCCGCTGGAAGATCCGCGTCGCGCTCCTGCTCCTGCTGGCGGTAGCCGCCGCCGGCTTCGGCCTGCGCGCCAAGCGGGAGATGTACGACTTCGGCGTGTACCTCACCGCCGGCGCGCGGGTGGTCGCGGGCGAGTCGCTCTACCGCGCCGAAGACGGCCACTGGCAGTACAAGTACCTTCCCGCCTTCGCCTTCGCCGTGGCGCCCCTGAGCCTGCTGCCGCCCGTCGCCGCCCGGGCCGTGTGGTTCAGTCTCTCGGTCGGCCTGCTGATCTGGTTCGTCTCGCTGTCGCTGCGTCTCCTGCCCGATCGCCAACGGGCCGCGAAGCTGCTCGTGTGGCTCACGGTCCTCGCGATGGGGAAGTTCTACGTCCGCGAGCTGGGGCTCGGCCAGACGAACCTCCTGCTGGCCGTGCTCGTGCTGCTCGCGGTCGACGCGGGCCGCGCCGGCCGCGAGGAGAGGGCCGGGCTGCTGCTGGCGGCAGCCACGGTGGTCAAGCCGTACGCCGTGCTGTTCTGGCCGTGGCTGGTCTGGCGGCGGCGTTACCGTGCGGCCGCCTGGTTCGCTGGCGGGATGGCAATCGCCGTGCTCCTGCCGGCCGTGCGGTACGGCGTGGGCGGAAACATCGAGTTGCTCCAGGGGCTCTGGACCGTCGTCACCTCGTCAACGGCCCCGAACTTGGCCGGCCAGGACAACGCCTCGATCGCCGGGATGTGGGCGTCGTGGCTGGGGGTAGGGCGGCCGGCCGGCCGGCTGTCCGTGGTGACCGCGCTCGCGCTGGCGGCCGCCTGCGCCTGGGTGCTGCGACGGCCCGGTCCCGGCGCGTTGCCCGAGTACCTCGAGGCCGCCGTCCTGCTGTTCCTGATTCCGCTGCTGTCGCCCCAGGGCTGGGATTACGTGCTGCTGATCGGCACGCCCGGCATCATGCTGCTCATAGACCGGTCGGCGTCCATGCCGCGCGCGCAGCAGTGGCTGCTGGGCGCCTGCCTTGCCGTCGTGGCCTTCAGCATCTGGGACCTGATGGGCCGCGAGCTCTACCGGTCCTTCATGATGGCGCGCGTGGTGACCATCTGCGCCCTCGTCGAGCTCGCCATGCTGCTCCGGCTGCGCCTCACCCGTTCCGCCTGATGAAAAAGGGGCCAGGCCCCTTTTTCGGCCACCCGTTCCGCCTGGTGAAAAAGGGGCCTGGCCCCTTTTTCGGCTACGCCTTCTTCGCGTCCCAGGCTGCCAGCACCTCGCGTTCGCGCTCGGGCTTGATGCCGGCCTTCAGGGTCGCCTGCCGCTCGGGCGTCTGGGTGGCGAACCACGCCAGGGTGTCGAGCGCCGTCTGAGCCAGCGGCCGGAACGTCAAGCCCGCCGCGATGGCCTTCCTGTTGCTGCGGCGGCTGAAGCCTGCCGTGTCCGGGCCCGTCGGCACCCACACCGGCATGTCGGACCACGGGCGCACCTTCTGTTCGCGCAGGAACGCCGCCGGCACCCAGCGGATCGCCGCCCCGGCCGTCGTGGCGGCCTTCACGCCGTAGAGCATCTCGGCCATCGTCATCTCGTGACCAGGGCCCGCGCCCGTGAACACGCCGAGCGTCCGGGCCTCCGCCATGCGGATGGTCCACTCGGCGAGGTCGCGCGCGTCGATGTACTGCACGTGATCCGTGCCGTCGCCGGGCGCCAGCACCTGCCCGCCCCGCGACAACCTCACGGGCCAGTAGGTGAACCGGTCGCTCTCGTCACCGGGGCCGACAATCAGCGTCGGCCGGATGATCGTGGTCTGGCCGGGGAACCAGACGTCGGCTTCGCGTTCCGAGCGGGCCTTGAGCGGGCCGTACAGGCCGCCGACGTTCGCCCGCAGGGTCTCCTGCGTCTCCTTCATCGGGTCGGCGCCCTTGTACTCGAGGACCGGCGCCGATTCATCGGCACCCACCTCGCGTTCCGACGCATGGACCGACAACGTGGAGATGAAGATGTACTGCCCGACCTTGCCCTTGAGGGCCTGGCCCGCGTCTCGGACCCAGAAGGGCAGCGTCGTCGGGTTGTCGATGCAGACATCCCATTCGCGCCCACGGAGCGAAGCCAGGTCGCCTGTGTTGCGGTCGCCGGTCAGTTCCTCGACCTCGCCGGGCCACATCGTGGGATTGCGGCCTCGATTGAACAACGTGAGCTTGTGGCCCCGGGCCAACGCGTACGTCACCTGGTGCGGACCGGTGAACCCGGTGCCGCCGAGAATGAGAATCCGCAGCGGTTTCGCGGCCTTCTGCACCCCTTCGGGCATCGGGCCAGCCTGGCGAGGAGGCCTCTGCGCGGGCGCCTGGGCCACCAGGCGAGGGGACAGGCTCAGGCCGGCGGCGGAGGCGGCTGCCGCCTTCAACAGATCGCGTCTGGTCGTGGGCATATGCGGTTCCTCGGGTGAGAAGCCAGCATACCACCGGAGGACACGGCCGCCGCTCCGCGCCGAGGACCCGTGGGCGCCGGGACATGAGGCCCGGCTCCTTGCGGCCGGTCGTACAGAGAACGAGGGGCGATCCGATTTCCGGACGCCCCGCCAGTGAGTGGGTGAAGAGTGGGGAGGGTGGCGGGGCGGGCCGGAATGCTGTCGGTTCCCCGTATCGGGTGTGTCTGGGCTCGAAGGCGCCAGCTCGTGTGGAGCACCTCGTTACCCGCCGCGCCACCTCGTTGATGATGTTATCGGCCGAAACCGCGCGAGCTTGAGCCGTCCCGCCGCGGCGCCCGCTACGCCCGGGCCTTGTGCTTCAGGAACGTGCCGTTGCGGTACTCTTCGAACGCCTGCCGGAGTTCCTCCGTCGTGTTCATCACGATCGGGCCGCGCCACGCCACCGGTTCCTGCAGCGGCTTGCCCGTCACCAGCAGGAAACGGATACCTTCGTCACCCGCCTGCACCGTGACGTCGTCGCCGGCGTCGAACACCACCAGCGACCGGTTGTCGGCCGCGTAGCCTTCGTCGATCACGCCCCCGGCGCCGATGCGTTCCGTGTAGACGGCCTGCGGGTCGGACGCGTGGGCGAACTGTCCCGATCCGGCAAACACGTAGGCGAACGCGTTGCGCGCGCGATCCACCGGCAGGCTGCGCCGTCGGCCCGGCGGCACCCACACGTCCAGGTACTGCGGATCGGCAGCCACCCCCTCCACCGGGCCGCTCCGGCCCCAGAAGGTGCCGCACACGATGCGGACAGTCGTGCCATCATCCTCGGTGACCGATGGGATATCCGCCGCGTGGATGTCCTGGTAACGCGGGTGCGTCATCTTGTGCGCGGCCGGCAGGTTGGCCCACAACTGGAAGCCGTGCATGCGCCCCTGGGGATCGCCGTGCGGCATCTCCTGGTGGACGATGCCGCTGCCGGCCGTCATCCATTGCACATCGCCGGGTCCGATGGAGCCGGCGTTGCCCAGGCTGTCGGCATGATCGACCGTGCCCGCCAGCACGTAGGTGATCGTCTCGATGCCGCGGTGGGGGTGCCACGGAAAGCCGGCGGCGTAGGCCGCCGGCTGGTCGCCGCGGAAGTCATCGAAGAGCAGGAACGGATCGGTCTCGGCGGTCTCGCCGAAGCCGAACGCGCGCCGCAGGTGTACGCCCGCCCCTTCGAGGGTGGGCGTCGAGTGGGTCAGGCGTCGAACGGGCCGAATCGACATGGGAGCCTCCGGGGTATTTGTGTGTTTAGACACCTATATATTACCACGGGATCCCGCGGCGTGGGGCGCGGGGCGTGGGGCGTGGGACGTGGGGTTGGTCAGAAGCAAGAAGCAAGAGGCAAGAAGGAGCCAGGCGAGCTCGTGCAGCTCGGGAGCGGCCGTACCGGCCCGGGCGTGGAGGGCGGGTCCAGCCACGGGCAGCGCGACAGCGTGATCTCTTCCTGCTTCTTGATTCTTGCTTCTGACAAGCCTCTCCGCCCCACGCCCCACGCCCCACGCCCCACGTCCCTAGTACAATGTCCGCCCATGTCGGCTCGCGGGCTCGCGCGTGTGCTGTCTGTCGTCCTGGTGACGTCGTCTGTGGGTGCCCTGCCGGTCTCGGCCCGCCAGCAACCCGTCCGCACGGTCACCGCGGTACGGGCTGCGGTGCCCCCGGCGATCGACGGACGCCTCGACGACGACGTCTGGCGCGTCGCGACGCCGGCGTCCGGCTTCCTCCAGCGCGATCCTGTCGAAGGGGAGCCCGCGTCCGAAGAAACCGAGGTGATCGTCGCCTACGACGATCGCGCGCTGTACATCGGTGCCCGCCTCCTCGACCGGGAGCCGGCGGCCGTGGTGCGGCAGTTGTCGCGTCGCGACGCCGCTGTCGAGGCCGATGCGCTGGTCGTCTATCTCGACCCGCACAACGACCGCCTGACCGGGGCGCAGTTCGCCGTGTCTGCGGCCGGCGTCCAGCGCGACGCGCTGATCTACAACGACAGCTTCCTCGACAGCACCTGGGACGGCGTCTGGGAATCGTCCGTGGCCGGCGGTCCCGACGGGTGGGTGGTCGAGATGCGGATCCCGCTCTCGCAGCTGCGGTTCCCGAAGGCCGACCGCCACACCTGGGGCATCAACGTCCAGCGGGTGATCCAGCGGCGGAACGAGTCGGCCTGGCTGCAGCTGGTGCCCAAGAACGAGTCGGGGCTGGCCTCGCGGATGGCCCGCCTGGAAGGCATTGCCGGCATCGATCCCCCGACGCTGATCGAGTGGATGCCGTACGTCACGTCGCGGGCGGAGTTCATCGCGCCGACGCCGCCAGGAACGCCCTTCAACGACGGGACGCGGCTGTTCGGCGCGGCGGGCCTGGACCTGAAATACGGCCTGTCGAGCAGCATGGCGCTCAACGCGACGTTCAACCCCGACTTCGGCCAGGTGGAGGTCGACCCGGCCGTGGTCAACCTGACGCAGTTCGAGACGTTCTTCGAGGAGCGGCGGCCGTTCTTCACCGAAGGGGCGAAGACCTTCGGCAACTTCGGCCGCAGCGGCGCCGCGTCGTACTCGGCCTTCTTCTATCCGGAACCGACGTTGTTCTACAGCCGCCGGATCGGCCGGGCGCCGCAGGGACGGGCGACGGGCGTCTACGTGGACGCGCCCACCGCCACGACGATTCTGGGCGCTGCCAAGCTGGTCGGGCGGACCGCGGGCGGGTGGACCCTTGGCGCGCTCGAGGCGGTGACGGGCAGCGAGTCGGCGCGCGTGTCGAACGGGACCGACACGAGCCGCCAGGACGTGGAGCCGCTCACGAACTACGCGGTGCTGCGGGCGCAGCGCGAGTTCGGGCCGCGGGTCTCGCTCGGCGTCCTGGGGACGTCGGTCCTCCGCGACGGCGGCGACCCGGCTCTCGAGGCCGTGCTGGTCGGCCGGGCGTTCATGGGCGGCGTGGACGGCCACGTCTTCCTCGACCGCTCCCGCACCTGGGTCGTGCACGGCAGCGTGGCCGGCAGCCATGTGCAGGGCTCGGCGGCGTCCATCGCGCGCGTGCAACGGGCGGAGCAGCGGTACTACCAGCGGCCGGACGCGCCCCACGTCACGTTCGACCCGGCCAAGGAAGCGCTCTCGGGGTGGGCGGGGCAGGTCTACCTGAACCGCAACCGTGGCAACGTCACGGTGAACCTCGGCCTCTGGGGCATGAGTCCCGGCTTCGAGGTCAACGACGCCGGCTATTCGACGCAGACCGACCGGGCCGGCGGCCATGCCATGGTCCTCTTCCGGCGCCTCACGCCGGATCGCTGGACGCGCGAGCGTCAGTGGTGGGTGTCGAAGTGGTGGACCTGGAACTACGGCCGTGAATCGCAGGGCGACGGCTGGCAAAGCGCGGTGTCGCTCCAGTTCCGGAACTTCTGGCGCAGCAGCCTGCAGGTGTCCTACGCGAAGCGGGTCTGGGACGACAAGTTGACGCGCGGCGGGCCGACGGTCATCCGGCCCGGCAACGCCGGTGTGCAGGTCGGCATCGCCACCGACTCGCGCCGCCGGTTCGTGGTGTCGACCGGTGCCACCTACACGGCGCGCGAGTACGATGCGTCCTCCACGGCCGTCGACCTTCAGGTGTCGTGGCGCCCGCTGCCGGCCCTTACCCTGACCGCGGGCCCGACCGTCCGCCGCAACATCGTGGCGGCGCAGTACCTCAGCACCGTGGCCGACGCCCTCGCCACGCAGACCTACGGCCGTCGGTACGTGTTCGGCGCGCTGGCCCAGACCGAGGTGGCGGGCACGATGCGGCTGAACCTCGCCACGTCGCCTCGTACCTCGCTCCAGGTCTTCATGCAGCCGCTCATCTCGGCCGGCGGCTACGGCGCCATCAAGGAAGTGGCGGCGCCGCGGACGTTCGACTTTCTCCGCTACGGCATCGACGCCGGCACGATCGAGCCGGCGGGCAACCGGTACCTGATCGACCCGGACGGCCCCGGGCCCGCTGAGCCGTTCTCGATCGCGCGGCCGGATTTTAACGTCAGGTCCCTGCGGGTGAACGCGGTCTTCCGCTGGGAGTTCCGCCCCGGCTCGTCGCTCTATGTCGTCTGGACGCAGCAGCGGCGGGACGCGGTCCAGGACGGCGACTTCGACCTGGGCAGCGACCTGTCGGGCATGCTCTCGGCGCCGGCCGATGATGTACTGATGGTCAAGGCGAGTTTCTGGTTCGGACACGGCCGTTGACGGGCCGTGCGGTGGGCTCGACGGCCTGTGTGCCGGGCGGACATCAATCCGGTTCGATTTCGGCCCGCCCGGAGTATTATCCGGCGCGTGACACCTGCCCAGCCGTCCGCCGCCCGTGCCGCCGAGGCGCCGCGCCTCACGTCGCTCGATGCCTACCGTGGCTTCGTCATGTTCCTGATGATGGCCGAGGTGCTGCGCCTCGCCGAGGTCGCGGCCCGCGTGCCGGGCAGCTGGCTATGGGGCGTGCTGGCCTATCACCAGACGCACGTGCCCTGGGCGGGGTGTTCGCTCCACGACCTCATCCAGCCGTCGTTCTCCTTCATGGTCGGCGTGGCCGTGCCGTACTCGCTGGCCAGCCGGCAGGCGAAGGGGCAGTCCACGCCGTTCCTGGTGGGCCACGCCTTCTGGCGCGCGTTCGTCCTGGTGGCCCTGGGGATCTTCCTGCGGTCGTTCGGGTACGACCACACGCGGTTCACCTTCGAGGACACGCTGACGCAGATCGGCCTGGGCTACGGCGTGCTCTTCCTGCTGGGGCTGCGCCCCACGCGCGACGTGTGGGTGGCTTTCGTGCTCGTCCTGGCCGGCTACTGGGCCGCCTTCGCGCTCTACCCGCTGCCGGGGCCCGGCTTCGACTGGAGCCTCACGGGCGTGACACCCGACTGGGCGCACAACTATCAGGGTTTTGCGGCCCACTGGAACAAGAACACCAACCTGGCGTGGGCCTTCGACCGTTGGTTCCTGAATCTGTTCCCGCCTGACGGCTGGTTCACCTTCAACCGCGGGGGATACGCCACCCTCAGCTTCGTACCCACGCTGGGCACGATGCTGCTCGGCCTCGTGGCCGGGCGTGTCATGCGCAGCGATCGGTCGCCGCGCGCGAAGCTGACCTGGCTGGTGGCGGCCGGCGCGGGCCTGCTGGCAGCCGGGTGGCTGATGGATGCCACGGGCATCTGCCCGTCGGTGAAGCGGATCTGGACGCCGGCGTGGACGTTGTTCAGCGGCGGGTGGTGCCTGCTGCTGCTGGCGGGCTTCTTCGCCGTCATCGACATGCGGGGGCTGCGGCGGCCGGCGTTCCCGCTGGTCGTGATCGGGATGAACTCGATCGCGGCCTACATGATTGCGCACCTGTTCGAGGACTTCCTGCGGGGGGCCTTCCTGCGCCATCTCGGCCCCGGCGTGTTCGCGGCGTTCGGTGCCGCCTACGAGCCGTTCGTCATGGGGGCGTTGATCCTTGCGTCATACTGGGTGATGCTCTGGTGGATGTACCGCCGCCGGCTCTTCCTGCGCATCTAGCGACCCAGCGGTGTTTGCGACCCGATCCAGATAGACACGGGAGGTGACTGTGCGACGAGTCCTCTGCGCGTGGACCCTGGCGCTTCTGACGACGGCAGCCGCGGCCGCGCAGGAGCCAACCCGGCCGGTCGACACGATCCGGCTGTTCGACGGCAAGACCCTCGAGCGGTTCGAAACGTGGCTCGTCGACGACCACCACTCCGACCCGCTGCGGGTGTTCACCGTGGTCGATCAGGTGGATGGCGCGCCCGCCATCCGGATCAGCGGTGAGCGATGGGGCGGTATCGTCACCCGTGAGTCGTTCCGTGACTACCGGCTGATCGTGGAATTCCGATGGGGGCCCGTGACCTGGGGCAACCGCCGCAACGCTGCCCGCGACAGTGGCGTGCTGATCCACGGCCAGGGGAAGATCGGCAATACCGCGGCCGACGGCAATGGCCCCTGGATGCGATCGGTCGAGGCCCAGATCATCGAGGGCGGCGTCGGCGACATCATTCTCGTCGCCGGATTCGAGCCCGACGGCACGCGGGTGGTGCCGACGATGACCGCGAAGGCGCGCCGCGACCGTGACGGCGAGCCGGTCTTCGATCCGAACGGCGGCGAGCAGGTGTTCCAGACCGGACGCCTCAACTGGGCGGGCCGCGACGTGGACTGGCAGGATCGGCTGAGCTTCCGGGGCCGCGCGGATGTCGAGAGCCCGTACGGCGAGTGGACGCGCCTGGAGGTCATCGCCGACGGCGACCGGATGACCAACATCGTCAACGGCACCGTGGTGGCCGAGGCCTTTCGCCTGAGCCCCACGCACGGCCGCATCGTCATTCAGTCGGAGGGCGCCGAGATCTACATCCGTCGCATCGACCTCCTTCCCCTCCAGACCCCTAGGACACCTTGAAGAGGGGTGTGGTCGTCAGGGCCCGTTCTTTGATGGCGCGCGCCTCGTCGGCGCTCAGCGGCGTGAACCGTGAGGCCAGGTCCAGCGCCAGTGCGAAGAGCCGTTCGTCGCCAGGCGGGATGGCCGCGGTGACCGGGTGCGACAATGTGAATCGCAGGCCGGCCAATGCGTCGGCCGGCTCGCTGAGCGGCTCGTACCAGCACTTCGGATAGCGGGAGCGGTCGGCGCCGGCCGGCCAGGGGCCGCGCGCCATCGCCTTCAGCGCGAGAATCCCCATCCGCTTCTCCTGGGCCTGCGCCAGCACCTGGGGACCGAAGTTCCCCGCGTGCCACGTCGCGGCGTTGGTCGGGAAGAGGATCGTGTCGAAGTCGAACCGCGTCATCAGCGCCAGGGCCGCTTCGACGGAGTGCGCCGAAAAACCCAGGAACCTCGTCAGGCCCTCCTTCCGGGCCGCCAGGAACGTCTCCATCGCGCCGCCTGGGCCGAAGATCCGCTCGACGTCCTCCATCGTCGTCACCGCGTGGAGCTGGTAGAGGTCCAGGTGGTTGGTCCGGAGCGTCTTCAGCGAGTTTTCGAGTTCCTTCCGCGCGCCGTCCCTGCCGCGCTCGGTGGTCTTGCACGCGAGGAAGACGCCCTTCCGATACGGCTGCAGCGCGGGGCCCAGCATCTGCTCCGCGTTGCCGTAGCTGGGGGCCACGTCGAAGTAGTTCACCCCGCGGTCCACGGCCGCCGCCACGCGCCTGGCGGCCTCCTCCGTAGACGCGTTCATCACGACGATGCCGCCGAAGCCGATGACGGAGAGCCGCTCACCCGTACGGCCGAGGGCGCGGCGCTCGATTGCGCCCGGCACGACGACGCGCTCGATTCCGGCGAGCGTGGCGGGAAAGCAGGCCGCCAGGGACGCGGCGGACGTGGTCTTGAGGAAGTCGCGGCGGTCCATAGACCCTCCTGTGGCCCGTGGGGCCGTGGCCATTATCACCCAGGTCGGCGCCGGGCGTGAGGCCGGGCGGTACCTGCTGTACACTGGCGCGCATCCGTCAGGAGGAACCCTCGATGCCGATTTGTCGCCTCGTTTCCATCACCGCTGCCGTCCTGCTGGCTGCGGCCGCGAGCAGCACCGTCACCTCCGGCCAGTCGGGCACACCCGCGGCGCCGGCGCCCCTGCGCATCATCGCGTTTGGCGCGCATCCCGATGACTGCGACATCCGCGCCGGCGGCACGGCCGCCAGGTGGGTGGCGGCAGGGCACCACGTACGGTTCGTGTCGGTGACCAGCGGCGACGCGGGCCACCACCTGCAGGGCGGTGGCGTGCTCGCGGCCCGTCGCCGGGCCGAAGCCCAGGAAGCGGGCCGACGGGCGGGAATCGACTACATCGTCCTCGACAACCACGACGGAGAGCTGCTGCCCGACCTCAAGGTGCGGGAGCAGATCATCCGCCTCATCCGCCAGTGGAAGGCCGACGTGGTGCTCGGGCCACGGCCGCACGACTACCACCCCGATCACCGGTACACCGGCATCCTGCTGCAGGATGCCGCGTTCATGGTGACGGTGCCCAACGTGACACCCGACACGCCGGCGCTCAAGAGGAACCCGGTGTTCCTGTACTTCGAGGACGGCTTCCAGAAGCCGGCGCCGTTCACGCCGGACGTGGCGGTGTCCATCGACGACACCTGGGCCCGGAAGGTCGACATGCTCGACGCCCACGTGTCGCAGATGTACGAGTGGCTGCCCTGGCACGCCGGCCGCCTCGACGAGGTGCCGGCGGACCCGGCAGCGCGCAAGGCGTGGCTGGCGAAGACCCGAGCCGGGCGCATCAGCCCTGCGGTGCGCGCGGCGCTGGTGACACGGTACGGGCCGGAGGCCGGGGCACAGGTGCGCTACGCCGAGGCCTTTGAGCTCTGCGAGTACGGCCGGCGGCCCAGCCCCGAAGACCTGTCGCAGATCTTCCCGTGGGGGCTGGCGGCGAAATGACGCCCGCGCTGGTTCGGCGCTTCGGCCTGCTCCAGGCCACGGCGCTGAACATGTCGAACATGATCGGCATCGGGCCGTTCATCACGATCCCGCTGCTGATGTCGGCCCTCGGCGGGCCGCAGGCCCTGGTCGGCTGGGCCGTGGCGCTCGTCATCGTGCTGGCGGACGGGCTGGTCTGGAGCGAGTTGGGCGCGGCCATGCCCGGATCGGGCGGGTCGTACCAGTACCTGCGGGAGGGCTTCGGCCGGGAGCGGTGGGGGCGGCTCGCCGGATTCCTGTTCATCTGGCAGTTCATCCTCAGCGGCCCGCTCGAGATCGCGTCGGGGTACATCGGGTTCGCGCGGTACCTGCGCTACGTCTGGGCCGGCCTCTCTCCGGCCGGCACTGTCGGCGTGGCGATCGCCGTCGGCGTGCTCAACATCGTGCTGCTGTACCGCCGGATCGACTCGGTGGGCCGGCTCACGGTCGGCTTGTGGGTCGGGACGATCCTCACCACCGCGGCCGTCATCGTGACCGGGGCGCTCCACTTCGACCCGGCGGTGGCGTTCGACGTGCCGCCGGGCGGCCTGTCGTTCTCGCTCGGGTTCCTGTTCGGGCTGGGCGCGGCGTCGCGCATCGGGATCTACGACTACCTCGGCTACTACAACGTGGCCTACATCGGCGACGAAGTGCGGGACCCGGGCCGGGTCATCCCGCGCTCGATCCTGATCAGCGTGGTGGCCGTGGCCATCATCTACATCGGAATCAACCTCTCGATCATCGGGGTGGTGCCGTGGCGCGAGTTCGTGCCGGCCGCGGCCCATCCCGAGGCGGACTTCGTCGTGTCTGTCTTCATGGAGCGCGTGTACGGGCCGCAGGTCGCGACGCTCTTCACGGCCCTCGTGCTGTGGACGGCGTTTGGATCCGTCTTCGCGCTGCTGCTCGGGTACTCGCGCATCCCGTATGCGGCGGCCCGCGACGGCTCGTTCTTCCGCGTGTTCGCCCGCCTGCACCCGACCGGCCAGTTCCCGCACGTCTCGCTGCTGGTGATGGGGACCGTGGCGATTCTGGCGAGCACCCTGTCGCTGGGGATGGTGATCGATGCCCTGATCACCACCCGGATCCTCGTGCAGTTCATCGGGCAGATCGTGGCGCTCAGCCTGCTGCGCCGGCACGCGCCCGACATGCCAAGGCCCTTCCGCGTGTGGCTCTACCCGGTGCCCAACCTCGTCGCCCTGTTCGGCTGGATCTTCCTCTTCGCGACGTCCGGCGTGGAGGTGATCGCCTTCGGCCTTGGGACGCTGCTGCTCGGCGCGGCCGCCTTCCTGGCGTGGGCGCGCCACACCCGCCACTGGCCGTTCACCGCCTGAGCGACGGCGCGTAGGTCAGGCCGTGGCCGAACGGAAACAGCGTGTCGGCCGGCGGATAGCCCGGCGCGTCCGGCGCGTTGTTCGCGACCGCCTCCAGGGTGCGGGCCAGCGCGAACGGCAGCTTGCCCCGTGGCACGGCGCGTCCCGTCATGACATCCATCAGCGCGGCGTCGCTCACGCCGAAGCCCGCCAGGATCGCACCAGCCTGGCGCAATCCGCTCGCGTCGTCGAGGACGTAGGGCTGGCGGAAGTAGATGCACAGCACGGTCTTCCCGGGGCCCACTTCGCGCATCACGGCCTGAATGTCCGCCAGCGGCGGTGTAA
Source organism: uncultured Vicinamibacterales bacterium (assembly GCA_964396055.1). Taxonomy (GTDB): domain Bacteria; phylum Acidobacteriota; class Vicinamibacteria; order Vicinamibacterales; family JAKQTR01; genus CAYJPV01. The sequence goes on along the minus strand of CAYNDV010000018.1, from coordinate 10,088 downwards.
CGGCCCACGACTGTGAGGCGGCCATCGCCGTGAAGGACAGCTGGCCGACCTCCCACGGGAACGCACCGCCGAACCGCAGGCCGTTGTCGAGGCCGCCCGGATCGTCGGCTCCCCAGGTTCTGCCCGTGGCGGGGTTGATGTGCGCCACGCTCGCGCCCGTCTTCGGGTCGCCGCTGGCGTAGGCCGACGTCGCCTGGCGGGGGTTGGACACCTCGATGCGGATCAGGGCGAAGTCGCTGCCGGCCGCCGTCGGGCGCGCGCCGCCCTTCGCCGCGTCGTACTCGCCGTTCACGACCTGGTAGCCTCCGTAGGACACGGCCCCGACCACGTCCGGATTGAGCCCCATCGTGTAGAGACGCACGGGCCGCTCGGGCGTGGGCGCAGGCAGCGGCAGCGTGGCGCCGGCGTTCTGCAGCAGCACAATCGATCGGCGCTGGCCCTCGAGCGCCTTCGCCCGGAAGTCGGCGCGACCGATGATGGCCCCGGCTGCGGTGGCGTCGACGTACGGGTCTTCGAACAGGCCGAGCCGGAACTGCTCGAGCAGCAGTCGGGTGACGGCTTCGTCAGCCCGCGTCGCGGACACCAGGCCGGCGGTCAGCAGGTCGAGCACAGCCTGCGCGTCGTGGAACCCGGACAACACGTCGGTGCCGCCGTTGATGGCCGCAGCCACGCGTTCCGCCACCGACTTCTGCTCCAGGCCCCAGGCCCGATCGTGCACGATGCCCGTGTCGGAGTTGACGTAGCCCGTGAACCCGAGCCGGCCGCGGAGCAGTCCCGTGACGATCTGCGGCGAGAAGGCCATGCCCACCCGGTCGTACAACACGCCCTCGTGCCGGACGTCCACCGGCACGCCGTAGTACGGCATCACCGCGGAGACGCCCGCGTCGATGGCGGCCTTGAACGGCTTGAGTTGGTCACCGAAGCGGCCGGCCGGGTAGACCTGGTGCTTGCCGAACGTGAAGTGCGGGTCGAGGCCACCTTCCTGCGGGCCCCCTCCCGGGAAGTGCTTGATCGTCAGCGCCACGTGCGTGGCCGGTGTCACGCTTCCGCCCTGCAGGTTCGCCACGAGCGTCCGCATGATGTCCGACGCCAGGTCGGCATCCTCCGTGAAACACTCGTGCACCCGGTACCAGCGCGGTTCGGTGATGAGGTCGGCCATGTAGCCGTACATCGCGCGCACCCCGATGGCGCGCCATTCCTGGCCCATGGTGCGCGCGAACTCGGCGATCAGTTCCAGGTCGCGCGTCGCCGCCAGCCCCGCTTCCTTCGGCCATTCCGAGAACGAGCCCGCCTCGGTGTTGATGCCGAACCGGGCGTTGCGTTCGTAGTGGTTGCGGGCGTTCGACTTGAACACCACGGGAATGCCGAGGCGGGTGCCTTCGGCCATCTCCTGGATGGCGTTGGTCCAGGTGGCGGCCTGCCCGGGTGTGACCTGCGCGCCGGCAAGTCCGGCCCGCGGCGAGGCCACCGGGGTGGCGGTGACGACGCTGCGGAAGATGAACCGCGTCATCTTCTGCTTCCGGATGTACTCGGCGGCCGGGTCGGCCACCACGCCGCCGGGGCCGGGGTTGAGCGTGTCGATCAGCATCATCCCCGCCTTCTCGTCGGGCGTCATCAACGCCACCAGGTCGGCAGCGCGCGCCGCCGCGTCGAGGCGCCAGTCCTCGTACCGATCGAGCCGCCCGTTGGCGTTCAGATCCTTGAACGCCTGGCCGTCGATGGTCAGCACGGGTTTCACCCGTGCCACGACCGCCGGCGCCGCGACGTGGGCCCGCGGGCCGACCGCGGCCGGAACGCCACCGCCCGGCACGGTGAGGGCAGCGGCAAGCACGAGGGCGAAGGCTCCTGCGGGATGGTTCAGGCGCATGACAGACTCCGTGAGCGGCGGACGTGATGCCCGGCGTGTGCCTACTGTACTGCAGGAGAAAGGGGCCAGGCCCCTTTTCCGGACGTGGTAGGCTCTGCGGGCAGAGGAGGAGCCATGGAGCGCAGAGATTTCCTGACGCAGTCGGTGCTGGCGGGTGGGGCGGTGCTGGCCGGGGGCGCGGGCGCCCCGGCGTCGGCGCAGGGGGCCGGGGCGTCCCGCGAGTTCTACGAACTGCGGGTCTACGAAATGCAGACGGGCAACCGGAAAGCCGTGCTGCACGACTACCTGGAGAAGGCGTGCCTGCCGGCGTGGAACCGGATCGGCTGCAGGCCTGTCGGGGTGTTCACCGTGCTGTCGGGGGACAACCCGCTCAACCTCTACGTCCTCGTGCCGTACCCGGACCTGCCGACCTTCCTCGACGCGCCGGCGCGGCTGGCCGCCGACCCCGAGTACCAGAAGGCGGCGGCCGCGTACCTGTCGGCCTCGATCGACAACCCGGCGTACGTCCGCTACGAGTCGACCCTGCTTCAGGCGTTTACGCACGTGCCGCGCGTGCGGGTGCCGGCGGAGGTCGCGGGCAACAAGCCGCGCCTCTTCGAACTGCGCGTCTACGAGAGCCACAGCGAAACGGCGGCCCTCAAGAAGATCGAGATGTTCAACGAGGGCGGCGAGATCGCCATCTTCGATCGCGTGGGGATGCGGTCGGTGTTCTTCGGCCAGACGCTCGTGGGGCGGCGCCAGCCGAACCTGGTCTACATGACCGTGCACGCGGACATGGCGGCGCGGGAGCAGGCCTGGGAGGCGTTCCGCAACTCGCCCGACTGGAAGAAGCTGAGCTCGGATCCCGCGTTCGCCAACACCGTGACGGCGGCGATGGTGGCGGCGTTCCTCCGTCCGACGGCCTACTCGCAGATCTGAGCGACGCGCACCCTCCGACCCCGGCTGCGCCTACTCGGCCCAGCTGGGGTCGTGGTCGGGCTTCGACGCGGGGAGCAGGGGCAGGCCCTCGTGGGGTGTGGTGCCCATCAGCCCCACGCGATGGTACACGCGGATCTTGTCGCGCGTGTCGAGAATGTCCAGGTTGCGCATGGTCAGCTGCCCGATGCGGTCCTGCGGAGTGAAGAACACCTCCTCGCCCTTTTCCATCGTCAGCCGCTCGGGGTGGTAGGTCAGATCGGGCCCCGTGGTGTCCACGATGGAATAATCGTTGCCGCGGCGCAGCTCGAGGGTGACTTCGCCGGTGACGGCGCGGGCCACCCACCGCTGGGCCGTTTCGCGCAGCATGAGCGCCTGCGGGTCAAACCAGCGGCCCTGGTAGAGCAGGCGGCCCAGCCGGCGGCCGTTGGCGCGGTACTGGTCGATGGTGTCCTCGTTGTGGATGCCCGTCACGAGGCGCTCGTAACAGATGTGCAGCAGGGCGAGGCCCGGTGCCTCGTAGATCCCCCGGCTCTTGGCCTCGATGATCCGGTTCTCGATCTGATCCGAGATGCCGAGGCCGTGGCGGCCGCCGATGGCGTTGGCTTCCATGAACAGGGCGAGCGCCGACGGGAACGTCCGGCCGTCGATGGCCACGGGCATGCCGTCCTCGAACCGGAGGCTGACCGTTTCCGGCCTGACGACGACGTCGTCGCGCCAGGAGGCCACGCCCATGATCGGGTTGACGATGCTGACGCCCTTGTCGAGGTACTCGAGGTCCTTGGCCTCGTGGGTGGCGCCGAGGATGTTGGAGTCGGTGGAATAGGCCTTGTCGGCGCTCATCCTGTACTCGAGCCCCGCGCCCTCGAGGTAGGCGGACATCTCGGCGCGGCCCCCGAGTTCTTCGATGAAGCGCTGGTCGAGCCACGGCTTGTAGATGCGGAGCCGGGGGTTGACGAGCAGGCCGTAGCGGTAGAAGCGCTCGATGTCGTTGCCCTTGTAGGTGCTGCCGTCGCCCCAGATGTTGACCCCGTCCTCCTGCATGGCGGAGACGAGCATCGTGCCGGTCACGGCGCGGCCGAGGGGCGTGGTGTTGAAGTAGAGCTGGCCCGCGGTCGAGATGTGGAACGCCCCGCACTGGAGGGCGGCGAGGCCCTCGGCCACGAGCTGGGCGCGGCACTCGATGAGGCGGGCCTGCTCGGCCCCGTAGGTCATGGCCTTGCGGGGGATGGCGTCGTAGTCGTCTTCGTCGGGCTGGCCGAGGTGGGCGGTGTAGGCGAAGGGGATGCTGCCGCGCTGGCGCATCCAGTGGAGCGCGGCGCAGGTGTCGAGCCCGCCCGAGAACGCGATGCCGACCCGTTCACCCACCGGCAGCTGCTGCAGGATGTTCGCCATTGGATAAGTATACTCCAAGGCGCATAACTATACAGACCGGCGGTCGCCCGCCGCGCGTCAGGGCGGGCCGTCGAGGGCGGCGCGCACCCGGGCGGCGAGCTCGGCCCCGGTGAACGGCTTCTGCAGGAGTGGCTCGCCACCGTCCGCCACGCCCCGGTCCGCCACGAGGTTGGCGGTGTAGCCGGACATGTACAGCACCCGGATGCCCGGACGGCGGGCGCGGATCGCGTCGGCGAGTTGCCGGCCGTTCATGTCGGGCATGATCACGTCCGTCATCAGCAGCTGGATCTCGCCGGGGTGCGTCGCGGCCAGGTGGATCGCGTCGGCGGGCGTGCCCGCGGCCAGGACGGCATAGCCGAAACGCTCGAGCAGCATGCCGGTCAGGCGGAGCACCTGGGGTTCGTCCTCCACGAGCAGGATCGTCCCGGTCCCGTCCGCCGCCGGCAGGCTGTCGTCCGGCACGGGCGCCGGCGCCGGCGCGGCCTCGGCCCGCGGCAGGTGGATGACGAACGTCGCGCCTTCCCCGGGAGCCGAGCGCACGTCGATGAACCCGTGGTGCTGCTGGACGATGCCATAGACGGTGGCCAGGCCGAGGCCGGTGCCCTTCCCGATGTCCTTCGTGGTGAAGAACGGCTCGAACAGATGTTCCCGCGTGTCGGCGTCCATGCCGACCCCGTTGTCGCTCACCGACAGCACCGTGAACGCGCCAGGCCGGGCGTCCGGGTGTGCGGCGCAGGAGGGGTCGTCGAGCGTGGCGTTGCGGGTCTCGATCGTGATCGTGCCCACGTCGGCGATCGCGTCGCGGGCGTTCACGCACAGGTTGACCAGGATCTGATCGAGCTGCGTGAGGTCCATCATGACGGGCCAGACGCCGGAGCCCGGGTGCCACGCGATGTGGACGTCCTCGCCGATCAGGCGCCGCAGCATCTTGAGCATGCCCTCGACCGCCTCGTTCAGGTCGACGAGCTGGGGGGCGATGGCCTGCTGGCGCGAGAACGCCAGCAGCTGCTGGGTGAGCGCTGCCGACCGGCGAGCGGCGGACCGGATTTCCTCGAGAAACGGGTGGACCGGGTGGGCCGGTTCGAGGGCGCCGAGGCCCAGGTCCGCGTAGCCGAGGATCACGCCGAGCATGTTGTTGTAGTCGTGGGCGACCCCGCCAGCCAGGCGGCCGACCGCCTCCATCTTCTTGGCCTGCACGAGCTGCGCGGCCAGCTGCTGCCGCTCCTCCTCGGCCACCCGTTTCCCCGTGATGTCGTGCACGATCGAGTGGAGGTAGGGACGGCCGCCGATGTCCACGCTGCTGCTGAGCACCTCCACGTCGCGCAGCGACCCGTCGGCGCGCCGGTGGCGGAACTCGAAGTGGATTCGCTTCTGATGCCGGGCCCGCTCCATCTCCTCCGCCACGCGGTCCGCCGGGAGCGCGTTGATGTCCTGAATGTGCATCGATCGCAGTTCGTCCACCGACCAGCCATAGAAACGGGCCGCCGCCTCGTTCGCGTCGGCAACCCTCCCCGTGGCGGGATCGATGAGCAGCTTCACGGCGGCGTGGTCCTGGAACAGGCGCCGGAACTTCTCCTCGCTCTGCCGCAGGGCGTCGGTCGCCTGGTGACGCTCGCCGCGGCCGACCAGCACGCGTCCCAGGACGGCGGTCGTCAGCGGGTAGATGAGCATCACGGGCAGGGCGATCGACCGCCAGGCGCTGGCGGCGGCGGCGCCGGGCAGCGCCGCCATCCAGACGAGCATCGCCAGGTGCACGACCGCGCCGAGCGCCAGCAGTTCGCCCGTCGTCGGCAGCGACGCCACGGGTCGCCGCAGGGATCGCCAGGCGAGGCCGACGACGCTGGAGGTGAGGATCACCGCCACGCCCATGACCACGCCCGCGCCGCCGAGATGGACCCGGAAGGCCAGGGTCAGCGCCGTGGCCACCGCTGCGGCGATCGGCCCGAAGAAGAGGGCCGTCACCGAGAGGAGCACTGATCGCGTGTCGAACTGGATGCCCGGGCCGAACGGCACCGGGTTGGTCATGATGATCACGCCGACGGCGCCCGCCAGCGCGCCGCCGATGACCTGCTGCAGCCGCGGGTGCTTCGGATCGGCCTTCGGCACCGCGAGCCAGTCGTAAATGACGGCCAGCGCCAGCAGCAGCGCGGCGTTCTCGATCAAGCCAATCGCAGTCGACGCGTTCATTGATGGAGACGCCTCCGCGGTCCGGCCCGGCGTCGCCGGCCCGGCGCCACCTGTGCGTAGCCCTTCTTTTTATCCGATCCACACCGGCGTTGGCCATCGAGATCGGCGGCGTGCGTCCCGTGATAGGCTCATGCGTCACTCGCGGCCGAACGTGCACTCGGACCAAGACCCGTGCCATGACGCAGCCCCTGTCACCCGGCGATCCGACGAGATGCGTGGCACCGTCCCACCGTACGTTCCAGGCTGTGGCCGCCGGCCTGGGGGCCGTCGCCGGAGCCGCGCTGGCCGTCTACGTCGTGTACGGCCACGCGTACGTGGCCCGTGCGCACGCCCGCCACACGCGCTGGATCCTGCGGGCCATTATCCCCACCTGGGCCAGCCTGCCGCTGTCGGACTACCTGGCGGCCGCCGATCGCCTGGCCGCCCTGTACGCCGCGATCGCGTGTGGCGCCATCGCGCTCCTCATTCCCGGCGAATACGCCCAGGCCTTCACGGGTCGGCAGTACGACCGGCTGGTGACGCTCTGCGAGCGCCTGCGCTCCCGCCCCGTGCTGGTGGCGGGGGCAGCCGCAGCGGCGACCTTCGTGCTGGCGTGCCTGCTGGCCGACCGCATCCTGCTGCGGTTTCCCAACTCGGGGGACGAGTACGGCTACCTGTTCCAGGTGCGCGCGTGGCTCGACGGCCGCGCCTGGTATCCGGAGCACCCGCTCCAGCCCTTCTTCGATTTCGGCCACGTGCGCGTCCTCGACGGCCGCGTGTTCTCCGTCTTCCCCCCCGGCTGGCCCGTCGCACTCTACACCGCCGCGCGGGCAGGCCTCCCCGCGTGGCTCCTCAACCCCCTGCTGGCGGCGGCGTGCGTGGCGGTCTGTTTCTGGTCTGCGCGCCGGTGGTACGGTGATCGTGTCGCGCTGGTGGGCACCGTCGTGATGGCGGGGTCGGCCTTCTTCCTGCTCAACAGCGCGTCGTTCTACGCCCACACGTTCACGCTGCTGGCGCTGCTCGTCTTCGCCGCCGCGGCGCTGCGTGGCACGGAGCGCGACGGCTTCGGGTGGGGGCTCCTGGCGGGCGCGGCCTTCGGCGCGGCGTTCGCCGCCCGCTTCTTCACCGCCCTGATGTGCGGGCTGCCGTTCGGCTTCCACTACCTTCGCGGCGGCTGGCGCCACTGGCGGTTCGCGGCGGGGTTCCTGGCCGCCTCGCTGCCGATCGCGGCGCTCTTCTTCTGGCACAACGCCACGCTCACGGGGCAGTGGGGCGTGCTGCCGATGAACGGCTTCGAGTACTACGACGCCCGGTGGTTCCCGGCCAACCTCCTGTCGAAAGGCACGGAGATCATGCTGGCGAACCTGTGGGACTGGATGGTGTGGACCCCGCCCGCCGTCCTGGGCCTGGCTGTCATCGCGATGGGGGCTGGCGGCGCCCCCCGGTACCACCGGCTCTTCGGCGCCGTCACCCTGTGCCTCGTGGCCGGCTACTACTTCTACGTCGACGATGGCGGAAACCGGTACGGCCCGCGCTACTACTTCGAAGCGCTACCGTTCGTGGTGCTGCCGGCCGCGTGGCTGGCCGTGCGCGAAACGACGTGGGCTGCCAAGACGACGGCCGGCCGTTGGTACTTCTATCTGTTCGCGGTGAGCGTCGTCGTGGCCCTGCCCCTGCTCGGGCGGCACGTGTGGCACGTCGGCACGATCGTGCACCAGCGCACCGACCTGTACCGCGTGGTGGACGCCGCGCGCCTGGCAAAGGCCGTCGTCATCGTCTCGACGCCCACGGGGACGCGCTGGCCCATGGCCCCGACGGACCACACGCGCAACTGGGGCCGGTACGACGGACCGGTGATCTTCGCGCTGGACCGTGGGACGGAGAACAACCGGCTGTTCGATGCGTTCCCGGATCGCCAGGTCTACCGGTACGCCTACGATCCGTACACCGACCGCGGCGCCCTCATCCGGCTGCGGTGAGAAGACCGGCCGGGGAGCCGGCGAGGCGCGCCTCCGGTACTCCGGCGGACTGCCGGGAATCCCGCACTGAGTGGTCCGTGATCACGGGTTCTCACCGGGTTCGTGCGCAATTCCGTTGTGATAGAGTGCGGCACGCGCATTGCTCAAGCTCGGCAAATTGGAGTCTGGGACTCCAATTTTCCGGCAATGGTGCCGTCGCCCCCCGGGTTCTTCCAGCCAATGGTCTCTCGCGCCGCCGACTATGCCCTCAGAGCCACGCTCGTGCTCGCGGGCCTCCCTCCGCGTGCGCGCATGTGTCTCACCGATCTGGCCGCCGAGTGCGACGTGCCTGCCCCGTTTCTCTACAAGGTGCTTCGGCCGCTGACCCAGCACGGGCTGATCGTGCCGTACCGGGGCAAGACCGGCGGCTACGAACTGACCGACGCGGGGCGGGACGCCAGCGTCCTCGACGTTGTCGAGGCGGTGGATGGCATCCCGGCGCTGAACGCCTGCGTGATCACCGGCGGGTGCCACCGCTCGCCCGAGTGTCCGGCCCACCCGATCTGGCGGCAGGCCCAGGCGCAGGTGCGCGACGTGCTCGCCGGCGCGCGCGTGGCCGCCCTGGTGGGCCAGCCGCCCGCGTCCGAGCCGGCGGGAACGTTGCCCGCGTCCCCCTTCCGCGTGCGGATCCCCGTGCGGCCCGCGTGCGACGCCCGGTCCGGCAGCCGGTCCCCGGGGACCGGCGTTCGAACGGAATCCACCCAAAGAGGATGGTAGACCGATGAGCGACACCGTGCACTACGATGACCAGACCCCGCGGCTGTTCTTCCTGGCCGCCGTCGTGTGGGCCGTGGTCGGCATGCTCGTGGGCGTCCTGATCGCGGCGATGCTCTTCCTGCCGGCGCTCAACCTCGCCCCGTACCTCACGTTCGGCCGGCTGCGTCCGCTGCACACCAACGCGGTCATCTTCGCGTTTGTAGGCAACATCATCTTCGCCGGCTCCTACCACTCGATGCAGCGGCTCCTGAAGACGCGCCTCTTCAGCGACCGGCTCTCGCAGGTGCATTTCTGGGGGTGGCAGCTGCTGATCGCCGCCGCGGCGGTGGCGCTGGTGACCGGCAACACCCAGGCCAAGGAGTACGCGGAACTGCCCTGGGTGCTGGACGTCGTTATTGCGGTGCTCTGGGTGGTGTACGCGATCAACTTCTTCGGGACGATCGCGATCCGGCGGGAGAAACACCTCTACGTGGCGATCTGGTTCTACCTGGCTTCGATCGTCGCGGTGGCCATCCTGCACATCGGCAACAGCATGGCGATGCCGTACTCGCTGCTGGGCAGCTACTCGGCGTACTCGGGCGTGAAGGACGCCCTCATGCAGTGGTGGTACGGCCACAACGCGGTGGCGTTCTTCCTGACGACGCCGTACCTGGGCCTCATGTACTACTACCTGCCGAAGGCGGCCGACCGGCCGGTGTTCAGTTACCGGCTGTCGATCATGCACTTCTGGTCGCTGGTGTTCGTCTACATCTGGGCGGGCCCGCACCACCTGCACTACTCGGCCCTTCCGGAGTGGGCGTCGACCCTCGGGATGCTCTTCTCGCTCATCCTGTGGATGCCGTCGTGGGGCGGGATGGTGAACGGGCTGTTCACCCTGCGCGGCGCCTGGGACAAGTTGCGCGACGACCCCATCCTGAAGTTCTTCGTGGTGGCCGTCACCTACTACGGCATGTCCACCTTCGAAGGGCCGATGATGTCGATCAAGTCGGTGAACGCGGTGTCGCACTTCA
>CAYNDV010000017.1:0-50667 GCA_964396055.1 uncultured Vicinamibacterales bacterium | reverse complement strand
GGCTCGAGCGGCCGCGCGCGCTGGCGGAACCAGATGGCGAGCGCTTCGGCGGACATGTCGCCCCGGGCCGTCGCCAGGGTCACGCTCTCGAACTCCGGATCACTGGCGGCCACCGCGAGACCATTGAGTTCCAGGAACAACTCGGCCGCCGCCGCGCCGGCCCGCGTGTTCCCGTCCAGGAACGGGTGGTTGAGGACCAGGGAGTGCAGGAGTGCCGCCGCCTTCGAGGGCAGATCCGCGTACAGATCTTCACCGCCGAACGTCATGGCCGGCCGCGCGATGGACGCCTCGAGACCCCCCCGATCGCGGATGCCGGCGAGACCGCCGAAGGTCGCCAGGAGGGCCCGGTGCAACTCAACGACCTGGGCCAGCGACAGGTAGAACGTCATTTGGCGAGTTCGCGGTACAGCGCAGCACGGCGCTCGAGCAGGGACGTCGACATCGTCTTGAATCGCTTCGTCACCTTGCCATCCTCGAAGAACTTCACGCCCGGGCGAATAACCACGGCGCCGGTCGCGGGGTGGACGGCGACGTCCACCTCCTGGCCCTTCTTGAGCCCGAACGCCTCGACCACCTCGGCCGGGAGCGTCACGGCGAGGGAACTGCCCGTCTGGACGATCTTGCGCTTCATATAAGTACTAAATACTTACCATGCTCACCTGTCAAGCGTCGCCTCCGGCAGCGCGATCAGGCAGAGGCGGCCGGCCCCGCCCACCGCGGCAGCGTCATCGTCACCACCGTGCCCCGGCCGGGTTCGCTGGCCACGGCGACCGTGCCCCCGTGCAACTCGACGTTGCGCCGGGCGATGGTCAGGCCGAGCCCCGTGCCGGTGGCCTTGGTGGAGAAGTAGGGTTCGAAGATGCGCGCGATGGCGGCGGCGTCCATGCCGACGCCCGTGTCCCGGACCGTCACCGTCACGCCCGGCGGCGGCGCGGCGGCCCGGGCCGTCACCGTGAGCGTGCCGCCATTCGGCATCGCGTGCAGCGCGTTGTCGATCACGTTGGTGAGCGCGCGGCCGACCAGCGTCCGGTCCATCGCCAGGGCGGGCAGGCCCGGCTCCACCTCCACGTCGAACGCGACGCGTCCCGCCAGGCCGGGCCGGTACGGCTCGACCACCTCGCTGAGGAGTTCGCCGATGTCGGCGGCCACGGGCCGCGGCGTGGGCGACGAGGCGAAGCTCGAGAACTCGGCCGCGATCTGCCGCAGCAGCCGCACCTGCGCCAGGATGGAGTCCACGCAGCCCTCGAGCACCGGCGAGAGCGGCGTGCCCCGGTCGTGGTGCACGCGGCGCAGGTGCTCGGCGGACAGCTGGATCGGGGTCAGCGGGTTCTTGATCTCGTGGGCCACCTGCCGCGCCATGTCGGCCCACGCCTCCAGGCGGTGGGTGCGCTCCAGTTCGGATTGCTGCCGCTGCAGCTCGGTGGCCATGCGGTTGAAGGCCTCCACGAGGCGCCGCAGCTCGTCGGTGGACGTGAGCGCGACGCGCGCGGTGAGGTCGCCGCGCGCAATGCGGGCCGTGGCCCGCTGCAGCCGGTTGACGGGGTCCGCGATCCGCTCCGCCATCCAGTAGCCCAGGGCCGAGCCCGCCAGGATGAACGCGATCACCGCCAGCAGGATGCGGCGGTTGAGATCGTCGATTTCCCGCTCGATGGCCTGCTGGCGCAGGGTGAGGGGGACGGTCAGGATGGCCTCCCGGCCGCCGAGGCGCACCGGGGCGGCCGCCACGAGGAAATCGAACCAGCCCAGCCGTTCGCTGGCCACGTAGGTCGCCCGCCGCTCGAGCTCGATGGCCCGGTAGATGGCCGACGAGGTCCGCGTCGGCAGCGCGCCCGACGCGTAGAGGTTCCGCTCGCTCGTGGCGACCAGGTGCGGGCCCTCGAACACGTTGACGTCGAGGTCGATGGCGCGCGCGATCCACACCAGGATGTCGTCGTCGACGCTGGTGAGGCGGCGCTCGCCGCGCTCCTGGATCTGGGCGTAATCCTCCACCACGCGCTGCGCCACGCCTGCCGTCCGCGCAGCGGTCTCCTCGATCCCGGCCAGCAGACGCGCCGACAGGTAGGCCCGCGCCACCACGGCCAGCGTCAGCACCGGAATCGCCGCGGCGGCGACGAAGGCGAGAAAGAGCTTCCGGTAGAAGCTGGCGCGCACCTCGCGCAGCAGGTCGCGCCCGCGCAGGCTGCGGTACCCGCCGGCGAGCGCCGTGACCCACAGGCCGCAGACGAGCGCCACGAACGTCAGCCCGCCGAGGACGACCAGCTCGCCGAGGTTGACGAGATGTTCCACCCACGACAGCAGCGGATAGCCGAGCGCGTAGATGCCGCCGCGGTCGTTGGACAGGTGTACGGCCCACGCGCGGTCGCGGCCCGGCACCGTGGTCCAGAAGGGCACCCGCGACGCGTACACCCGCGCGAAGGTGGCGTCATCGAGGGACCAGGAGTCGCCGGAGGCGTAGACCGGGCGCCGGCTCCAGCCGTAGGCGACAAACTGCACGTCGCGCCCGTGGATCGGGTCGCGCGTCGCGGTGGGCGCGCCGCGCACGAGGGCCGCGTACGGGGTCTGCGCCCCGACGAACGGCAGATCGCCATAATCCAGCATGGCGTAGATCGCGATGGCCCCCACCACGCGCCGGCCGGCCGGCGTGTCCACGCACAACCCGCGCCCCGCGTAGAGCAGCCGGCGTTCCTCGGAGAAGAAGGGCGACACCTCCTCGAAGAGTTCCCAGCGGCAGCCCTCGCCCTCCCAGCGCTGCTGCGCCGACGTGTAGTCGGGCAGCTTGAGGGCGAACCGGCTGGCCAGCAGGCCGTCCGGGCCGTACAACTCGATCGCCGACGTCAGCCGGAAGCGCGAGAGGTCGGTTTGCGACCACACGTAGAACGCCGAGTCGCTGGGCACCGGCGTGCTGCCGCCCCGCCCCGCGGCCACGAGATCCGCGAGGTCGGCGACCCGGTCGATCTGCTCGAGCGCCGCGCGCACCCTCGCCTGCAGGTCGTCACGCTGGCTCATGACCTGCGGGGCCAGCCGCGCCGCCACCAGATCACGCCGGGCCCGGGTCGACTCCATGAACACGCCGGGGTACCACGCCAGGATGGGGACCGTGAGGCCGGCAAACAACATCAGCAGCCGGGCGCCTTGCGACACGTGCCTGTAGCGGCGCACGATCCTCCGCCACGCCCAGCCTGCCGCCGCCGTCAGCAGGACCGGGGCCACCAGCGCGGGTGCCGACGGGTCGGACTCGGGAACCCGCGTCGCGATCCAGGCCAGCGGCGGCACGACCCAGCACGCGACCGCGACGAGCCGCAGGCGGCCGGCCGCGGCAATCCGGAACGGCAGGAGCGCGGTGAGGCAGACGGTGACGGCGAGCCAGATGGCGGCGGCTGCGGCCAGCACGAGCGCGCCCTCGATCAACAGCCGCTCGGCGGTGGCGGGATAGAGCGAGAAGCGCAGGAGGTCGATGGAGGTGGCGGCCACCTGGTCGCGGATGAGTGTCTGCAGGCCGGCGAAGACCAGGCTCACCACGCCGCCGGCCAGCACGCCCGACGCGAGGAACCCTGCCAGCGCACGGGGATCGCCGGCGACGTTGCGGCGCGCGCGGCGCCACGCCCGCCGCGCATGCACCACCGCGTTGGCGACGATGACGACGAGGAGGAACGCGCTGCCGGCGGTGAGGAAGACGTCCGCGGCGGACCGGGTGAGCAGGCCACCGGGCAGGTCGTCGCCCGGGCCGGGCACCAGCAGTCCCAGGGCGACCCACGCGGCCGCCCGTCCGGCTAGAACCCCGAGAATTGCGGCCACGGTGGCCGCCACGAATGCCAGCGCCGAGCGCGCCCGCGCACGCCAGGTCAGGATGGGTGCGGCAGCCAGCGTGAGGAAGATGCCGGCCACGAGCCACTGCGCGCCGGCCAGGCGGGCGCGCAGCAGGCTGCGGGCCCGGGCCACGTCACCGGGCACCACGCGTCCGTCGAGCAGCGGCGTGCCGTCCGGGGCTCTCAGCAGGAAGGCCCCCGGCTGTCGATCGGTACCCGCGCCCTCGTAGCGGGCGCGCAACGGCAGCGTGAGGCCGTGGGCGGTCCAGGTGGCTTCGCCGATCAGGGCCGTAGCGGCCGGGCCGGTGGGCAGCAGCCACTCGGCCACCACCGTGGCGATGCGCGCCTGCGGGCCCGTCACCGCCTCGGTGCCGGCGTCAGACGGCGCGGGTGCTGCCAGCACCGGTCGCACCGCCACGAGACGCGGCCCCAGGGGGCCGGGTGCCACGAACATGGCGCTCGCGGTGCCGATGCGGGCACGGGGCACGTCCGATGGGCGCCCGCTCCAGGCCAGCGGCAGGGATTGCGCGGAGTACACCGTCACCGACAGGCGTTCATCGCCGGCGGTGATCGCCTGCAGGCGCCCGAACAGGCCGCTGGCCGCGTCCGGCCCCGAGGCCGCCCGGGCGATCGCGTCGGGCTCCATGGCGACGCGGGTGGCGGCGTCCTCCACGCGCCTGGCGGTGGCCGCGAACGTGCGCTCGACATCGTCCAGCACGCGCCGGGCGCCGTCCTCGTCGCTGCGCGCGAACTGGTGCAGTTCGAAGGCGGTGAATCCGGCGAACACCAGCCCGCCCACGGCGGCCCAGGCGACGAGCCAGCGGGTCCACGGGCGGGCTGAGGAGAAGGCCGGCATACGGATGCGAAGCAGCATACCAGATAGGCTGCGGCCCGCGGCCCGCGTTCCGCCGCGCAAGTCCCGTGCTATAAGAGTAGGCGGCGGACGGCCTGCGACGTGCCGGTGTCGTGCCGCCCAGCCTCATGCAGACCCACGTCACCGTCAAGACGGTCCTGAAGCGCGGCGCCCTCGTGGCCGCCGCCAACTGGCAGGTGACGGCCATTCAGTTCGTGGCCGACTCCACCGTCAAGCTGCTGTTGACGGTGCCCATCGTGGTGGGTGTGCTGGTGGTGGCCCTCGTCCTGGGGCGCGACCTGCCCGACTTCGCCGGCAACGACTTGCGGGCGAGCCTCACGAGCGTGGCGTCGGCGCTGGTGTCGGAGCCGATTGCCCTCGGCGCCTTCATCCTTTCATTCGGCATCGTCGGGCTGGCGGGGTCCGTGCTGCTGTTCCTGACCAAGGGTGGCACTGTGACCGTGCTGGCCCTCGGCGAGCGCGACGGCGGCGCCGTGGAACTGCCCCCGCTCACGCTGCCGGTGTTCCAGAGCGCGACGCGATTCACGCTCGACCGGTTCCGCGACGGGTGCCTGCACGTGTTCCGGCGGTACCTCCGGCTCGGGCTGGTGCTGTTCGGCGTGTATCTGCTGTCGGGCGGGATCTACCTCGCCGTGCTGTTCGGCAACCTGCCGGCGTCCCTGACGCCCGAGTCGAACGTCGCGTGGACGCTGACGGCGGGGCTGGCGTCAACGGTGCTCGCGGCCTGGATCACGCTGGTCAACTTCCTCTACCTGCTCATCCAGATGGTCGTCGTGGTGGACGACTGCAGCGTCCGCATTGCCGCCGTGCGGGTGACGCGCCTCCTGCGCCGCGAGGCGCGCCTCGTGCTGAGCGTGTTCGGCCTGGTGCTGCTGCTCGTGGTCGGCGCCACGATCATCTCGATTGTGGCGACCACGAGCCTTGGCCTCATCGCGTTCGTGCCGCTGGTGGGGCTCGCGGTCGTGCCGCTGCAGCTGCTGGCCTGGCTGTTCCGGGGGCTCGTCTTCCAGTATCTGGGACTGAGCGCGCTGGTGGCCTACGTCAACCTCTACCGCCGCCAGCAGGGACCCGAGATCATCGAGCCGGACGCCGCCGATCCCGACGGGCCGCCCTTTGCCGGATAGGGCGGCGCGGCGTCAGGGCCGCCCGCCGTCGCGCCGGCGGGCCGGGGCCTGGCCCTGGCCCGGGCGCTGTGCCGGTCCGCCCAGCGTTTCAGGGGCGAGCTTGCGGCCGAAGGGCTCTTCCATCGGCACCAGCGGCGGTTCGACCGTCTGCCCGAGCGCCAGGACGTGACCGCCGCCGGTGACGATGACGAGCCGCGCCGGCACGTCGCCCGCCGCCTCGGCGAGGTGGGGCCGGTGCAGAATCCGTCCCGGCACGCCCACCGTGCCCGAGGGACTGCCGTCCTCGACCTTGAAGGCGCGCAGTTCCGGCGCCACGCCCGCCACCACCACCCGGTCGCCGATCCAGACCGGTCCGCCGGCCGGCCGCGACGGCAGGCCGCGTTTCCAGGCCAGGTGTCCGTTGCGGCGGTTGTGGGCCAGGAGCGTATTCGACAACGACACGTAGTAGAGGCGGCGGGCGTCGGCGATGGCCGTGCCAATCACGTCGCCGCCGGTGCGCCACTTCCACTTCTGGTCGCCGTCCTTCGCCGCGAGGATGTAGGCGAAGTTGTCGTTGGATCCGGCCAGCAGGCGGTCGTCGAACAGCGAGAGCGTGAGGATCTTGCCGCGCAGGGCGCGCGTCCACGCGGGCGTGCCCGCGCGGGCGTCGAGCGCCACGACCCGGCCGTCGAGCAGGCCCGCGAACACCAGTCGATCATCTGAGACGGGCACCGCCGTCGGGCGTGTGCCGAGCGGCTGGCGCCAGCGCTCGGCCCCATCGGCGGCCAGGAGGCTCACCACGATCCCGCCCTCCGTCGCGACGACCACCGCTTCGGCGGTGACGAGCACCTGCGTGACGGCAGGGTGGTCGAGGGTCCGCTGCCAGCGCGGCGCGCCGGTGGCGGCGTCGCGTACCCAGACCGTGGCGCCGTCGGCCCCGGCGACGAGGCCGCCGCCGGCGGCGGGAGGGACGCTGGCGGCCTGGGCCAGGCTCCAGGTGACCACACCGGTGTCGAGCCCGACCGCGGCCAGCGTGCCGTCCTTCAGGGCGATGAACGCCCGGGTGGCGTCGAACGCCGGCGGGAACGCGGGCGCGGCGGGCAACTGCGTCTGCCACACGACGCCGCCGGGAAAGGTGACGAGCGAGGCCTCCTGCGCCGCGGCGGGGACCGCGGCCGCCAGCGCGAGGCCGAGTGCCAGGAGCGCGGCGAGGCGCCGGCACGGCGGCCTGGACGCCGGCCGCCGGCCGCGAGACGGGGAATTGGTCGCGCGCGAGATCACCCCGGTATAATACGACAAAGACCACCACCGTCCCGGCCGGCCCGTGGGCCCCGTGCCGGCCCCGTGATCGCGGACCAGTCCTCGTGACTCATCAGACCATCGTCGTCGTCGACTTCGGCTCGCAATACACGCAACTGATCGCCCGGCGGCTGCGCGAACTGGCGGTGTATTCCGAGATCGTGCCCTTCCATGAGCCGCTCGACGCGATCCTCGCGCGCCGTCCGGCCGGGATCATCCTGTCGGGCGGCCCGCGCAGCGTGGACGATCCGAACGCGCCGCGCGTGGACCCCGGCGTGCTGCAGGCGGGCGTGCCGGTGCTGGGCATCTGCTACGGCATGCAGCTGCTGACGACGGAACTGGGTGGACGCGTGGGGCGGGCGCCGCACCGGGAGTTCGGGCCCGCCACGGTGCAGGCCACCGAGCCGCGCGGGTGCCTGTTCGAGGGAGTGCCGGTCGAGCAGGCGGTGTGGGCGAGCCACGGCGATTACGTGGAGGCCGCGCCTCCCGGATTCCGGGTCGTGGCCACGAGCGCCAACGCCCCGGTGGCGGCCATCGAGTCGCTCGAGCGCCGGCAGTTCGGCCTGCTGTTTCACCCGGAGGTGGTGCACACGCAGCATGGCGCGGCCATCCTCCGGCGGTTCGCCTTCGAGGTGTGCGGGTGCCGCGGCGACTGGACGATCGCGTCCTATGCCGACGAGGCGGTGGCGGCGATCCGGGCGCAGGTCGGCGCGGGCCGGGTGGTCTGCGCCCTGAGCGGCGGCGTGGACTCGGCGGTGGCGGCCGTGCTGCTGCACCGCGCCCTCGGCGACCGGTTGACGTGCGTGTTCGTGGACAACGGCCTGCTGCGCCTGGACGAGGCCGCGCAGGTGCGGCGGCGCCTGGCCGAGAAGCTGCGCCTCCGCGTGGTGTTCGTGGACGCCTCGGCGCGGTTCGTGGCGGCCCTGGCCGGCGTGACCGATCCCGAGCAGAAGCGGAAGATCATCGGCGGACTCTTCGTGGACGTCTTCGAGGAGGAGGCGGCGCGCCTCGGCGGCTTCGAGTTCCTGGCGCAGGGCACGCTGTACCCTGACGTGATCGAATCCGTGTCCGTGATGGGACCGTCGGCCACGATCAAGAGCCACCACAACGTGGGCGGGTTGCCGGAACGGATGCGGTTCAAGCTGGTGGAGCCGCTGCGGCAGCTCTTCAAGGACGAGGTGCGGGCCCTGGGGCGGGCGCTGGGCCTCGACGAGGAATTCGTGACGCGCCAGCCGTTCCCGGGGCCCGGGCTGGCCGTGCGGGTGGTGGGGGAGATCACCGGCGAGCGGCTCGACCTGCTGCGGCGGGCCGACGCGGTGGTGGTGGACGAGATCCGCCGCCAGGGGTGGTACGGCCGGCTGTGGCAGAGTTTCGCGGTGCTGCTGCCGGTGAAGAGCGTGGGCGTGATGGGCGACGAACGCACCTACGAGTACACGATCGCGGTGCGGGCCGTGGAGAGCCTCGACGGCATGACAGCGGACTGGGCCCGGCTGCCGATGGAGGTGCTGGGCGGCATCTCGTCGCGGCTCGTGAACGAGGTCCGGGGTGTCAACCGGGTCGTGTACGACATCAGCTCCAAGCCGCCGGCGACGATCGAGTGGGAGTGACATGGCCGAGTTCGTGCACCTGCACCTGCACACCGAGTACTCCCTGCTGGACGGCGCGTGCCGCATCGGCGAGCTGCTCGACGAGGCTCAGCGCCTCCGCATGCCCGCGCTGGCGGTCACGGAGCACGGCAACCTGTTCTCGGCCATCACGTTCTACGACCAGGCCAAGAAGCGGGGCGTCAAGCCGATCCTCGGCTGCGAAGTCTACGTGGCGCCGGGCCCGCGGACCTTCAAGGGCGGCACCCCGGGCGAGACGGCCAATCACCTGATCCTGCTGGCGGAGACCACCGAGGGGTTTCACAACCTGGTGCGCCTGACCTCGTCGGCCTACACCGAGGGGTTCTACTACAAGCCCCGCATCGACAAGGAGATCCTCGCGCAGCACGCGAAGGGCCTGATCGGGCTGAGCAGCTGCCTGAAGGGGGAGATCCCGACGCACCTGCGGGCGGACCAGGTGCAGCGGGCGCTCGACACGGCGTCGACTTACCGCGACATCCTGGGCCCCGACAGCTTCTTCCTCGAGCTCCAGGACCACCGGATCGAGGACCAGGCGCTGGTCAACAGCCGCCTGCTGCCCCTGGCGCGCGAGCTGGACATGCCCCTGGTGTGCACCAACGACGTGCACTACCTGCGCCAGGCCGACTACCGGGCCCACGACATCCTGCTGTGCATCGGCACGGGCAAGACCGTCAACGCGCCCGAGCGCATGCGGTACTACGGCGACCAGTTCTACCTCAAGACGCCCGAGGAGATGGCCGCGGTGTTCGGCCACGTGCCCGACGCGTTGCGCAACACCGTGCGCATCGCGGAGCGCTGCGCGGTCGATCTGGACGACCGGGGCCCGTACCTGCCGAATTTCCAGGTGCCCGAGGGCTTCGACGTCGACGGCTACTTCGAGCACGAGGTACGCCGGGGCTTCGAGATGCGGCGGCCCCGGTGGCTCGAACTCGAGGCGCAGGGCCGGCTCCGGCACACCGTCGCCGAGTACGAGACGCGCCTGCAGTACGAGATCGACGTCATCAAGCGCATGCAGTACCCGGGGTACTTCCTGATCGTCTGGGACTTCATCCGCTACGCCCGCGAGCACCGCATTCCCGTCGGCCCCGGGCGCGGCTCGGCGGCCGGCAGCCTCGTGGCCTACTGCCTGAAGATCACGGACGTCGATCCGCTGCAGTTCGACCTGCTGTTCGAGCGGTTCCTGAACCCGGAGCGCATCTCGCTGCCCGACATCGACATCGACTTCTGCGAGCGCCGGCGGGGCGAAGTCATCGAGTACGTGACGCGCAAGTACGGGCGGGAGAACGTCGCGCAGATCATCACCTTCGGCACGATGAAGGCCAAGGCGGTCGTGCGCGACGTGGGGCGCGTGCTCGACCTGTCCTACGCCGACGTGGACAAGGTGGCCAAGCAGATCCCCGCGGCCCTCGACATGACGCTCGAGAAGGCGCTGAAGGAGAACCCGGTCCTCAAGGACATGGAGGCCACCGACGCGCGGGTCGACGAACTGCTGGGCATCGCCAAGCGCCTCGAGGGCATGGCCCGGCACGCCTCGGTGCACGCCGCGGGCGTGGTCATCGCGCCCCGACCGATCACCGAGTTCGCGCCGCTCTACAAGGGGGCCCGGGACGAAATCACGACCCAGTGGAGCATGAAGGAGATCGAGCGCATCGGCCTCCTGAAGATGGACTTCCTGGGCCTGAGCACGCTCACGCTCATCGACGACGCGCTCACGCAGATCGCGGCGACCACGGGCGCGCCCCTCGACCTCGACGCGGTGCCGATGGACGACGCCCGCACCTTCGACCTCTTCTGCGAGGGGCAGACGCTCGGCGTGTTCCAGTTCGAGAGCTCGGGCATGCGCGACATCCTGCGCAAGGCCAAGCCGCGGAAGTTCGAGGACCTCATCGCCCTCAACGCGCTCTACCGGCCGGGGCCGATCAAGGGCGGGCTCGTGGACGACTTCATCGCGCGCAAGCACGGCCGCGTGGAGATCACCTACGAGCTGCCGCAGCTCGAGCCCGTCCTGCACGAGACCTACGGCGTCATGGTCTACCAGGAGCAGGTCATGCGCGTCGCGAGCGCCCTGGCCGGGTTCTCCCTGGGCGAGGCCGACCTGCTCCGCAAGGCGATGGGCAAGAAGGACGCGAAGGTCATGCAGGCCCAGCGCGAGAAGTTCGTGAAGGGCGCCGCGGAGCGGGGCATCAACGCCAAGAAGGCGGGCCGGATCTTCGAACTCATCGAGTTTTTCGCCGGGTACGGCTTCAACAAGTCGCACTCCACCACCTACGCATACCTCGCCTACCAGACCGCGTACCTGAAGGCCAACTATCCGCGGCACTTCATGGCCGCGCTGCTCACCATCGAGTCGCAGAACACCGACAAGCTCGCGATGTACCTCCACGAGTGCAAGGACCTGGGCGTGCCGATCCTCGCCCCGGACCTCAACGCCAGCGACCTCGCGTTCGTCGTCACCCCCGAGGGGGTGCGATTCGGGCTCGGCGCGGTGAAGAACGTGGGCGAGGGGGCGATCGCCTCCATGCTGCAGGCCCGGCAGGCGCAGGGCGGGTTCACCTCGCTCTACCGCCTGTGCGAGGAGGTAGACCTGCGCCTCGTGAACAAACGCGTGCTGGAGAGCCTCGCCAAGGCCGGCGCCCTCGACAGCCTCGGCCGCGTGTCGGCGCCGGGCCAGGGCGCCTCCGTGCTGCGGCCACGCCTGCTGGCCGCCCTCGACGGGGCGATGGAACACGGCAGCCGACACCAGCGCGACAAGGAGAAGGGGCAGGGCGGTCTGTTCGGCCTGGCCGACGACGGGGGCGGCGAGCCGGGAGAGGTGCCGCTGCCGGCGGCGCCGCCGTGGCCGGAGGCCGTGCAGTTGTCGGCCGAGAAGGAGGCCCTCGGGCTCTATCTGAGCGGCCATCCCATCGACCGCTACGCCGACGCCCTGGCCGCCTTTGGCGCCCGGTCCCTCGCGGACCTGCTGGCCGCCGTGCCGCCGGCGCCCGCGGGCGACGACGAGGACGAGAACGGGGCCGCGGCCGGCGACACCGGCCTGCGCATCAGCGAGGACGTCTCGATTGGCGGCATCGTCACCGGCCTGCGCCAGTTGAAGACCAAGAAGGGCGACCGGATGGCGGCCTTCGTCCTCGACGACCCGCACGGCACCGTCGAGGTGGTGGTCTTCCCGGACGCCTTCTCGAAGGCGGCGTCGCTGCTGCAGGCCGACGCGCCGGTGCTCGTGAAGGGCCGGTTCGAGCGCACGGAGGACTCGACGCGGGTCACCGCGACCGAGATCCTGCCCATCGATGCGGTGCCGGAGTCGCTGCGGCGGGAGGTGGTGCTCACCCTGCGCATGCCGCCCGCGGACCGGGCGCAACTCGAACGCGTGGCGGACATCCTGGGCCGCCACCGCGGCGATCGCCGGGTGCGGATCGAGATCCTGCTGCCGCAGGGGCAGCCCCCGCTGCAGGTGCGCGTCGAGGTGTCGGGCCAGGTGCGGGTGCGCCCCTCCGACGCCCTGGCGGCCGAGATCGACGCCGTCTGCGGGGCGGGCACGGTCACACTGCGATAAGATGGCAGGCAGGAGAACGATGGCGGCCGAACTGCTCGAATTCGAAGAACCGATTGGCATCCTGCTGAAGGAAGTCGAGGCCCTCAGCCTCATGCCCCGCACCGAGGCGCGCACCGCCGACATCGAGCGCCTGCTCGCCCGGGTCGTCTCGCTGCGGGCCGAACTCTACGCGACGCTCACGCCGTGGCAGCGCGTGCTCGTCGCGCGGCATCCGAGCCGTCCCGTCACCCTCGACTACATCGAGCGCCTCTTCGGCGGGTTCGACGAGATCCACGGCGACCGGCGGTTCGCCGACGACGCGGCCATCGTGTGCGGGTTCGCCCGGTTCCACGGCGACCCGGTGCTCGTGGTCGGCCACCAGAAGGGCCGGACCACCAAGGACAAGATCGCGCGCAACTTCGGCTACGCCAGGCCCGAAGGGTACCGGAAGGCCCTGCGCGCCATGCGCACGGCCGAGAAGTTCCGCCGCCCGATTCTCGTCTTCGTCGACACCCCGGCGGCCTATCCGGGCATCGAGTCCGAGGAACGCGGCGTGGCCGAGGCCATCGCGTTCAACCTGCGCGAGATGGTGATGCTCGATGTGCCGATCGTCGTGGTGGTGACCGGCGAAGGGGGGAGCGGCGGCGCCCTGGGCATCGCGATCGGCGACCGGGTGCTGATCCAGGAACACGCCATCTACAGCGTGATCCCGCCGGAGGGCTGCGCCGCCATCCTGTGGCGTGACTCGGGCCGGAAGATGGAGGCGGCGGAGGCGCTCAAGCTGACGTCCCCGGACCTGCTGCGGGCGGGCATCGTCGACGCGATCGTGCCCGAGCCGGTGGGCGGCGCCCACCAGGATCCCGCCGCCGCCGCCGCGCTGCTCGACGCCGCGCTGGCCGGGGTCCTGGGCGAACTCGCCGCGCTGCCGTCGGCCGAGCGCCTCGACCGCCGCTACGCCCGGTTCCGGGCGCTGGGGCGGGAGGGCGCCGACTTCGTCGTCGACGCGGCGCGCTGATGGTGGCGTACGTCTGGGACTGCCCGGAGCACGACGCCGCGCTCTCGCGGCCCCTCGCGAACGCGCTGGGCGTGGATCCCGTCATCGCCCGGCTGCTGTGGCAGCGGGGCATCACGGACCCGGCCGCGGCACATGCCTTCCTGCACCCGTCCCTCGACCAGTTGCACGATCCATCGCGGTTGACCGGCGTGGCGGCGGCGACCGAGCGCCTCATGGGCGCCGTGGCGCGCGGCGAACGTATCGCCGTGCACGGGGACTACGACGTGGACGGCGTCACGTCGACGGTCATCGTGCGGCGGGCCCTCGAGATGCTCGGCGGCAGCGTGGGCCACTTCGTGCCCGAGCGCATCCGCGACGGCTACGGCCTGAACATCCCGGCGATCGAGCGCCTGCACGCCGAGGGCGCGCGCGTGATCGTGTCGGTGGACTGCGGCATCCGCGGCGCGGAGGCGGCGCGCCGCGCCCGCGAGCTGGGCCTCGACCTCATCATCACGGACCACCACGAGCCCGACGACACGCTGCCGGACGCCTACGCCGTGATCAACCCGAAGCGGCCGGATTGCCCGTATCCGGACAAGCACCTGGCCGGCGTGGGCGTGGCCCTCAAGCTGGTGCAGTCCCTGTGCCGCGTGGCGGGCCGCGAGCACTGGCTGCCGGGCTTCATCAAACTCGCGGCGCTGGGGACGCTGGCCGACGTCGTGCCGCTGGTCGGCGAGAACCGGGTGATTGCCAGCCTCGGCCTCGACGCCCTGTCGAAGGGACCCCACAAGGCGGGGCTGCGCGCGCTGCTCGAAGCCGCGGGACTTGCCGGCCGCCGGGTGGACAGTTACAGCGTGGCGTTCCAGCTGGCGCCGCGGTTGAATGCGGCAGGCCGCATGAGCACGCCGGACCTGGCCCTGCGGCTGCTGCTGGCCTCCGACGAGGCCATGATCGACGAGGCCCGGTCGCTGGCCGCCCAGCTCAACCACGAGAACGAACGGCGCCAGCTCGAGGAGCGCGCCATCGTGGCCGAGGCGCGCAGGATGGTGGACGGCGACCCGGACATCGGGGCCCGCGGGGCGTTGGTCGTGGCCGCCGAGGGGTGGCACCGGGGCGTCATCGGCATTGTCGCCTCCAAGCTCGTCGACGCGTACCACCGGCCGGCGATCGTGATTGCCCTCGACGGCCACGAGGGCCACGGGTCGTGCCGGAGCATCCCGGGGTTCGACATGCTGGCGGCGCTCGACGCGTGCGCCGGGCACCTCGTGCGGTACGGCGGCCACAAGATGGCGGCGGGCCTGACCCTCGAGCGGCCGCGCGTCAAGGCGTTCCGCGAGGCGATCGCCACCGTGGCCGAGGACCGGCTGACGCCCGACGACCTGCGCCCGCGCCTGCGCCTGGACGCGCCCCTGGGCTTCAGCGCGATCCGCCCCGAGTTGTTCGAGGCGCTGAGCCGGCTCGCGCCGTTCGGCACCGGCAACCCGCGCCCCCTGTTCGTGGCCCGGGGCGCCACGGTCACCGACGGACCCCGGCGCCTCAAGGAACGCCACCTCTCGGTCGGCTTGCGCCACGAAGGCGTGGTGCTGCGGGGCCTGTTCTGGCGCGGCATCGAGCGGGAGCCGGTCATCACCGGGGCCCGTGACGGGCTGGACGTCGCCTTCAGTGTCGAACAGAATACGTTTAACGGGGTGACCTCTCTCGAGGTCCAACTCGCAGACGTGAAGGCGAGCGCAGCAACCTCATGACGCCCTGGCAGCGCCGGCTCCGCACCGGCATCGCCGTGTTCTTCGTGGCCTTCGTGGCCGTGGTCTACTTCGCCATGCGGCAGCCGGCGCCGGTGGAGAAGCGGGGCCGGGGCGTGCGGCGCGTGGATCCCACCGCGGCCGCCGAGAGCACGGGGGGCGTCATCCGGCAACTGAAGGGTTCGCGCGAGGACTTCCGCGTCGAGTACGACCGCAGCCTGGCCTACGGGGACGGGCGGCAGAAGCTGATGGACGCGCGGATCTTCGTGGATCAACGCGAGGGCCGTAACTTCCGCATCACCGCCGACGAGGCGGAGGTGGGCGACAACCAGCAGCAGGTGCACCTCGCCGGCGACGTGGAGCTCACCTCCACCGATGGCCTCACGGTCACGGCGCCCGAAGCCCACTACAACCAGACCGACGGGATGCTGCGGGCGCCAGGCGCCGTGGCCTTCGAGCGGCAGCGCCTCACGGGATCGTCGACCGGGATGACGTACGAGAAGGAGCGCGACCTGCTCCGGCTGCTCGATCGGGCCGTGCTCACGCTCGCGCCCGATACGCCGGAGGACGGGCCCGTTGACATCACCTCCGGGACCGCCGCCTTCGCGCGTCCGGACAAGTACGTGCGGTTCGAGCGCGGGTTCCGCCTGGTCCACGCCGGCCGGGTGCTCGACAGCGACCTGGCGACGGCGTTCCTCTCCGACGACGAGTCGCGGGTGGAGATCCTGGAGATGCGCGGGCGCTCGCGGATTACCGGCATGGGTGACCAGGCCGGCGCGCTGCGCGCCATGGCGGCCGAGGACATCACGCTCGAGTTCGCCGACGACGGGCGGACGTTGTCGGGCGCCACGTTGTCGAAGGAGGCGTCGATCGAGGTGGCAGGCACCGGCCCGGAGGGCCGGCGCGTCAGCGCCGCGTGGATCGACGTGCGCCTCGACGCGGACGGCAGCACCGTGACGTCGCTGACGGGTCGGGACGGCGCGCGCCTCGACCTGCCGGCCGACGGCGAGAACCCGCCGCGCACGATCACGGCCGCCAGTCTGGTGAGCCGCGGGGAGCCGGGCAAGGGCCTCACCTCGGCGCGGTTCACCGGCGATGCCGTCTACACCGAACTCCGCCCGCCGGCCGCGCCCGGGGGCGCGCCGACGCCGCGGGTGGCGCGGGCGCGGGTCCTCGACCTGGCCGTGCAGCCGGGCTTCGGGTCGGTGGACGAGGCGACGTTCACCGGCGCCGTGCGGTTCGACGAGGGGCCGACGCGCGCGGCGGCGGCCGCGGCGCGGTACCTGGTGAAGACGGGCGTGCTCGAGCTCGAGGGCACCGACGACACGACGGGGCAGCTGCCGCGCGTGGCCGACGAGCGGGTCACGGTGGAGGGCCAGCACGTGTCGCTCACCATCGAGGGGCGCCGGATCTCGGCGAAGCAGGACGTGCGGACCGTCATGCGGGGGGGCGACGCGGGCGCGCCGGGCGGCGCGACGCGCGACGTGAAGCGGCCCTCGATGCTCAAGGGCGACCTGCCGGTGTACGCCACGGCCGGGTCGGTGGACTACGACGGCGCCTCGCGGGCGGCGGTGTACGACGGCGGTGCGCGACTGTGGCAGGGCGACACCGCCATCCAGGGCGATCGGGTCACCCTGGACGAAGCCACCGGCAACCTGACGGCGAAGGGCCACGCCCGGTCGGCCTGGATGCTGGAGCAGCAGGACGAGAAGACGAAGCAGGTGGAGCGGGTGCCGACCATCTCCAGCGCCGATGAACTCGTGTACGAGGAGGCCGTGCGGCGGGCCACCTACACGCCGAACGCGCACGTGTCCGGGCCCCAGGGCGACCTCCGGGCGGTGACGATCGAGATGTTCCTCAAGCCCTCGGGCAACGAACTGGAACGTGTCGAGGGGTACGAGAAGGTGACGCTGCGCGCGGAGGGCCGGCAGGCCACCGGGGACCGCCTGACCTACTTTGCCGACGACGGCCGCTACCTGATGCGGGGCACGCCGGTGAAGATCCTGGCGGAGTGCCGCGAGACGGTGGGGCAGACGCTGGTGTTCTTCCGCTCGACCGACACGATCACCATGGACGGCAACGACGAGACCCGCACCCAGACCAAGGGGGGCGCGACGTGCGGGGAGGCGCGCGCAAAGTAATGGCCACGCTGCGCACGGAATCGCTGACCAAGTCCTACAGCGGCCGCACGGTCGTCAAGGGCGTGAGCGTCGAGGTGTCGTCCGGCGAGGTCGTCGGCCTGCTCGGTCCCAACGGGGCCGGCAAGACGACGACGTTCTACATGACGGTGGGCCTGACGGCGCCGGACTCGGGCCGCGTGCTGCTCAACGGGACCGACGTGACCTCCGACCCGATGTACATGCGGGCGCGCAAGGGCATCGGCTACCTCCCGCAGGAGCCCTCGGTGTTCCGGGGGCTGACCGTCGAGCAGAACATCACGGCGATCCTGGAGACGCTCACCCTGTCGGCGGCGGAACGCCGCACGCGGCTGCGCGAACTGCTGGCCGAACTGTCCCTGACGCCCCTGGCGGGCGCTTCGGCCTACACCTTGTCGGGCGGTGAGCGCCGCCGGGTGGAGATCACGCGGGCGCTGGTCATCCGTCCGCAGTTCATCCTGCTGGACGAGCCCTTCGCGGGCATCGACCCGATCGCCGTCCAGGACATCCAGAAGATCATCTTCCACCTGAAGGCGCGCGGCATCGGGGTCCTCATCACGGACCACAACGTTCGCGAGACCCTCCGCATCACCGATCGGGCCTACATCGTCAACGATGGCGTCGTGTTCCGCAGCGGGACGCCCGCGGCGCTGGCCGCCGACGACGACGTCCGGCGCGTCTATCTGGGCACGGATTTCCGTCTGGACTGACAAGGCTCGAAGGGCTAGACTCCGTGTAGACATGGCGATTCAGCAGAAGCTCCACACGAAGCTCGTCCAGAAGCTGATCCTGACGCCGTCGCTGCAGCAGGCGATCAAGCTGCTGCCGATGTCCACGCTGGAGCTGGCGGATCTCCTGAACCAGGAAATCGTCGAAAACCCCATGCTGGAGGAGATCCAGGGGGAAGATCTGCAGCCGGCCGACGGCGTGGCGCCCGACAAGACCGAGGCGGGCCCCGACGACCGGGGGCCGAAGCCCGACACCTGGGAGGATTCAGACTACGCCTACTTCTTCGGCGACTACCTGGACGATGGCTACCGCCCCAAGGCGCCCACCGAGGTCAAGGAGCTGCCGCCGATCGAGAACACGCTGTCCACGACCACGTCGCTGGCGGACCACCTGCGGTGGCAGCTCTCGCTCCAGGCCGGCGACGAGACGGTCCGGGACATCGGCGACGCGATCATCGGCAACCTGGACGACGACGGGTACCTCGTGGCGTCGGTGGACGAGATTGCCGGCATGGGCGGGTGGGCCCCCGAGCGGGTGGAAGCGGTGCTGCGGACGATCCAGGCCTTCGATCCGATCGGGGTGGCCGCCCGCGACCTGCAGGAGTGCCTGTGGCTGCAGCTGCGGCACCTGGGCCAGGAGGGCACGCCGGCCGAGAAGATCGTGACGGACCACCTGCGGCTGCTGCAGAACCACCAGGTGCCCGAGATTGCCAAGAAGCTGGGCCTGTCGATTGACGACATCAAGCAGCACGTCGAGCTCATCCGCCACCTCGACCCCAAGCCGGGCAGCCGGTACAACCGCAACGCGTCCCCGTACGTGATCCCGGACGTGTACGTGATCAAGGTCGAGGATCAGTACGTGGCGGTGCTGAACGAGGACGGCCTGCCGCAGCTGCGCGTGAGCCCGGTGTACCGCCGGCTGCTCGACAAGAACGCGGACAACTCCGAGGAGACGCGGGCGTACGTCAAGGACAAGTTCCGGTCGGCCCTCTGGCTGATCAAGTCGGTGGAGCAGCGGCAGAAGACGATCCACAAGGTCGCGACGAGCATCATCAACTTCCAGCGCGACTTCCTCGACCACGGCATCGAGCACCTCCGGCCGCTGGTGCTGCGCGATGTCGCCAACGACATCGGCATGCACGAGTCGACGGTGAGCCGCGTGGTCACCAACAAGTACATGCACACGCCCCAGGGCGTGTTCGAGATGAAGTTCTTCTTCCACAGCGGCATCAGCAGCTCCTACGGCGAGAGCGTATCGTCGGTCACCATCAAGCAGCGCATCCGGAAGATCATCGAAGCCGAGGACGCGCGCAAGCCGCTGAGCGACTCGAAGATCGTCAGCATCCTGCAGAAGGAGGGCCTGGTGCTGGCGCGGCGGACCATCGCGAAGTACCGCGAGGAGCTCAAGATTCCCACCTCGAATCAGCGCAAGATGCTCTACTAGAGGCCATCATGCGACTCACACTCACCGGACGGCACGTCGATATCTCGGCCGGGCTGCGGCGCCTGGTCGAAAAGAAGATGGCACGGCTCGAGCGGCTGCTGAACACGCGCGCCGTGTCCGGCCAGGTCGAGCTGTATCTCGAGAAGTTCCGCCACGTGGCCGAAATCCACGTCCACGCCCGGGGCGGCCACATGCTGCAGGGCCGGGCCGTCGCCACGTCGTGGGGCGAGGCCATGGCCGAGGCCGTGGACCGCATCGTCCAGCAGGCCCACACCCTCAAGGGCAAGTGGGAGACCCGCAAACGCGCGGCACGCCCCGCGCGGCGGCTCCCCGTGCCGCCCGGCGGGGCCCCCGTCGCCGCTGACACCGCAAAACGAATCGTGCGCGCGAAGCGGTACGCCGTGCGCGTCATGTCGATTGACGAGGCGGCCGGATCGGTGGCCGAACGGCCCGACGCGTTCGTGGTCTTCCGGAACGACGAGACGAACCAGGTCAACGTCATGTTCCGCCGGCCCGACGGCGATCTCGGGCTCATCGAACCCCGGTCCTGAGACCGGGCCGGGTGGTCGCGCCGATGGATTCCCCCGCGTCCGGCGTCTCGGTCGGCTGGCTGCTCCGGGCCCGGACGGAGGCGTTCAACCTGGGGCTCGAACTGCTGTGTGGCGGCCAGGGCCTCGAACGGCAGATCCTCAACCCCTACGTCCTGAAGACGGGCCTCGCGCTGGCCGGCTTCGACGCCTACCTGCAGCCCGGCCGTGTCGTCGTCTTCGGGGCCAGCGAGGTCGGCTACCTCGACAGCCTCGAACCCGGGGCCCGCGCGGCCAGCCTCGCCCGCACCCTGCGGCATCCCATCCCCTGCGTGCTGGTCACCGACGGCCTCGCCGTGCCGCCGGAACTGCCCGTGGAGGCCGACCGCGCCGGCGTCGCCGTCCTGCGCACGGCGCTGGCCACTCCCATCGCCATCGCGAAGCTCACCACCTTCCTCGAGGACCGCCTGGCCGAGCGCACGATCCTGCACGCCGTGCTGATGGACATCCTCGGCCTCGGCGTCCTGATCGTGGGCGAGAGCGGCATCGGCAAGAGCGAGTGCGCGCTGGACCTGGTCCTGCGCGGGCACCGCCTCGTGGCCGACGACACCGTGGAGATCCGGCGGCGGGCCGAGTCGGTGCTCATCGGCACCTGCCCGGAGCTGACGCGGAACCACATGGAGATCCGCGGCCTCGGGGTCATCAACGTGCGCGACCTGTTCGGCGTGGCGTCCACGCGGGCCTCCAAGCGCGTGGAACTCGTCGTGCAGCTCGAGCGGTGGGAGACCGGGCGCCAGTACGAGCGCCTGGGCCTCGACGATCACTACTTCGAAGTGCTCGGGCTGCGCGTGCCGTTTGTCCGGATGCCCGTGGCGCCCGGCCGGAGCGTGGCGAACCTCGTCGAGGTGGCCGCCCGCAACCAGCTGCTCCGCCAGCGCGGGCACCATGCCG
Source organism: uncultured Vicinamibacterales bacterium (assembly GCA_964396055.1). Lineage (GTDB taxonomy): Bacteria > Acidobacteriota > Vicinamibacteria > Vicinamibacterales > JAKQTR01 > CAYJPV01. The sequence continues at coordinate 29,889 of CAYNDV010000017.1, read as the reverse complement.
CGCGGGAGCTGGCCGCCCGTCTCGATCGGCAGCTGCACGCGGCCGCCGATGACGCCGCCGCCGAGGCCGAGGGTGGCGACGAGGCGGAGAACGATTGATGGCCACGACGCGGCGCCGGGGGGGGCGAACGGAACGCCAGGCCGTCCAGGCCCGGTTCATCGTGCTGACCGGGCTGTCGGGCGCCGGCAAGTCCCAGGCGATCCGCGCCCTCGAGGATCTGGGGTACTTCTGCGTGGACAACCTGCCGACGAGCCTGGTGCCGATGCTGGCGTCGCTGGCCAGCCGCGCCGGGGCCGACCTCGAGAAGGTCGCGATCGTCGTCGACGTCCGTGAGGGATCGTTCCTGCGCGAGTTCCCCGCGGCATGGCGCCGCTTGCGTCGTCAGCGGGGCCTGTCGCCCGTGCTCATCTTCCTGGAGGCCGCCGATGCGGCGCTCGTGCGCCGGTTCAGCGAGACCCGGCGGCCGCACCCGCTGGCCCACAGCCGTCCCGTGCGCGAAGGCATCCTCGAAGAGCGCCGGCGGATGGCGCCCATCCGGGCCCTGGCCGACGACATCGTCGATACGACGTCGCTGACCGTGCACGAGCTGCGCGAGGCGTTCACGGCCATCGCCCGCGGCGCGCGACACGCGCGCCGCCTGCAGGTGACCCTGCTCAGCTTCGGCTTCAAGCACGGCCTGCCGCTCGAGGCCGACCTCGTCTTCGACGTGCGCTACCTGCCGAACCCCCACTTCACGCCGCGGCTGCGCGAACTGACGGGACGCGACCTGCCCGTCGTGGAGTACATGGAGCGCCACGCGGTCACCCAGGACACGGTGGATCGCCTGGCGGCCCTGCTGCAGTTCCTGATGCCGCATTACGGGGACGAGGGCAAGACGTACCTCACCGTCGCGATCGGCTGCACCGGCGGGCAGCACCGATCCGTGTACGTGGCGGAGCGCCTGCGCCGCGCACTGGCGGCGGTCGAGGGCACGCGGCTGCACGTCCGCCACCGCGACCTCGCGCCGCGGTCGTGATCGCCGGCGGGTGGAAGGAGGACCTGTGATTGGCGTAGTGGTGGTCACGCACGGGCAGCTGGCACGTGAGCTCGTCAACGCCGCCGAGGCCATCGTCGGCGACCTCCCGCAGTTCTCGGCCGTGTCCATCGGCTGGCACGACGACGTGGAGGACGCCCGCGAGGAGATCCGCCAGGCCATCCAGCGGATGCAGGAGGGCAGCGGCGTCCTGGTGCTCACCGACATGTTCGGCGGCACCCCGTCGAACCTCGGCATGACGTTCCTCGAGCCCGACCGGGTCGAGGTCGTCACCGGCGTCAACCTGCCGATGCTGATCAAGCTGGCCGGCCTGCGGGGGTCCGGCACGCTCATGGCCGTGGCCCGCGAACTGCGCGACACGGGGCGCAAGGCGATCCACGTGGCGTCCGACCTGATGCTCGGCGAGACGAAGGGATGAGATGACCGTCCGGACCCTGCCCATCACCAACGCCCTGGGCATGCACGCGCGCGCCGCGGCGCGCTTCGTGCACACCGCGAGCGCCTTCCAGGCCAGGATTGCCGTCACCCGCGGCGCCCGCACGGTCGACGGCAAGAGCATCCTCGGCATCCTCCTGCTGGCCGCGTCGCGCGGCAGCGACATCACGGTGGCAGCTGAGGGGCCCGACGAGCGGGAGGCCATCGAGGCGCTGTGCCGCCTGGTCGCGTCCGGCTTCGGGGAGGGCGTGTGCACCGCCTGAGCGGCATCGCGGCCTCACCCGGCGTGGCCTGGGGTCCGGCGGTGCTGCTGCTGCAGCACCCGCTCGCGCTGCGCTACGCCGTCACGCCGGCGGCCGTCGATCACGAACTCTCCCGCCTCGGCCGCGCCGAGTCGCTGGCCCGGCAGCAGCTGGCCGACATCCGGCGACGGGTGAGCGCCACCGCGGGTCCCGACCTGGCGCAGCTCTTCGAGGCGCAACTCCTGATGCTGGACGACCGGCTGCTCGTGCCCCGGGCCAGGGAGATCATCGCCGCCGACCTCGTCAACGCCGAGTGGGCCGTGCAGCGCGCCTTCGATGACATCTGCGCCGTCTTCGCGAGCGTCGGCGACGAGTACCTGCGCGAGCGCCGCGGCGATGTGGCCGACGTGGTCGGGCGTCTCCGCCGCAACCTGCAGGTCGAGGGGGGTGAGCGCCGCGACCTGCTGGGGGGGCTGGCCGAAGGATCCGTGCTGGTGGCCGACGAGCTGCCGCCGTCGGTGGCGGGCCAGCTGGACCGGCGCCGGGTGGTCGGCCTGGTGATGGACGCCGGCAGCTACACCCATCATTCCGCGATTCTCGCCCGCTCGCTCGGGCTGCCGGCGGTCGCCGGGGCGGCGGGTGCCACCGGCGTCGTGCGCCCCGGCGCGTTCGTGCTGGTGGACGGCACCGCCGGCGAGGTCGTCGTCGATCCGGACCCGGTGTCGATCGAATCGGCCCGCGAGCGGCAGGGACGGAGCCGGGCGCGCACCCGCAAGGCGGCCGCGGCGGCGGCGCCGGCGGTGACCGCCGACGGCGTGGCGATCACCCTGGAGGCCAACATCGAGCTGCCATCGGAGACCGAGGCGGCCCGGGCGGCCGGCGCGCAGGGCATCGGCCTGTTTCGATCGGAGTACCTGCTGGGCAGCGCGCCCGTCGATACCCTTGGCGAGGAACAGCAGTTCGAGATCTACCGCGACCTGGCGGCCAGCATGGCGCCGCTGCCCGTGACCATCCGGACCTTCGACCTCGACGAAGCGCAGGCCGATGGCGCCAGCGGCCTTCACGAGGAGAGCGGGGGGGAGTCGCACCGGGGGCCGCTCGGCATGCGGGCCATCCGGCTGAGCCTGAGCCGCCGCGAGGTGTTCGGCCGGCAGTTGCGGGCCCTCGTGCGCGCGGCGCGCCACGGGCACGTGCGCGTGCTGTTTCCCTTCGTGACGTCCCTGGACGAACTGCGCGATGCGCGCGCCGCGCTGCGCGCCGTCGAGGTCGAGGTGTCGGCCGCCGACGGGCTCCGTCCTGTGATGCCGGTCGGCGCCATGATCGAGGTGCCGTCGGCCGCCCTGACCGCCGATCTGCTCGCCGACGAAGTCGAGTTCTTCAGCATCGGCACCAACGATCTGGTGCAGTACTGCCTGGCCGTGGATCGGTCGGACGGCCGCATGGCCGGCCTGTACGAGCCGCTCCACCCGGCCATCCTGCGCGTGATCCGGTTCGTGCTGTCCGCCGCGCGGTCGCGCCGGCGGACGTTGTCCGTGTGCGGCGAGATGGCCGGCGATCCGGCGTCACTCGCGGTGCTGCTGGGCCTGGGCGTGACGGCGTTCTCGATGAACCCCGCCTCGATCCCGGCGGCCCGGGCGCTCATCGGGCGGATGTCTCTGCGGGACAGCTGGCAACTGGCACGGACGGCGCTGCGGAGGCGGACGGGCCGCGAAGTGGCGGCCCTTGTGGAGGAGACCCTGGCCCGGCTCGACCGTCGCGAACGGGTCGACGCCGTCAATGGAGGACGCGATCGTGAGTGATGTGCTGAACGGCAGTGTGACGCGCGTGGAAAAGCCGTGGGGCTACGAGTTGTGGTGGGCCCGCACCGAGCGGTACGTGGGCAAGATCCTCCACGTCGCCGCGGGCCACGCGTTGAGCCTGCAATACCACAACGTCAAGGAAGAGACGATCTTCGTGTACAGCGGGCGCCTGTTGTTCGAGATCCAGGAAGGGGAACGCCTGGTGGGGCGCGAGATGGGGCCGGGCGAGCGCATCCACGTGACGCCTGGCCAGGTGCACCGGATGACGGCCATCGAGGACTGCGACCTCTTCGAGGTCTCGACGCCGGAAGTCGAAGACGTGGTCCGGCTCGAGGATCGGTACGGCAGGAGTTCCTAGGGACGGGGGGCGGGGGGCGGGACCGCTCCCGCCCCAGACCCCGCGCCACCCGCCCCTAGAAGGGGATATCGTCGGCGGCCGGATCGTCGTGGGCGAGTTCCGTGTCCTCCACGGGAGCGGCTTCGCGCTCGTACGAACCGGAGCCGCCGCCGGCGCTGCCCAGCAGGAGTACCTGATCCACGGACACTTCCGGCGTGTACCGGTCGCGCCCCTCGCGGTCCTTCCAGGTCTGAATCGACAACCGGCCTTCCACGTAGATCTGCTTGCCCTTCACGAGGAACTGCCGCAGGTTGTCGGCCTGCCGCCCCCAGATCTTGAGGCGGTACCACTCGGTGCCGGGCTTGCCGGTCTCGTCCTTCTTGGCCGGGTCGTTGATGGCGATGGTGGTGGTGGCCACCGACTTGCCGCCCGGGGTGACGCGCACCTCGGCGTCGCGGCCCAGGTTGCCGATCAGGATGATGCGGTTGTGACTGCGTGCCATGAGTCGGTGTTCTCCGTGCCGCCGCCTTACTTGCGGGGGTTGTTGAGCCGGTCGAGCTGCTGTCTGGCGAGCTGTCCGGCGACGCTGTCGGGATAGGTCTTCACCACGAACTCGAACGACTCGCGCGCCTGCGGCAGCTGGCCGAGGGCGTTCAGCGCCAGGCCGCGCTTGTAATACGCGTCGGGCAGGGTATTGCTGGCCGGCCAGGCGGCGATCAGGCGGTCGTACGCCTCCACGGCCTCCCGGAACTTGCCGGAGGCGTAGTGCGTCTCGCCGATGTAGTACTGCGCATCGTCGGTGAGGTCCGACTTCGGGAACGTCTTGAGATAGGTCTCGAAGCCCTGGATGGCCAGGCTCCACTGGCCGACGTAGTAGTCGGCACGGGCCGACTCGAAGAGTTTCTGGGGCGAGGTCCCGGGATTGAGCGACCCGGCCGCCTGGCCCATGGGCGGAGCCGCGGGCGGCGGCGTTGTCGCGCCCGGTTGCGCCGCGGGCGCGGCGGACGGGTCACCGGGTGCGCCCGCGGGCGGCACCGCCGCGGCCTGGGCGGCGGCGGCCTGCGCCTGGCGCAGCGCCTCCACCTCCTGCGACAGCGAGCTGATGCGCACGTTGGTCTCGTCCACCTTCTCACGGACCACGCGCAGATCGCCCGTCACGGCGTCCACCTGCAGCCGCGAGTCCGCGAACGCCTTCCGGTTCACGCCGGACTGTTCGTCAATCCGCGCCGTCACGGCCTTGAGCGTCTCGGCCAGGGCGGCCAGCTGCGCCTGCAGGATCTGCGTCTGCTGCTGCAGGATCCGCAGGTCGGCCATCATCTGCTGATGCTCCTTGTTGGCCGCGTCGATCGGGACCGCCGACACGGCCAGCAGGACCAGCACCGCCAGGAGCACGCTGCGTCGTTGCGTCATGGATCGCCTCTGAAGTCGTCTCCGCCTGCCCCTACTTGCCGGTGATCACGATGTGCGCCCGGCGGTTGTTCCTCCAGGCGGCCTCGTCGTGCCCCGGATCGAAGGGGAATTCCTTGCCGTAGCTGACCGTCCGGACCCGGCTCGCCGGGATCCCCAGCGACACGAGGTAGGACTGCGCCGCCACGGCGCGCCGTTCGCCCAGCGCCAGGTTGTACTCGGCCGTGCCGCGTTCGTCGCAATGGCCTTCCACCGTGATGGCCCAGGTCGGGTACTTCTGCAGGATGGCGGCGTTCGCGTCGAGGATCGAGCGGGCGTCGGCCGTCAGTTCCGCCGAGTCGTACTCGAAGAACGCGGGCTGGAACGGCGAGTCGCGGTTGAGGTCGTCGATCGACCGGGCGGCCATCGGGTCCTCGGGGATGGCGGGCGCGGGCACCACGGGGGTGTCGCGGACCGGCGTCGGCACCGGCGGCGGCGTCGCGGGCGCCGGCGCAGGGGCCGTCGTGTCCGGCGGCGGAATCGGCCGTGCCACGGGCGGCTTCTTCTCGGCGCAACTCACGGCCAGCAGGGCCGCCACAACGCCGGTAACCAGCCAGCCCGTCCTCGTCGAGCATCCACGCATCACCATGTTCGTCCTCCTCCGTCCGCGTCAGCGCGACCAGTCGGGTGTCGCGTTCACCCCGTCGCGCGTGATCTGCCGCGCGTCCCGGCCGTCCCGCCCCACCACGAAGATCTGGCTGCGGCCGGTCCGCGTGGACGAGAATGCCAGGTGGCGCCCGTTGGGCGCATAGGCGGGGCTCTCGTTGCTGCCCTCGCCCCAGGTCAACTGCCGGCGTTCGCCCGTGGCCACTTCGTAGATTCTGATATCGTACCCCGGGCCGGTGCGCGATGCATACGCGATTTCGTTGAACGGCGCCGGCGACCACGTCGGCCGATCGCAGTACGACTCGCCCGTGATCTTGTGCAGGTTCCGCCCGTCCGTGTCCACGATGTAGATCTGCGGCGACCCCGACCGGTTCGAGGTGAAGGCGATCTGCGTGCCGCTCGGCGACCAGGTGGGCGTCGAGTCGATCGCCGGGTGGTTGGTCAGCCGGCGCACGCCGCTGCCGTCGCGCTGCATCACGTACAGTTCGGCGTTGCCGTCGCGGTTCGACACGAAGCAGATCTGCGACCCGTCCGGCGACCACGCCGGCAGCCAGTTCTGGCCCTCGCCGTTGGTCGGGTTCTCGAGCGTCCCCTGGAAAATCAGCGACAGGTAGATGTCGGGGAAGTCGCGCCGGTAGGACGTGTACGCGATCGCGCGCCCGTCCGGCGACCAGGTGGGCGTCAGGTTCAGCTTGCGCGTCACCGTGACGCGGCGCTGGTTCGCGCCGTCGTAGTCCGCGATGTACACCTCCTTGACCCCGCGCGCCTGCGGCGCGCCCGCCACCCGCTCGCCGTCCCGGTCGGAGATGAACGCCAGCTTCGTGCGCGCCACGCCCCGCAGCGCCCGCTGCTGCAGGTGGATGTCGTCGGCCGCCGTGTGCGCGTAGAGGCGTGGGTTGGTGAGGGTGCCGTTGTACTCCCGCGCCATCACGCTGCGCTTTGCCCGCGCGTCGTACAGCCGCACTTCGACGCGGAACGTCGTCGGGCTGGCCCGCTCGACCGTGCCCACGACCAGGCCGTCGGCTCCGAGCTCGCGCCAGCGATCGAACGGGATGTCGGCCAGCGCCTTCGCCGCCGGCACCGACTTGTACGTGTCGCGCGGGATCATGTAGAACTCGCGCTCGAACGCGAGGTCGTTCCAGAGCACCTCGCCCATGACGCGGGCGGCCGCGACCGTCTCGGCGTCGGCGCTGCGCGCGATGAAGTCGGGCACCGCGTAGCGGGGCCGCGCGCCGGCCTCTCCCGAGAGGCTCAGGATCACTTCCGACTGCTGCTGCACGTCCCGTGCGGCCAGGCCCGCGACGGCCGCCGCGTGAGGCGCACCGCCGCCCGCCAGCAGCCAGGCGCCGCCCGCGACGGCGAGGGCGCAGACAGACCACAGGCGCCGGGCGGCGGGGGGCGTCGACGAGGTATGAGTCATCGCTGATACTCGAATCGCAGGTGCACCGTGAGCTGGTCGTCGGGAAACGCCGACGGCAGCGGCGGCACCCGCTGGGTGAGGAACAGGGCGCGTTGCGCCGTCAGGTCGAGGGCCGCGTAGCCGCTCGATCGCTCGAGTTCGATATCCGTCAGCCGGCCGTCGCGCTGGATGCGGAACCGCACCTGCACCTGGCCGCCGACCTCCTGCCGGGCGTTCCAGTTCTTCTGCACGATCTGCAGCATGGTCGCCAGGTAGTCGGGACAGCAGAAGTTCTGCACGTCCAGGTACCCGCCCGTCCCGCCGCTGCCGCCCGTCGAGAGCCCGCCGAACCCCATGCCGCGGTTCGGGTTCGGCTCCTCCGCGGGACCGGGCTTCGCGCCGGGCGCCGGGCGTGAGACCACGTCGTTGGCCGGGCCCGCCGGCTTCGGCGGCGTCCGCAACGGGCGGGCCTTCGGATCGGGCAGCACCATGGCAGGCGCCTTCGCCGCCGGCGGCCGCAGCGGCTCGGGTCGCCGCACCTCGGCCAGCGGCGCGGTCGCCTGGATGGGCCGGCCCATCATGGTCATCCCGCCCGCCTGCGGCCCCGGCGTGCCGCCGAGGGAAATGGTCATGACGGGCCGCAGCGCGTCGGACGACGCCGGCGGCGCCACGGCCGACCAGACAAGCAACCCCGCCACCACCACGGCGTGGCCGACCGCCGACACGGTCACCATCCGCGGCAGGCCGCGCATGGTCGCGGCTCGATCGACGAGGATGCTGGTGACGGCTTCCACGGCTACCGCTCTCCCGGCAGGCGCGCGACGATGCCGACCTTCTCGACCCCCGCTTCCTTCAGGCGGTCCATGACCTCGATCAACTCCTGCAGTTGCACGCCGCCGTCACCGCGCAGGAAGACATCCTTATCCGCCCGTCCGTCGAGCACCTGCCGCACCCGCTCCGCCAGCAGGTCGATCGGGACGGGCGCGTCACCCAGCCGCACCGTGCGTTCGCTGCGGTAGGTGAGGGGCACCGTGACAAACAGGCGCTCCGCCGCGATCTGCGGCGCGCGGCGCGACACCGGCAGGTTCACGTCCACGCCCCGCTGCAGCATCGGCGCCGTGACCATGAAGATGATCAGGAGCACCAGCATCACGTCGACCAGCGGGACGACGTTGATTTCGGCAAGCGTCGGGTTGACGCGGCGTACGCGGCCGCTGCGTCCGACCTGGACCTCGCCTCCGGCATTGACCTTGGGCATCGCGGCGCTCGACCAGAATCCGCCTACGTGAAGTTCCGCTCGGCGATGTTCAGGAACTCCAGCGCGAAGTCATCCATGGTCGCCGTGATCCGTTTCACTTCGGCGACGTAGTGGTTGTAGAAATACACGGCAGGGATGGCCGCGAACAGCCCCGCGGCCGTCGCGATCAGCGCCTCTGCGATACCCGGCGCCACCACGCCCAGGTTCGTCGACCCGACGCTGGCGATCCGCTGGAACGACGTCATGATGCCCCACACCGTGCCGAACAGCCCGATGAACGGCGTGATGCTGGCCGTGGTCGCCAGGGTGGACAACCCCCGCTCGAGCCGCGTCACCTCGACGGCCGCCGCCCGCAGCAGCGCGCGATCCACCGAGGCGAGGCTCTTCAAGGTAGGACGAGGGGCGGGCGCCGTTGGACTGCCGGCCCCGGCCGTCGGCGCCGTCTGGCGCAACTGTGTGTTGAGTTCGGCGTAGCCGGCCTGGAAGATGCCGGACAACGGGCTGTCCTCGAAGGTGCGGCAGACGGATTGCACGTCCGAGAACTTCGAACTGCGCCGGAAGACGTCGAGGAACCGGGCGGTCTGGCCTTTCACCCGGCCGAAGAACCACAGCTTCTGGAGGATAATCCCCCAGGAGACGACAGAGAACAGCAGCAGGCTGGCCAGCACCGCCTGGGCCAGTGGGCTGGATCGCAGGACCAGTTCGAGAATCCCGGTGCCGGCAGTCGAGTAAGCGTCCACGCGGGTGAGGCCCTCCTGGAACCCGGACCCGGCCCCGGCCCGAGGCCAGGGTGGACCTCGCCGAGCCAGCGCCGTCAGGCGGGTTCCCTGACAGCCTAACACGGGGCATATACCCTGTCAAACCCGTGATAGTATGAGAGTTCCGCGTTTTCGTGCACCCGGACTGGCGACATCATGCTGCGCTATCTGAACATCCGGAACCTGGCCGTCATCGAGTCGCTCGAGATGACATGGCAGCCGGGTCTCAACATCCTCACTGGCGAGACCGGAGCCGGGAAGTCGATCCTCGTCGGGGCCGTCGGCCTCCTGCTCGGCGACCGGGCGTCGCCCGAGATGATTCGGACGGGCGAAGAAACAGCGATTATCCAGGCCGTCTTCGAAATGGACGGGCGCGAGGTGCTCCTGCGACGTGAACTGACGGCGTCAGGACGCAGCCGCAGTTTCGTGGACGACAGTCTCGTCACGGCCGCGACCCTGCGCGAGCTGGGGCAAACGCTGGTTGACCTCCACGGGCAACACGACCACCAGGCGCTGCTCGATCCGGACACGCACCTCGACCTGCTGGATCGGTACGCCAATGCGGGAAGAGCCAGGGAGCAGGTGGCATCGGCCTTCGCGACGTGGGGCGCCGTCCGAGACGCGCTGGCTGAGCTGCTGAGGCAGGAACGCGACAAGGAACAACGGAGCGATTTCCTGCGCTTCCAATTAGCGGAAATAGAAGGCGGCCACCTGGCCGCCGGCGAAGACGAGGAGTTGCAGACCGCTCGCCACCTCCTGGCCAACGCGGAGCGCCTCCGGCGGCTTTCGGACGAAGCGTACGAACGCTTGTACGAGGGGGAAGACTCGGTCGTCGACGCGCTGTCGGCCGTCTGGAAACGGGTGGGCGAACTGGCGGATCTGGACCCGCGTTTCCGTGTCTATCTCGAGAGCCGGGTCGCCGTCGATGCGCAGATAGACGACATGGCGGGCTTCCTCCGGGAGTACCGCGACCGAATCGACGCCTCGCCCAGCCGGCTGCAGGAGGTCGAGGACCGTCTGGCCGTCGTCGAGCGTCTGAAGCGCAAGTACGGTCCCTCGCTGGCCGACGTTCTGGCCAGGCAGCAGGACCTTCGCGGGCAGTTGTCCGCCATCGAGGGCGCAGGAGCCCGGATCGCAGAACTGGAGGCCGAACGTGCCCGGGCCGCGGAGGTCTACCTCGACGCGGCCCGGCGCCTGTCGTCACACCGGCGCGAGTCGGCGAAGCGGTTTGCGCGCGACGTCGAGCGTGAACTGGCAAGCCTGGCCATGGAGCGCACGCAGTTCGAGGTGCGGTTCACCGACGGGGCAGAGGGGACCGACCGCTGGACGCCGCGCGGAATCGACGCGGCTGAGTTCTTCGTCTCGCCCAACCCGGGTGAAGACTTGCGCCCGCTCGCCAGGATCGCCTCGGGCGGGGAACTGTCGCGCCTCATGCTGGCCCTCAAGACGCTCGCATCGACCGACTCGCCTGGCAAGACGCTCGTCTTCGATGAGGTCGACGCCGGTATCGGCGGTCGGGTCGCCGACGTCGTTGGGCAGCGCCTTGCGCTTCTGGGACGCGATTTCCAGGTGCTCTGCATCACGCACCTGCCACAGATCGCGGCCTGCGGGCAGTCGCACTTCGTGGTCACGAAATCGGTGCGGCACGACCGGACGGTTACGACCGTGCAGGGACTGACGCCCGACGCCAGGGTCGACGAGATCGCCCGCATGATGGCCGGCAGCGTCCTCACGGACGGGGCGAGGGCGACGGCCCGCGAGATGCTGGAGGCCCGGTCAGGTCGGCCGGCGAAAGGCGAAAGCGAAAGTCGCCACGAAGGCGAAAGGCGAAAGCGAAAGTCCTGAGAGGGGCGAAAGTCGGTGTATGGCGCGACGATACCTGATTGAGACGTTCGGCTGCCAGATGAACTTCCATGACTCCGAGCGGATGGCAGGGCTCCTGGAGGCAGCCGGGTACGAGGCCGCCGACAGCCCGTCGGACGCGGACGTGATCGTGCTGAACACCTGCACGGTGCGGGAGCGGGCCGAGGAGAAGGTGTTCAGCCGGATTGGTGAACTTCGGGCCGAGGCCGCCGTCAGGGGGGCCGACCCCGTGGTGGCTGTCACGGGCTGCCTGGCCCAGCAGGAAGGCGCCCAGCTCTTCAAGCGCTCGAAGTTCGTCGATGTCGTGGTCGGCACGCAGGCCGAAAAGCGGCTGCCGATGCTGATTGCCGCGGCGGCCGAGACCTCGTCGCGGCAGATGGATATCAACCCGTACGATGATGTCTCGTTCCCGCTCGGGCTCGTGCGGCGCGCGGATCCGGTCAAGGCCTACGTGACGATCATCGAGGGGTGCAACGACTTCTGCGCGTTCTGTGTGGTGCCCTACACGCGCGGACACGAGCGGATGCGCCCGAAGGCGGACATTCTGGCCGAGGTTCGTCAGGCGGTGGACGCGGGCTGCCGCGAGGTGCAGCTGCTGGGACAGATCGTCAATCACTACTCCGCGCCGGACGATCCGGGCTGCGATTTCGCCGGGCTGCTGGCGGCTGTCGACGCAGTTGCCGGCGTCGAGCGGATCCGGTTCGCGAGCCCGCACCCGCGTCATGTGACGCCAGTCCTCATCGAGGCGATCGCCTCACTGCCGCACGTGTGCAAGCACCTTCACCTGCCGGTGCAGTCGGGGTCGACTCGGGTGCTCGCCGCCATGCGCCGGCGGCACACGCGCGACGACTACCTCGACCTGGTCGCGCGGATTCGGGATGGGGTGCCGGGGATTCAGCTCTCAACCGATATGATCGTGGGTTTCCCGGGCGAGACCCAGGAGGATTTTGAGGACACGCTCTCGCTCGTCGAGCAGGTGAGGTACCACTCGATGTTCTCGTTCAAGTACTCCGAACGACCGAACACGCTGGCGTCCAAGCGCCTCCCGGATGACGTGCCCGAAGCGGAGAAATCACGGCGCCTGAACGAACTGCAGGAACGGCAGCGGCAGATTCAGCTCGCACTGCACACGGAGATGATCGGCCGGGTGGTCGACGTCCTGGTCGACAGCGTGAGCCGGCGCCGGGACACCGAACTGTCGGGCCGGACGACGGGCAACACGGTGGTGAACTTTGCCGGTCCCGAAACGCTGCTGGGCCGGTTCGCGCGCGTGCGCATCGAACGCTGTGGCCCTCACAGCCTCAGCGGCGAACTTCTCGTGGTCGCGTCTTGACAGGGGCCGGCGGGGTCCCTACGTTGTAGTGCGTCCGGCAGGCGGGCGCAGGAGCGGACATGCAGATTGAGATGGTGATCAAGGGGCTGATGGTCGATCCGGTGACCAATATGCCCATCGTGGTGCTGCGCGACACCGAGGGCTCCCGGGTGCTGCCGATCTGGGTCGGTGTGTTCGAAGCGAACGCCATCGCCCTGCAGATCGAGAATATCGCGACCCCGCGGCCGATGACGCACGACTTGCTGCGGAACATCCTGACGGATCTCGACGCCCGCGTGCAGCGCATCGTCATTTCCGACCTGAAGGACAATACGTTCTACGCCTTGATCTACATCGGCCTGGACGGCGACGTGGTGGCCGTGGACGCGCGCCCGAGCGATGCCATCGCGCTGGCCCTCCGGACGCAGGCTCCGATCTTCGTCGAGGAGCATGTCATCGACCATGCGAAGGGCCTGGACATCGCCACCGAGCGAGGCGACACGGAGCGGCTGCAGCGCTGGCTCGAGAGCCTGGACCCGGAAGAGCTCGGCAAGTACAAGATGTAACAGGCCTGTTTTCGCGTTCGCTTGACAGGCTGTTTCGGTCCTCCCTAGAATGGCGCGGTCCCTCCACACCAGGCCGCGCTCGATGATTATTGCCATCGCAAACCAGAAAGGCGGCGTCGGCAAGACGACGACCGCCATCAATCTTGCTGCGGCGCTGGCGCTCCGTGGCAGGCGGACGCTGCTCGTCGACATGGATCCCCAGGCGAATGCGAGCATGTCGTACCTCGACGTGCGTGCGCTCGAGCGCAGCATGTACGACGTGTTGACGGATGCCAGGGTCTCGCTGGCGGCGGTCGCGGTGGCGGCGCCGTCGACGCCGAATCTCTTCGTGGCGCCGGCCAAGATCGCGCTGGCCAAGCTCGAGGCGAAACTGGTGGGGGAGATCGATGCGCACTACCGGCTGAAGGAGTGCATCGATGCCGTCCGGTCGGAGTACGACTATGTCGTGATTGACTGCGCCCCGACGCTTGGCCTGCTGACCGTCAATGCGCTGGTGGCCGCGACGCACCTGCTGGTGCCGATTCAGGCCTCGTATTTCGCCCTGGAAGGCACCGACGACCTGCTCGAGACCGTCGACAAGGTCCGCGCCAGGGCGAACCCGTCCCTGCGCCTGCTGGGAGTGGTCATCACGCTTCACGACCGCCGGACGTCACTGGCGAGGGACATCCGGGAGCAGATTCACAAGGTGTTCGGCGACAAGGTCTTCAACACGGCCATCAGCAAGAGCGTGCGCCTCGAGGAGAGCCCGGCGTACAAGGAACCGATCTTCTCGTTCGCTCCTGACTCGAGCGGAGCGACCGAGTACTACCGCCTGTGCGAGGAGGTCATCGAACGTGGCTAAGCGAGCGGGTTTGCCGGAGACCGTGCGCATGCGGCACGACGAGCACTATGTCGATGCCTTGTCGGGGCCTGCCGGAACTCCAATCGGGCGCATGGCGACGATCGACCAGATCGATCCCAACCCGGACCAGCCGCGGCAGTCGATGGGCGACCTCTCTGAGCTCATGGCGTCGATCGCCGAAAAGGGGATTATCGAGCCGCTCATCGTCAGGGCCCAGGGTGGCCGGTTCCAGATCATCGCGGGGGAACGGCGTTACCAGGCGGCCGTCCAGTTGGGCCTTCCGGAAATCCCGGTCGTGATCCGGGACGTGGATGACTCGGGAGTCATGGAACTGGCCCTCATCGAGAACATCCAGCGCAAGGACCTGACGCCTTTCGAGGAGGCCGAGGCGTTCCACTCACTGGCCGACAAGGCCGGCTACACGCACGAAGACCTGGCCAGGAAGCTTGGAAAGTCGCGCACGGCCGTCACTGAAACGCTGGCCCTCCATAAGATGCCAGAAGAGGTGAAACAGCTGTGTCGGCTGGCAGACATTTCCTCTAAGTCGCTGCTTCTAGAGATAGTTAGGCAACAAGACCCCCAGAAAATGATCGAGTTCGTCGAGCGCCTGGCGCGCGACGGCCGAGTGACGCGCCAGAAGGCGCGCGAAGCCGCCGACCGCGCGAAGGCGGCCAGGCGGGGGCGACCCAAGTCCTACGTCTTCCAGTACAAGCCAACCACGAAGGCGTTCAATCTGCGCCTCGCGTTTGCGAAGTCCAGGGTCGAGCGCGACGAGATCATCGGCGCACTGCAGGCGATCATCGAAGAATTGAAGAACCAGGCCTGACCGCACGGGGGCTCGGGAAGGCCGGACAGGGTGCGGGGCTTCCGGGGATCGAGTCGGTGCGGGGGCGCCAGGCTGCGGGCGCTGCGGGCGCAAGAATCGAAAACGGACACTACAGGCTTTGGTTAACATAACATACATTATGAGACGTTGTGGGTTTAGCTAAAAACTCTGCCCTGTGGACGACCTGTTGATGCCTTTCCGCCCACTCCTCTGGCACCCGCCCTAACATCGGGCCCAGCCGGCCGCCACTCGGTCGATCCGCCCATCCGAGCCGGCCCTCCTCGTGTTCCGCTTCCTGCGTAACCGCCCGCGACGCGGCTGGTCTCACTCGTCAGAGCCGCCGCCGGACCGCGCCCGCCCGCACACCGGTTCCGGATCCGGCGCCTGGCGTGCTATCGTTCCGTGAGACGAAGATGCTGAGACTGATCGACCGCTACATCATCCGCAGCATCATCACGCCGTTCCTCATCTCGCTCCTGGTTTTCACCTTCATCCTCCTCGTCCCGTTCCTCGTCGAGCTGGCCGAGAAGCTGATCGCCAAGGGTGTCCCGACCGCCACGGTCGTCCGCGTGATGGTGACCCTGCTGCCGCAGGCCCTGGCCGTCACGATTCCCATGGCGCTGCTCGTCGCGCTGCTCGTGGGACTCAGCCGGCTCTCCGGCGACCGCGAATGGGTGGCCCTCCAGGCCTGCGGTGTCAGCGTCTACCGCCTGCTTCGTCCGATCTTCGCCGTGTCGCTGGCCGGATGGGCCGCCACCTCCTGGGTCATCATCTGGGCCGTGCCGTCCGCCAATCAGACCTATCGCGAGATCACCTACAACATCGTCGCCCAGCGGGCCGAGGGCGAGGTGCGGCCGCGCGTCTTCTTCGAGGACTTCCCTAACCGCATCCTGTACGTGCGGGACGTGCCCGAGACCGGGCCGGGCTGGACGGATGTGTTCCTGGCGGACGCCACGCATCCAGAGAACCCCGTGATTTACCTGGCGCAGCGGGGGCGGATGCTCCTCGACCGCCAGAAACGGACCGTTGAGCTCGTCCTCGAGGACGGGACGCAGCACCAGGTGCGGAGCGGCCAGCCCGAGGAGTACTCGGTCCTGCGGTTCAAGCAGCTGGTCCTGAGCCTGGACCCGGAGGCGGTCTTCCCCCGCACGGGCCCGCAAAAGGGCGACCGCGAGATGACCATCGCGGAACTGCGGGCGAATATCGTCAACCTCGAGCGCCAGGGCATCTCCACCCACAACGCCATCATGGAGATCCACAAGAAGTTCTCCATCCCGGTGGCGTGTTTCGTGTTCGGCCTGCTGGCGCTGGTCTTCGGGCTCACGACACGGCGGGACGGCAAGCTCGCGAGCTTCGTCTTCGGGCTGGGGGTGATCTTCGCCTACTACGTGATCATGTGGACGGCGCAGTCCGCCGCGAAGGGCCGGATGGTGCCCCCGTGGCTCGCGATGTGGATCCCCGACCTCCTCCTGGGCGGTGCCGGCGTCGTGCTGCTGGCCGTGCACGGGCCGTGGGGCTGGCGCTGGCGGGCCCTGGCCAGGCTGGCGGCGACCTGGTGGGGCCGCGTGTGGCCGCCTCCGCTGCCGGCGTCGTTCTCCCGGCTGTGGCCTGCGCGGCTGGTCCGGGCCCGGGCGATGGCCGGCGCGCAGGTGGCGCGGCCGTGGATGCCGCGGGCCAGCATCCTGGACGGGTACATCGCGAGGCTCTACCTCCGCGTGGCCGGCCTGTCGTTCGTGTCGCTGCTCGGGATCTTCTACATCTCGACGTTCATCGACCTGTCGGACAAGCTGTTCAAGGGCCAGGCGACGCTGGCGATGCTGATGCAGTACCTGTGGTACGCGACGCCGCAGTTCATCTACTACTGCATTCCGCTGTCGGTGCTCATCGGCGGCCTGGTGACGATCGGGCTCCTGACCCGCAACAGCGAGCTGGTCGTGATGCGCGCGTGCGGCATCAGCCTGTACCGCACGGCGATGCCGCTGGTGCTGCTGGCGATGGGCGCGAGCCTCGTGCTGTTCCTGTTCGAGGAGAACGTGCTCGCGTACTCGAACCGGCGGGCGGAGGCGCTGCGGCACGTCATCCGCGGCGGGTCCCCGCGGACCTTTGACGTCCTGAACCGGAAGTGGATCGTGGGGCGGGACGGCGAGATCTACAACTACGTCTACTTCGATCCCCGCCGATCCGAGCTGAACGGGTTCTCGGTGTTCCGTTTCGCGCCCAAGGCGTGGCGGCTCCAGAGCCGGTCGTTCTTCCGCCAGGCCACCTTCACGGGCCAGGCCACCGGGCAGGAGCCCAAGGTGTCGTGGGAGGCGCGTGACGGCTGGGTCCGGGAGTTCGACCGGCGCGTGGAGGCCCGCGCGTTCCGGACGGTCGCGGCCGAGCGCGTCGACGTCGAGCCGCCGCAGTACTTCGCCACGGAGCAGCCCGACGCCGATCGCATGACGTACGGGCAGCTGCGGTACTACATCGCGGAACTGCGGGCGAGCGGCTTCAACGTGGTGCCGTACGAGGTGGAACTCCACCGGAAGGTGTCGTTCCCCTGGGTCACGGTGATCATGACGCTCATCGCCGTGCCGTTCGCGGTGACGACCGGCCGCCGGGGCGCGATGTACGGCATCGGCCTGGGCGTCGTGCTGGCTCTCGTCTACTGGATGGCGACGTCGGTGTTCGCGGCCATCGGCGCCGGCGGGGCGATCGTGCCGCTGCTGGCGGCCTGGGCGCCCAACATCCTCTTCGGCGCCGCCGCCGTGTACCTGCTGCTGACCGTCCGCACGTAACAAAACAATCCCGGATTGATTTTCCTCGACTGGCAGGAAAATCAATCCGGGATTGGCTGTCCCTTACCGCTCCGTCCGAATCCGATCGATACGGATGCGCCCTGAACTGCCCGGCCGGGTCTGGGCGTGGTCGACGACGAACAGGAGCGCCGCGATGCGCTCGGCCGTGACGGGCCCTTCCCCACCGGCTCTCACCGGCCTGAAGTCGGTGAGCGGCAGCGTGTAATCACGGGGCGTGGTGTCCGCGTAGACGCTCCGGCGCCACCGCGCGTCCGGGTCCATCGACGGCACGCGCAACTGGGCCGACAGGCGTGTCGGGCGGTCGGCGCTGACACGGAACCCCAGGCGGCCCGCGTCGCGCAGCGGCGAAATCTCCGTCGTGAGCACGGCGACGTACGGGTCCGGCACCCCGGTGCCCAGGCGATAGCTGACGTCGATCGCCGCCGGATCGTCGGCCGGGGCCCGGACCCCGGCCTCCGAGCCCGGCGCCTGCTCGACGGTCCAGCCGACAGGCGGCCAGGTGTTGACGGCCACCGGCGCCGGCAACGACGGCGCCGCACGCCCCGTGGCCACGCCCACCCACGCGGGGTTCGAGACGATCCATGGGATCGGCGGATGGCCAGGAGCGCCCGGGAGGCGGACTTCGATGCGGTAGACGCCTGCCCCGCTGCCCTGCCACTCCAGGCCGCCGCCGGCGGCGGTCGCCAGCTCGGCGCCGTTGCGCAGCAGCACCGTCGTGGCCGCGGCCGGCGCGTTGGACCGCGATCGGATGATCACCGGGTAGGCCAGCGGCACCGCGTCTCCCATGCGGAACGGCGTGTGCTCGGCGCGGCCGTCGAAGGCGAACTGCGCGGGGCCGGCGACGGCGTCGATCGCCGTGTAGACCCGACCGGCGCGGATGGCGGCCAGGACGGCGCGCGCGTCGGTCTCGGCCTTCCGGGTCAGGGGCCGATCGAGGTCCAGGCCGATCGAGAACGACCGGAACATCGCCTCGTAGGTCGGCAGCTTCAGGTAGAAGCGTTCTTCGTCCGGCTCGATGCCGCCGTGGAGGCCGAGACGCTGGTGCGCGTCGTGCCCGGCGAGCGCCACCACGCGGCGGCGCTGCGCGAGGGCGTCCCAGTGGCGCATTACCTCGGCGGGCCGGTCGAACAGCGCGGCAACGGTTTCGGCGGGACGCCTGAAGTAGCGGATCAGCGTCGGGGCAAGGCGCCACCGGGCTTCGTCGCGCCACTGCGAGTCGGCGTTGAACCACTCGACCGCATCGAAGGGGACGTCCCAGGCGCGCCAGCTGAGGTCCCGCTTGGCCGAATCGGGATGGGCGGCGATGCCGAACCCGCCCAGCCGCGCCACGTCCTCGGCCACGTCGCGGGCGTCACCCAGGAGGGGATACGGGCTGGGGGGCAGGTCGAGCACGGCGTAGTGGCCCTCGGCCGTGCTGACCTCGACGCCCTGCATGACGAGCACCCCGTGGTGGTAGCGCGGCGGTCCCGGGTCGCGCGTGCCGTCGCCGTGGTCGGTCAGGATCACGAAGTCCAGCCCGGCGGCGGCGGCGGCGTCCGCGATGGCGCCCACCGACCCGGTGCCGTCCGAGGCCTGCGAGTGAATGTGGTACGCGCCGCGCGCCGACGGCCGCCAGGGCGCGGCGGCGTCCGCCGCGAGGCGCGTGGCCGGTGCGGGGGCCGTGATCGCCGCCCAGGCGGCCCAGGCGGCCGTGGCGGCCAGGGCGGCGATCCAGCCGCGGGTGCGCCGCACCTCAGATCCCCGCGTCGGCGCGCAGCGCGTCGACCCTGTCGGTCCGCTCCCAGGTGAACGACGCATCGCTGCGGCCGAAGTGCCCGTAGGCGGCCGTGGCGCGGTAGATCGGGCGGCGGAGATCGAGTTCCTCGATGATGCCGCGGGGCGTGAGGGCGAAGTGCGATCGAATCAGCCGGACGATGGCCTCGTCGGCGAGGCGCCCCGTGCCGAAGGTGTCGACCATGACCGACACCGGGTCGGCGACGCCGATGGCGTACGCCATCTGCACCACGAGCCGGTCGGCCAGGCCGGCCGCCACGCAGTTTTTCGCCACGTACCGGGCCATGTAGCTGGCCGAACGATCGACCTTGGTCGGGTCCTTGCCGGAGAACGCGCCGCCGCCGTGCGGCGCGGCGCCGCCGTAGGTGTCGACGATGATCTTCCGGCCCGTGAGGCCCGTGTCGCCCTGGGGCCCGCCCACCACGAACCGGCCGGTGGGATTGACGTGCACCACGGTCCCGGCGTCGAAGAGGTCGGCCGGCACCGTCGGGCCGATGACATGCGCGAGGACGGCCTCACGCAGGGCGGCGGGCTGCAGGTCCGGCGCGTGCTGCGTGGAGACGACGATCGTGTGGAGACGGACGGGCCGGTCGCCTTCGTATTCGACCGTCACCTGCGCCTTGCCGTCGGGCCGCAGGCCGTCCACGGCACCGATGCGGCGCACCACCGCCAGCTGGCGGCAGAGGCCGTGGGCCAGCATGATGGGCAGCGGCATCAGTTCGGGGGTCTCGCGGCAGGCGTAGCCGAACATCAGGCCCTGGTCGCCAGCCCCGCCGGGATCGACGCCCTTGGCGATGTCCGGGGACTGCTCGTGGATCGAGGTCACCACCGCGCACGTCTCGTAGTCGAACCCGTACTTGGCGCGCGTGTAGCCGATGTCGCGGATGGTGTCGCGGACGATGCGCGGCACATCGACGTAGCAACTGGTGGTGATTTCGCCGGCGATGAGCGCCAGGCCGGTGGTGAGCAGGGTCTCGCACGCGACGCGGCCCACGGGGTCCGCCGCCAGGATCGCGTCCAGGATCGCGTCGGACACCTGGTCGGCCATCTTGTCGGGATGCCCCTCGGTCACGCTCTCGGAGGTGAAGAGCTGGCGTCCGCTTCGCAACATGTCGCACTCCCCTGTCTCGCGACCCGGCCTAGGGCCGCGGGTGGAACCGATCGTAGATCGCCCGCATCCGGGCTTCCAGCACGTGCGTGTAGATCTGCGTCGTCGAGAGGTCCGCGTGGCCCAGCATCAGCTGGATCGCGCGCAGGTCGGCGCCGTGATCCAGCAGGTGCGTGGCGAACGAGTGGCGGAGCACGTGGGGGCTCAGGTCGCGCCGCAATCCGGCTTGCCGCCCGTACCCCTTCAGGATCTTCCAGAATCCCACGCGGCTCAAGGGGCCGCCGCGGGCGTTGACGAACAGCGTGGCAGCCGTGCGGCCGTGCGTGAGGGCGCCGCGCGCGCCGCCGAGGTACCGACGGATCCAGGCGGTGGCTTCGTCGCCCACCGGGACGAGGCGCTGCTTGTCGCCCTTGCCCGTGCAGGCGAGGTACCCGGCTGCGACGTTGACGTCCGACGCGCGGATGCCGACCAGCTCGGACACGCGCAGGCCCGTCGCGTACAGCAGCTCGATCATCGTGCGGTCGCGCACGCCGGCCGGCGTCGAAACGTCCGGCTGGGCCAGGAGCCGTTCCACCTCCTCCTCCGACAGGTACCGGGGCAGCGAGGGCCACGGCCGGGCGGCCCGGAGATCGTCGGCCGGGCTGGCGTCGAGGCGGCTCTCGCGGACCAGGTGCCGGTAGTAGCCCCGGATGCAGGCGACGAGGCGGGCCACAGACCGCGGCGACAGGCCGCTCGACAGCAGGTCGCGCACGAAGGCTTCGAGATCCTCCCGGGTCAGGGCGGCGGGCTGGCGCCCGCCCGACGAGGCGGCCCACGCCGCCAGGCGGGCCAGGTCGCGGGCGTAGCTCTCGATGGTGTGTCCGGCGAGGCGACGCTCGACCCGCAGGTGCGTGAGGTAGTCGTCGAGGGTGGCGTCCGCCGCGTGCGGATCCGGCGCCGGGCCCGGGTTGGCCGGTTTGACAGGGGTACCCCGCGGAGCTAGT
Source organism: uncultured Vicinamibacterales bacterium (assembly GCA_964396055.1). Taxonomy (GTDB): domain Bacteria; phylum Acidobacteriota; class Vicinamibacteria; order Vicinamibacterales; family JAKQTR01; genus CAYJPV01. The sequence goes on along the minus strand of CAYNDV010000017.1, from coordinate 8,506 downwards.
ATCGGCGTTTGCCTGTTGAGACGTGCAGGGGGAGTCATGCCGCTTCAGTCCAAGTGGCAGCAGTTACCGACCGAAGCCATCAATCCGGCCAGCCTGGACATCGACAAGCTGTCATCCGAAGGGATCATCGACGTCATGCTCGGCGAGGATCGCCGGATGCTGGCGGCGGTGAGCCGCGAGCGCGAACGCATCGCCCTGGCTGTTGACATTATCACGGAGGCCCTGCGAAAGGGCGGGCGCCTTGTGTTCGTCGGCGCCGGCACCAGCGGGCGGCTGGGCGTGCTCGAGGCGGCCGAGATGCCGCCGACGTTCGGGACGCCGCCGGACCTGGTGCAGGCCCTGCTCGCGGGCGGCCAGGCCTCGATGTTCAGGAACCGCGAGGGCGTCGAGGACCGGTACGCCGAGGGCGCCCGGGCGGTGCGGCGCCTGGCGCCGGCGCGCCGGGACGTGTTCGTGGGCGTGTCCGCCAGCGGCATGACGCAGTTTGTCCGGGGGGCCCTGGCCAGCGCGCGCAAGGCGGGCGCCCGGATCCTGTTCGTCACCTGCGACCCCGCCAGCGAGCTGCAGACCTTCGTCGATCTCACCATCGCGCTCGGCGTGGGCCCCGAGGTCATCGCCGGGTCGACCCGGCTCAAGGCCGCCAGCGCCACGAAGCTGGTGCTCAACATGCTGTCCACGGGGGCGATGATCCGCATCGGCAAGACCTACGGCAATCTGATGGTGGACGTGCAGGCGAACTCCGAGAAGCTGCGCGACCGCGCGCGCCGCATCGTCATGATCGTCACGGGCCTCGAGTCCGAGGCCGCCGACAAGCTGCTGAGGCGGGCGCACTGGAACGCCAAGGCGGCCATCGTCATGCACAAGGCCCGGGTGCCGTACGCGCGCGCCGTGGCCCGCCTGCGCAAGGCCGGCGGGGCCATGCGCGATGCCCTGGGCGAGGACATCGACGGCCGGCTGCGCGACCTGCTGGCCGCCGATCAGCCGCCGAAACCCGACCCCGACGCGGCCCTGCTGCCGGGGCTCTTCGCGAAGGACTGACCCCCCGCATGCGACTGCGACCGGGCGGCCCCGCCGCGCTCGTCCTCCTGCTGCTCTGGGCCGCGGCGGCGACCGCCCAGCCGGCGCCGGAGGTGCGGGCGATGTGGGTCGTGCGGACCACCCTCACGTCCCCGGCCGGCATCACGGCGATGATTGCGGCGGCCCGCGAGGCGGGCATCAACACGCTGTTCGTCCAGGTGCGCGGCCGCGGCGACGCGTACTACGCCGACGGCCTGGAGCCGCGGGCGGCGGCCCTGGCCGGGACGCCACCCGGCTTCGACCCGCTGGCGCTGGTGCTGGCCCAGGCGCGCGCGGCAGGCCTGGCGGTGCACGCCTGGGTCAACGTCAACCTCGTGGCCGACGCGTCCACGCCGCCGGCGTCGAGCCACCACCTCGTGCGCCGCCATCCGGACTGGCTCATGCTGCCCCGCGAGTTGTCGGCCGAATTGGGACGCATGAACCCGAAGAACCGCCGCTACGTTGAGCGGCTCGCCGCCTGGACCCGCGGGCAGTCGGCGGCCGTGGAGGGGTTGTACGCATCGCCCCTGCACCCGGATGCCGCCCGGCATGTGGTGAAGGTGATCGAGCGCCTGGTGGCGAAGTACCCCGTCGATGGCGTGCACCTGGACTACGTCCGGTTTCCGGGTTCCCGGTTCGACGTGAGCCGGGCGGCGCTGGAGGCGTTCGAGGACCACGTGTCCCCGGGCCTGCCAAGGGCGGCGAGGCGTGATCTGGAGCGGGCCGCGCGGACCAACCGCCTGGTGTACATCGATCGGTATCCTGCCACGTGGGAGCAGTTCAGGCGGGACCGCCTCACGGACCTGGTGCGCCGCGTAAGCACCGCCGTCCGCGCGAAGCGGCCCGGCACCCTCGTCTCCGCCGCGGCGGTGCCCGAGGCGGCCGAGGCGAGGGAGACGCGGTTCCAGGACTGGCCGTCCTGGCTGGCGGCCGGCCTCATCGACGCCGTGTGCCCCATGGCCTACACCACGGACGCGGAGGTGTTCCGCCGGCAGATTGCCGCCGCCCGCGCGGCCGCGTCGGGCCGCCGGCTGTTTGCCGGCATCGGCGCCTACCGGTTGTCCGGCGATCAGACCTTCGAGCACATCCGCCTGGCGCGCGAGGCGGGGGCCGACGGGTTCATCCTCTTCTCCTATTCGAGCCTGAGCGCACCCGGCGGCAGTGACGACGTGCTGACCAGGCTCGGTCAGGCGGGGGTCGGCCGCTGACTATGGATCGTCCCGGGCACGACGCCGAACCCGTCCGCACCATCCTGCGATGGGCGCTCGAGTCGCGCGTCTTCCCCGCCGCGTCCGTCGAAGTCGGGTGCGCATCGGGCGTCATCTGGCGCGAGGCGTTCGGACGACTGTCCTACGATCCACGGGCGCCCGCGGCCACAGCGGACACCGTGTTCGACCTGGCGTCGTTGACCAAGGTGCTGGTGACGGCCACCATCGCCATGGATCTCGTGGATCGCGGCGTGCTCGACCTCGAGGCGCCCCTCGCGGCCGTGGCCGACGACTGGCGCGGCCCGGATCGGCGCACGGTCACGATCCGCGACCTGCTGGAGCACGCGTCCGGCCTGCCGGGATGGCTGCCGCTGCATCGCGCGTGCCGTGGACGCGCCGCTTTCCGCCGGGCCATCGTCGAGACGCCGCTGGCGTACGAGCCCCGGAGCCGGAGCGAGTACAGCGATCTCGGGTTCATCCTGCTTGGCCTCGTCATCGAGGATGCCGCGGGCGCCCCGCTCGACCGCCTCTTCGCCGGCCTGATACCGCCGGGCGCGGCCGGCCTCACCTTCCGGCCCGTTGCCGGTGCGGCCGGCGCCGTGGCCCCGACGCGCGCCGTGGACGAGCGAGGCGCGCTGGAACCGGGCGCCGTGGACGACACGAACGCCTGGGCGATGGGCGGCGTCGCCGGCCACGCGGGCCTGTTCGGCCCGGCCGCCGGCGTGGGCGCGATGGCCCAGGCCCTGCTCCGCTCACTCGACGGCGCGACACGTATCCGGGGGGGACTGGCCTCGCCCGACACCGTCCGCTGCTTCCTCTCGCCCAGTCTTGTCCCGGGCAGTTCGCGGGCCCTGGCGTGGGACACGATGCGTCCCACTTCGTCGTGCGGCAGCCGGATGTCGCCGCGGGCCATCGGCCACACCGGATTCACCGGCACGTCGGTATGGATCGATCCCGCGGCCGACCGGTACGTCGTGCTGCTGACAAACCGCGTGTGTCCCGAGGCGGGCGACGCCGAGTCGATCCAGGCCGTACGCCGCGGCGTCCACGACGCCGTGATGGACGCGATGCGCTGAGGCCGGCCACGCGCCGTGTCGCGCGGATTTGCACGGTTCCCGCAAAACCCGTGGCTGTCGTGCAGGGGCGTGCAGCCGACGCGGCCCCGCCGCACGGTCGCCGGCGGCCAGCGCTGCACGCCGCTGCACGGCGTCACCGCGTGCAGCCGCGAGCGGCCGCGGGCAACCGCGGCCCCGGGCGTGGGTCGGCCTGCCCCGGACGGCCCCGCAGGAGGATGGTTGGCCCGATGTTTGTAGCAGTGTCTGGTGTCGCCACGCGGCAGAGCGCCGCGGCGGCCGGAGTACTTTCACGGATCGAGACGACCATGACACCACGAACACACGGCTCAACCAGGATCGGAACACTGCGGGGCGGCGTGATCGGCCTCCTCGCCCTCGCCGCCATGTCGGCAGCCGGCTGCGAACAGGCGCTCCAGGTTGCGCCCTCGTCGTCGGTGCTCGTGCTGTCGGCGCCCACCTCGGCGGTCCCGCTCAACGGCTCGGTGGCCATCACGGCCACGCTGACCGAGAGCAACGGCAAGCCCGTCACCGATGGCACGCTGGTGACCTTCTCGTCCACACTCGGCCAGGTCAGCCCGAACGAAGCGCGCGTGAGCAACGGCCGGGCCAGCACCACGCTCGTGGCCGGGACGACATCGGGGACCGCGACCGTCAGCGCCTCGTCGGGCGGCACGGCGTCGAACGCGCTCGCCATCCGGATCGGGTCGGTGCCCGAGCGGATCATCATGAGCGCCACCACGGCCGGCAGCCTCGCGACCGTCGTCGCGCAGGTCTTCGACAGCACGGGCCGCGCCGTCGCCGGCGTGCCCGTCACCTTCACGACGACGGCCGGCACCCTGACGAGTTCGGTGGTCACCACCGACGCGTTCGGCCAGGCGGCCAACAGCGTGTTCGGCACCTTCGACGCCGTCGTCACGGCGAACTACGCCGGCATCACCTCGTCAGTGGCGATTCGCTTCGGGCTGAGCGGGAGCCTGGCGGTGAACCTGGTGCTGAACCCCGTCAATCCCGTCCGCCGGGCCAACGTGACCTTCACGGCCACGGCCGTGGCGCCGGGCAGCCAGCCCGTGTTCGTGCAGCGCTACGAGTGGGAGTTCAGCGACGGCGTCGTGATCACGACGACCGGCAACACCACCGCGCGGGCCTTCAACAACGAGGGCATCTACGGATGCACGGTGCGGGTCTACACGCTGGACGGCGCCGTGGGGGTCAGTCGGGTGGAGTTCTATGTCGACTAGAGGCTAGAGGCTAGAGGCTAGAGGCTAGAAACTCGAGGCTGGAGAACGGGCGCGCCGGATTCCGGCGCGCCCGTTCGACGTGCGACGCACCGCACGTTGGACGCCGGCGATGCGGCCTACCGGTCGTCGCTCATACCGCCCGGCCGCATGCCGCCCGGCGGGCCTGACAAACCGGAACCGCGGCCGCCGCTGCCGCGGCCGAACCCGCCTCCCCGATTGCCGAACCCTCCGGGGCCCATGTTCCCGCGGTGACCCGTGGGGTCCTGATCGTCGGCGCCGCCGGGCGTGAGGGTGGACGGCGACCAGACAAACTGCCACTCGTTGTAGGTCGTGCGTCCGTTGTAGACGCGCAGCGACGAGTCCTTGCTCTTGCTGGCCACGCCGACGATGCCGCCGCGTGGACCGGCCGGCTGCCCGCCGAGGCCCGGCGAGAGGCCGCCCTGCCCGCGCCCGAAACTGCTGCCGGACCCGATTCCCGTGCCCCCCGCACCGACGCCGCTGGCGCCGCCGCTGAATCCCCCGCCGCCCGTGGCCACGCCCGGACGCGTGGCGCCCGACGTCTGGTCGGGGCCGCCCCCGGGGCGCTGCCGCATGGCGCCCTGGTACAGGATCTGGAACTCCCCGTCCTTCGACATCGGATCCTTGTACTGGCGGCGCAGGAACTTCTGCTTCACGAGCACGTCCATGGTGGGCGGGTACGCGTTGGCGTACTTCCGCTGGTAGAGCGCGATGGCGCGGGCGTACTGCTGCCCGCGGAAGATCAGTTCGTCCTCCTTCTCGCGCTTCACGAGCGTGCGCCACGCGGGCATGGCCATGGACAGCAGCAGGCTCATGACCGCCAGGGCCACGAGCAGCGCCGCCATGGCGTAGCCGCGATCGCCGGCACGTGCGCACGGGCCCATCACCACTCCCGCCTCAACTGACCTCGAGGACGATCTTCGCCGTGGCCGTGCCGCCGCCCGCTGCCACGGCGGTGACGGTGACCGTCTTGTTGCCGGACGACGTGTACGTGTGTTCCGTCGTGTTCGACGTCGTCGTCCGGGTCACGCCGTCGCCGAAGTTCCACTCGTAGCGGACAATCGTGGTGCCGGACGGCGCGGCCGTCGCGGTGAACGAGACGATGTCGCCGGTGGCCGGGCTCAGGTCGTTGGCGCTCAGAGCCACGGTCAGCCCGGTGACGACGATGTCAATCGCGGCGTTGCCCGTGGCCCCGTCGTTCGTCACGACGCGGACCGAGACGGTATAACGCCCGGCCGCGCTGTAGATGTAGGTGGTCGACGGTCCCGTCGTCGTGCGGACCGACCCGTCGCCGAAGTTCCACTCGTAGCGGTCGATGGTGCTGCCGCTCGGGGCGGTGGCGCTGGCCGTGAACTGCGCCGGGTTGCCTGCGGTCGGCGACGACGGGGCCGTGATCGTCACCGCGATCGTCGGCTGGTTGCGCACGACGACGCTGGTCGTCACCACGGTCGTCTCGCCGGCGACGTCGGTGGCCGTGGCCGTCACCGTGTAGGTGCCGCTGTCGCGGTAGGTGTGGCTGGCCGTGGTGTTGCCGTTGATGCCGAGGCTCTGCGTGCCGCCGTCGCCGAAGTCGGCCACGGCGGTGCGCACCGCCGCGCCGCTGGTGCCTGGCTTCACGCTGAACGTGAAGCTGACGGGCTGGCCTTCCGTGGGCGTCGTCGTGCCGACGGTGATGCTCACGTCGGGGGCCGAGCGCAGCCGGACATCCACCGTCGCCGTGATCGCCGACGTGCCGCCGCTCGCGACCGTGGCCGTCACCTTGGCGGCGCCGGTGCTGGCGAGCGTGGCCGTGGCCTCGCCGTTGCCGTTGGTGAGGGCCGTCGTGGGCGACACGGTGCCATTGTCGGTCGAGAAGGACACCTGCACGTTGGACAGGCGGTTGCCGCCCGTGTCGTAGACGATGGCGGTGAGCGCCGAGGTGCCGCCGCCCGAGGGCAGCGACGAGGGCGACGCGAACACCTCCACGCGGCCGGCGGCGGCGCCGCCGATCGCGATGGCCAACTGCGGGTCCTTCGTGCTGTTGGCGCCCGAGGCGGCGCGGATCGTGGCCGTGCCGGACTGGGTGCCGGCGTTCAGGCGCACGGTGGCCTTGCCGTTGTTGGTGCGGGCTTCCGCGGGCTCCAGCGTGCCGAGCGACGTGAAGAAGGTGACCACCGTCCCGTTCTGGACCGGCGTGCCGGCGGACTCGATCACGGTCGCGGTGATCTCGGCCGTGCCGTTGATCGGCAGGCTCGCCGTGTTCGCGAACAGCGTGATCGTCGTCTCGGTGGGCGCCATCAGCGGCACCTTGTCGCACGCCGGGCCGGCGGCCAGGCCGACGAGCAGGGCCGCCGCGGCCGTGCGCCGGGCGTGTCGGGAACCAGCGAGTCTGTTCAGCAAGGCAACGCTCCGCATGTCCATGACCTTCGTTCCGGGGCCGGCCCGCGGGGCCGGCCCGCGCGTCCTACCAGTCCGAGTACTTGCTCCCGTCGATCGCGGTCCGATCGGACCCGCTCTTCACGTCGAAGACGCCCGCGTCCGCCGTCGGGTTGTTCGGGTCGGGTTCCGCCTGCACCGCCAGCCACGAATCGGCCGTGCCCGTGAACGGGTCCTTCGGGATCTGCCGGAGGTACCCGTCGGTCACCAGCGCGTCGAGCGCCGGGGCGTACTGCTGCTTGTCCGCGTAGTACTGATCCAGGGCGTCCCGCATCCGGAACAGGTTCTCCTTGAGCACCGCTTCCTGGGCCCGGACGACGCTGTTCCGGTACTGGGCGAGCCCCATCCCGGCGAGCAGGACGATGAGCGACACGACGACGAGCAGCTCGATCATCGTGAAGCCGGCCCTGGAACCGCCGCGCGCCGATCGCTGTCGCGTCTTCATGCCTGTCAGTCCCACTCGCGGTACTTCGTGCCGTCGAGCGCCACGCCGTCGCTCTTCGTGTAGACGTCGAACACGTTGCCGCCGCCCCAGCTGGTCGAGTCCGGGTCGTCCTGGTACGACCGCAGCCCCCATTCCGTGGACTTCGTCATGGGGTCCACCGGCACGCGGCGCAGGAACTTCAGCTTGCGTCCCGTGGCGTCGTTCAGGGGCGTCACCCCCTGCACCAGCGTGTCGAGGCTCGGCGGATAGCCCTCGCTGCCGGCCTTCACGTCCGTGCCGCCGATGAGGCCCTGATCCACGGCGTCCTTGTACTTGTCGATGGCCGTGCGCAGCTCCCGAAGCGTGCGGCGCAGCTCCGCCTCCCGCTGCCGGGTGCTGGCGATGCGCGCCAGGGGCATGACCGCGGAGGCCAGGATGAGGACGATGGTCGTCACGACGAGCAGCTCGACGAAGGAATACCCTCCGCTGCCGCCCGCCGCCCACGTTCGCCTCAGGATGCCCTGCCGCATCGCTCCGCTCCCCTATCGGACCGTGACGGTTGCCGGCTGGAACGCCAGGGTGGCGGCGGCGCCCGCCGGGCCCGTGGCCGCGCCGTTCACCGACAGCGACGACGTGCCGGTCGACACGGCGTCGAAGACGATCGCTGCCAGCATCCCCGCGCCCGAGGCGCCCACCGAGTCGCTGACGCGCGTGAAGGTGACGTCGACGCGCCCGGTCTGGTCGTCGACGTGCTGGGCGAACTGCACCGTCACGCCGCCCTGGCGCATGAAGCTCCCCTCCTGGACGAGGCGGACCTTCAGCACCCGGGGGTTATAACTCAGCGAGACGGTGACCGTGCTGAGCCGGGACGCGTTGGCGATGGCAATCGGCACCGTGTAGGGTCCGCCGGCCACCATGAGGTCCGCTCCCGGCGTGGCCACGCTGATCACGGCGGGCGACACCGGGGCGGGCGGCGCGGGCTGCGGCGGCGCCGCCGCGGGGATCGGCGGCTCGGGCGCCACGGCGGCGGGTAACGCGGCCGCAGGTTGCGCGGGTGCGGCGACCGGGGGC
>CAYNDV010000016.1:0-51639 GCA_964396055.1 uncultured Vicinamibacterales bacterium | reverse complement strand
TGCCGATTTCCTGCAGTTCGTATCCGACGCGGACCGTCGGCTTCCGGATCTTGATGAGCCGGTTGAGGTCGATCGGCGTGCCGATGACCACCGTGTCGCACGGGGTCTTGTTGATCGTGGTTTCGAGGTCCTTGACCTGCCTGTCGCCGTAGCCCATGGCCGGCAGCAGCACGCCGATGTCAGGGTACTTCCGGAAGGTCTCCGTGATCGTCCCGACGGTGTAGGGCCGCGGGTCGACCAGTTCCGCGGCGTTGTACTTGCCGGCCGCGACGACGCCGGCGCCGAACTTCATCTCGCCGTGGGTGAGCGTCGGGCCGTCCTCGACGACGAGCACGCGTTTGCCGGTGATCCGCTCGGGGTGGTCCACCAGGATGGGCGAGGCGGCCTCGATGACGGTGGCGGTCCGGTTCACGCGCCGGATGTTGGCGCGCAGCTTGTTGATGTTGGCGATATCGGCGGTGTCGACCTTGTTGATGACGACGACGTCGGCCATCCGGAGATTCGTCTCACCCGGATAGTACGTGAGCTCGTTGCCCACGCGCAGCGGGTCGGCGACCACGATGTGCAGGTCGGCCTTGTAGAAGGGCGTGTCGTTGTTGCCGCCGTCCCACAGGATGACGTCGGCCTCTTCCTGGGCCTGGGCCAGGATGTCGCCGTAGTCCACGCCGGAGTAGATGATCGTGCCGCTGACGATGTGCGGCTCGTACTCCTCGATCTCTTCGATCGTGCAGTTGTGCTTCTTGAGGTCGGCCAGGCTGCCGAACCGCTGCACGCGCTGCTTCTCGAGGTTGCCGTAGGGCATCGGGTGGCGGATGGCGGCCACCTTCAGGCCCGCGTCGCGCAGGAGGTGCGAGATGCGGCGGGTGGTCTGGCTCTTGCCCGATCCCGTGCGCACGGCGCAAATCGCGATGACGGGCTTCCGGCTCCTGATCATCGTGGCCGACGCGCCGATGAGCTTGAAGTCGGCGCCGGCGGCGTTGACGATCGACGCGCGGTCCAGGACGTGGTTGTACGGCACGTCGGAGTACGCGAACACCACCTCATCGACCTTCTGGGTGCGGATGATCTGCTCGAGATCGTCCTCAGCCAGGATCGGGATGCCCTTCGGGTACAGCTTGCCGGCCAGCGACGCGGGGTACTTCCGGTCGTCGATGTTGGGAATCTGCGTGGCGGTGAACGCCACGACGTCGTAGCGCGGGTTGTCGCGGTAGACGGTGTTGAAGTTGTGGAAGTCGCGCCCGGCGGCGCCCATGATGACGGTACGGATACGTTTCATTGGGAATCCTTCGGAAAAAGGGGCGTGGGGCGTGGGACGTGGGGCATGGGGAGCGGCGGGCGTTGCCGCTCATGCCATGACCCGCCGCCCGGCGCCCTGGGCCCCGAACTGACGGCTATGCTTCGATGACCTTCTTGATGCGGTCGAACGCCCAGTCGATCTCCTCGCGCGTGATGACCAGCGGCGGCGCCAGCCTGATCACGTGGTCGTGCGTTTCCTTGCACAACACGCCCTCGGCCATGAGGCGCTCGCAGTACGGCCGCGCCGCGCCGTGCAGTTCCACGCCGATCCACAGGCCGCGGCCGCGGACCTCCCGGATGGCCGGGCTCGACAGGGTCTTCAGCCGGCCGAGGAAATAGGCGCCCAGTTCGGCCGATCGTTCGATCAGCTTCTCGTCGATGAGCACCTGCAGCGCCGTGCGCGCGATGGCGCAGGCGAGCGGGTTGCCGCCGAACGTGCTGCCGTGGTCGCCGGGCTGGAAGACGCCCAGCACGTCGCGGCGCGCCAGGACCACCGAAATGGGGTAGTAGCCGCCCGAGAGGGCCTTGGCCACGGTCAGCATGTCGGGGCGCACGCCGTCCCACTCGTGGGCGAACAGTTTGCCGGTGCGGCCCAGTCCGGACTGGATCTCGTCGCAGATGAACAGCACGTTGTGCGCCCGGCAGATCGCCTCCACCTGCTTCAGGTAGCCGTCTGGGGGGATCACGATGCCGGCCTCGCCCTGGATGGGCTCGACGATGAACGCGGCGGTGTGGGGCGTGATCGCCCGCTCGAGGGCGGCGGCATCGCCAAAGGGGACGATCGTGAAGCCGGGCGTGAAGGGCGCGTAGCCGTCCCGGTACTGCTCGTCGGTCGAGAAGCTGACGATCGAGATCGTGCGCCCGTGGAAGTTGTTGGCGCAGGCGATGATCTCGGCCCGGCCCTCCGGGATGCCCTTGACCGTGTAGGCCCACTTGCGGGCGGCCTTGACGGCCGTTTCCACGGCCTCCGCGCCCGAGTTCATGGGCAGCGACATGTCGAAGCCCGTGAGGTCGTGCAGCTGCTTGTAGAGCAGCGGCAACTGGTCGTTGCGGAACGCCCGGGACGTGAGCGTCACGCGCTTGATCTGCTCGGTCACCGCCTGCATGATGCGCGGGTGGCAGTGCCCCTGGTTGACGGCCGAGTAGGACGCCAGGCAGTCCAGGTACTTCCGCCCCTCCACGTCCCACACCCACACGCCCTCTCCGCGCTCGATCACCACGTCGAGGGGGTGGTAGTTGTGGGCGCCGTACTGCTCCTCCATCTCGATGTACTTCTGCGAAACCGATGCTGTCGTCGTCATCGTTCACCTCGTTGCGGCCGGATCACACGTCGTACGCTGCACACGGGCCGACGGCCCCGTGTTAGTGATCTTCCGGACGCTGGTCGCGCGGGCCGAGCATCGACGCCTCTCAGTCCTGGTCCCAGAGCAGCGTGAGCAGGGCCATGCGCACGAACAGGCCGTTGCGCGCCTGCCGGAAATACATCGCCCGCGGGTCGTCGTCCACGGCCTTGTCGATCTCCACCGTGCGCGGCAGGGGATGGAGGATCATGGCGCCCGGCTTCATCCGGTGCAGCAGGCCCGCGGTGATCGTGAACCGCGCGAGATCGGCATGGTTGGCCACGCGATCCGGACGGATGCGGGTCTGGTACACGACATCCACCTCGGCCGCCACGGCCTCCACGCCGGTGTGCACGTCGTACCAGACGTCGTGCTCGTCGAGGTGGGCCAGGATGTCGTCGCCCATCGGCGTCTCCGCCGGGCTCACGAAATGGATCTTCACCCGCTCGAACTTGCTCAGCAGGTAGGCCAGCGACCGGGCCGTCCGGCCGCGGTCGAGTTCGCCCACGATCGCGATCGTCAGGCCGTCGAGGGTGCGCCGCTCGCGGTAGATCGTGTAGAGGTCGAGCAGGGCCTGGGTCGGATGCTGGCCGCCGCGGCCGTCGCCGGCGTTGATGACCGGCACCGAGGCCACCCGGGCCGCCCGCCGGGCGCCGCCTTCCTCGGTGTGCCGCAGCACGATCACGTCGCTGTAGCCCGAGATGATGCGGATCGTGTCTTCCAGTTGCTCGCTGTCGATTTCCGACGAGAACACCCTGGCGTGCTCGGTCGACAGCACCTGCCCGCCCAGGCGGTGCATGGCCGCCTCGAACGAGAACCGCGTCCGCGTGGACGGCTCGTAGAAGAGCGTGGCCATGATCTTCCGGCTGTAGTCGCGGGTGCCGCCGCGGGCGACCACGCGTTCCATCAGCCGGGCCCGGTCGAACAGCTCCATCAGGAGCGGCACCGTGAACTGCTGGGATTCGATGACGTGCTGCAGTCTCATGCTGGCCCCTCGCCCTTGACCCCTAGCCCCTGGCGATGTGCGTGCCCGCCTCGCCCCGCACCGCGTCGAACAGGCGTTCGTAGGACGTGATGATGACCTCGCGGCCGCCGCTGCGCAGGAATCGCAGAGCGGACTCCACCTTCGGGCCCATGTTGCCCGGCGGGAACTGGCCCGCCTCGTAGTGGCGGGCCATCTCCCCGGCTGTCACGCGGTCCAGGGGCCGCTGATCGGGCTTCTTGTAGTTCAGGTACACGCGGTCGGCGTCGGTCGAGATGATGAACAGGTCGACCTGCAGCCGCGCCGCCAGCAGGGCCGAGGCGCGGTCCTTGTCGATGACCGCCTCGAGGCCCCGGTACCCCCGGCCGCTGCGGACCACCGGGATGCCGCCGCCGCCCACGGCCACGACGAGGGCTCCGGCGTCGACCAGCGTGCGGATCGACGGCTCCTCCACGATCTCGAGGGGCTCGGGCGAGGGCACGACGCGGCGCCAGCCGCGCGCGGCGTCCTCCACCACCGTCCAGCCCAGCTCGTCGCGGCGCTGCTCCGCCTCGCGCCGCGTGTAGAACGGGCCGATGGGCTTGGTGGGGTGCAGCATGGCCGGATCGTCGGGCGACACCACCACCTGCGTCAGCACCGTGGCCACGGGCGTCCGCATGCCCTGCTCGGCCAGGGCGTTCACGAGCGACTGCTGCAGGAGGTACCCGATCTCGCCCTGCGTGGTCGCGTCGCACACGTCGAGCGGGTGCGTGTAGACCTGGTCCGCCGCCCGCTCCGACCGGAGCAGGGCGGCGCCGACCTGGGGGCCGTTCCCGTGGGTGATGACCACGCGGTAACCGGCCCGGATGATCTGGACGACGGCGTCGGCGGTACGCCGCGTGTTCGCCAGTTGCTCGGTGATGGTGCCCTTCTCACCGGCGCGGATGAGCGAGTTGCCGCCGACGGCAATGAGCGCAGTGTCGGCCACGGGCCACCTACTTCATGAGCTCCAGCATGATGGCCTTCTGGGCGTGCAGGCGGTTCTCCGCCTGCGGGAACACCACCGAGTACGGGGCGTCGATCACGCCGTCGGTCACTTCGTCACCGCGGTGCGCCGGGAGGCAGTGCATGAAGATGGCGTCCGGTGCGGCGTGGGCCATCAGCGCCTCGTTCACCTGGTACGGCCTGAAGATCTTTTTGCGGGTCTCGGTCTCGCCTTCCTGGCCCATGCTGGCCCACACGTCCGTGTAGACCGCGTCGGCGCCCTTCACCGCCTCAGCCGGGTCGTTGGTGACGAGGCACGTCGCGCCCGTCTTCCGGCCCTCGCGCTCCGTCCACTCGATCACCTCGGGCCGCGGCTCGTACCCCTTCGGCGTCGCCACGGCCACGTGCACGCCGAACCGGGCGCCGGCGAACATCAGGGAATTCGACACGTTGTTGCCGTCGCCCACGTAGGCCAGCTTGCGGCCGGCCAGGGTGCCCTTGAACTCGCGCAGCGTCAGGTAGTCGGCCATGGCCTGGCAGGGATGGCTGTAGTCCGTCAGGCCGTTGATGATGGGGATGCCGGCGAACTCGGCCATCCGCTCCACGATGTCGTGGCCGAAGGTGCGGATCATGATGCCCTGCACCATGCGCTCGAGGTTCTTCGCGACGTCGTACACCGACTCGCGCTTGCCGAGGTTGATCTCGGCCGGCGACAGGTAGATCGAGAACCCGCCGAGTTGCTGGATGCCCACGTCGAAGGTGACCCGGGTGCGCAGGGACGGCTTTTCGAAGATCAGCGCCAGCGTCTTGCCCTTCAGGGCGTCCGCGTACTGGCGGGGGTTGGCCTTGATGTCCCGCGCCAGGTCGAGCAGGTGGATCAGTTCCTCAGACGAGAAATCCCGGATGGTCAGGAAGTCCTTGCCGCGCATCGAAGTCTCCATCGATAGTCGGTTGCCGACGATTCAGTTGTTCGGGTAGCCAGCATGTCGGGCCGACAAGCCGTCTCGCCTCAGGTCGGAGGGGGCAGCGAGGCGAGAGCCGCCGGCGGACCAGCCGGCAGGGGGCATTGTACCCCCTTCTAGAGGCTAGAGGCTAGAGGCTAGAGGCTAGAGGCTAGTCTAGAGGCTAGGGGCGGCGGCGGCGGCCCGAGCGGCGCCGGCGCCGCGGACGGGCCTCCGGGGTGGCCTCGGGCGTTGCGGCCAGCTGTTCCCGCCAGTACGCCACGGTGTCCGGCGCCTCGCCGTGCAGGTCGAGCCACGTCAGGGCGTCCAGGAAGGCCGACCGCAGCATGAACGAGCGCCGCGCGTGCGGCGACCGGCCGGGTTCCCGCAGCCGCCGCTGCAGCATCAGCACCTGGTGCAGGCGTTCCACGTCGCGGCGGGCCACCGGCAGGACGCCGAGATGCAGCCCCGGCGTCTCCGGGTCCTGCAGCCAGTCCGGCCAGCCCATATGGGAAAAGCCGAGCGGCACAATCAGGCTGCCCAGCAGGACGGCGTTGGTCAGGTAGTCCGGCGCCGAATCGTGGCGCCGCCGCGCCGCATCGAGCCGCTCCAGTGAGGCCCGGAAGGCGTCGGTGCCGGCGCCGTCGTGCAGCACGTCGCTCAGCGCGGCCAGCAGGCCGGTCTCGCGCAGCAAGGCGAAGGTCGGCGCCGCCGAGCCGCTGCGCAGGATCTTGTAGTACTCGTCCATCAGCCGGGCTGGCGCCGCCGTTCCCAGCAGCGGCCCGGCATCGTCAATCGCCTCGAGGACGGGCGTGTCGATCCGGAAACCGAGACGCGCGGCGAAGGCCACCGCGCGCTGCATGCGCACAGGATCCTCGCGGAAGCGCTCGTCCGGGTCGCCGATGCAGCGGATGAGCCCGGCCCGCAGGTCGTCGAGGCCGCCCGTGTAGTCGATGATGGAGAACGTGGCGATGTCGTAGAAGAGCGCGTTGATGGTGAAGTCGCGGCGGAACGCGTCCTCTTCGTCCGTGCCGAACGTGTTGTCACGATGGACGCGGTGGGGATCGTGCCCGTCCGCCACCGCCGGCTCGTCCCACGGCCGGGCGTCGTGCTCCGCGCCGTGCTCCACGGCGTCCGGCGCGGTGGTCTCGTCGTGCGCCGGTTCGTCGGTGTCGGTCTGGCGCCGGAAGGTGGCCACCTCGATCACCTTCGTGCCGAACCGCACGTGCGCCAGGCGGAAGCGGCGGCCGACGATGAAACAGTTGCGGAAGAGGCGCTTGACCTGCGAGGGGTGGGCATCGGTGCCCACGTCGAAGTCCTTCGGCCGCCGGCCCAGCAGCAGGTCGCGCACGCTGCCCCCCACCAGGTAGGCCTTGAAGCCCGCATCCTTCAGGCGGTAGAGCACCTTCAGGGCGTCGGGATCGACATCCCGGCGCGACAGGCCGTGCTCGGAGCGGGGAATCACCACGGGCGGCATCTGGCAGATCTTACTCGGGGCTCGGGGCTCGGGGCTAGGGGCTCGGGGCGTGGGGTTGGTCAGAAGCAAGAAGCAAGAAGGGATCACGCCGTCACGCCGAACGGCCGAGAGCCGAACGGCCCAACGGCCTGTCTCGGGAGCGGCCGGGCGACCGGAGCCACGGAGTCAGTGTTTGGCTTCGTTCCAGTTGGCGCCGATGCCCACGTCGACCGTCAGCGGCACGGCCAGGGCGGCGGCGGCCTCCATGCGGTCCTTCACGAGCGCCGCGACGTCGTCGGCCTCGGTCGCCGGCACCTCGAAGAGCAGTTCGTCGTGCACCGTGAGGATCATGCGGGCCCGTGTGCCGCCTGCGCCGGGCGCGCGGGCCGCGAGCGCGGCGTGGACGTCCACCATGGCCCGTTTCAGGATGTCGGCGGCGGTGCCCTGGATGGGCATGTTCACCGCCACGCGCTCGGCGGCGGCCCGCACCTGGCCGTTGCGGCTCGTGATCTCCGGCACGGGCCGGCGGCGGCCGAAGGAGGTCTTCACCACGCCGGTGGCCCGGGCGTCGTGCAGCGTGCGGTCGATGAACTGCCGCACGCCGGGGAACCCGGCGAAGTACGCGTCGATGAAGGCCTGCGCGGCGCCCTGGCTGACGCCGATGTCGCGCGCCAGGGTGAAGGCGGTCTTGCCGTACAGCAGGGCGTAGTTGACCATCTTGGCCGTGCTGCGCATGTCCTTGGGATCGCGGCCGCTGTCGGGCCCGAAGATGGCCAGGGCCGTGCGGTCGTGGATGTCCTCGCCCCGCTTGAAGGCGTCGATCAACGCCTGGTCGCCCGACAGGTCGGCCAGCACCCGCAGTTCGATCTGCGAGTAGTCGGCCGAGATCAACACGTGGCCGGGCTCGGCGACGAACGCCTTGCGGATCTCGCGCCCGAGCGGCGTCCGCACCGGGATGTTCTGCAGGTTGGGATCGCTGCTGCTGAGGCGCCCCGTGGCGGCCACGGCCTGGTTGAACTGCGTGTGCACCCGGCCCGTGGCGGGGTTGACCAGCGCTGGCAGCGCGTCCACGTAGGTGCCCTTCAGCTTCTGCATGGCGCGCCAGTCGAGCACGAGACGCGGCAGTTCGTGGGTCTCGGCCAGTTCCTCGAGCACCTCGACGGCCGTGGACGCGGACTTCGTCTTTCCGGTCTTCTTCCCGGCGGGCAGGTTGAGCTTCTCGAAGAGGATCTCGCCCAGCTGCTTCGGCGAGTTGATGTTGAACGACTCGCCGGCCAGTCCGAAGATCCGGGCCGACAATGCGCCCATCTCGCCGTCCAGGCGCGCGGACAGCGTCGCCAGGGCGCCGGTGTCCACGCACACGCCCGCCTGCTCGATGGCCATCAGCACGGGCACGAGCGGCATCTCGAGCGTCCGGTAGACCTCGTCGAGTTGCTGCCCGGCCAGCAGCGGTTGCAGCACGCCGGCGAGCTGCCAGGCGAGGTCCGCGCGCTCGCAGGCGAACTCGGACACGGCCGACGCGGGGACGTCGGCCGGCGATACCGCCTTCGCGCCCCTGCCGAGGGCGTCCTCTTCGCGCGCAGCCTTGTAGCCCAGGTACTCCAGCGCCAGGTCCTCGATCGCGTGCGGCGCGCGCGTGGAGTCGACGAGGTAGCTCGCCAGCATGGTGTCGAATGCCGCCTCGGGCACCGGGTGCCCCGCGTGCGCCAGCACCATGGCGTCGAACTTCACGTCGTGGCCCACGCGTGCCACGCCCGGGTCGCGCAGCACGGGTGCCAGGCGGGCCATCACGTCGTCGAGGTCGAGGTTCGCCGTGGCGTCGAGGGTGCCGTGGCCCACGGGCACGTAGCGGGCCGTGCGGGCCCCCGTGGCCACCGCCAGGCCGACCACGCGGGCGCTCACCGGTACGGCCGTGTCGGCGATGACGCGCAGGGCCACGCGCCCCGCCGCGCGGCACTCGCCGGCCAGCGCCGCCACGTCGTCGAGGGTCTCGAGGATGCGGTAGTCCTTCGCCACCGTGGCGGCTGTCGGGGCGTAGTCGTTCGTGAAGGTGCGGAAGCCGAGCGACGAGAAGAGGTCGTAGCAGCGGGGCCGATCCGGGCCGCGGTAGGCGAAGGCGTCGAGGTCGCCTTCCACGGACACATCAGTGCGGATGGTGACGAGGTCGCGGCTCCGGCGTGCCGACTCGGCATGGGCCAGCAGGGCTTCGCGGTACCGCTTCTGGGAAACCTGTTCCGCGCCGGCCAGCAGCGCGTCGAGGGATCCGAACTGGGCGATGAGGTCGCGGGCGCCCTTCTCTCCGATGCCGGGCACGCCCTTCACGTTGTCCACAGCATCGCCCATCAGCGCCAGCACGTCGACCACCTGCGCCGGGCCGACCCCGAACTTCTCCGCGACGCCCGCGGCGTCGAACCACGTGCCCTCGTCGCGGGGGTTGAAGACGCGGATGGTGCCGCCGACGAGCTGATAGAAGTCCTTGTCGCCCGTGACGATGGCCACGTCGAAGCCTGCGGCCTCGCCCCGCCTGGCAAGGGTTCCGATGACGTCGTCGGCTTCGACGCCGGGCTGCAGGAAGACGGGCACCCCGAGGGCGGCGCACGCCTGATGGACCCAGTCCACCTGCTCGGCCAGGTCGGGCGGCATCGGCGCGCGGTTGGCCTTGTAGTCGTCGACGATCGCGTCGCGGAAGGTGGGGCCGGGCGCGTCGAACGCGGCGGCGATGTGCGTAGGCTGGTGGTCGGCCAGGAGTTTGCGCAGCATCGAGACGAAGCCGTACACCGCGTTGGTGGAACGGCCGTCCGGTCCCGTCAGGCCCCGGATCGCGTGGTAGGCCCGGTACATCTGCGAATTGCCGTCGATCAGGAACAGGGTCGGGCGGCTGGGCATGGCGGTACAGTAACATCTCCCCATGTCCCTGCGGGCCTGGACGGTGGCGGCGGCGTGTCTCGGGGCGGTCTTCCTGTCGGCGGCGTGCCAGAGCGGCGGCGGCACCGGTGGCGGCGGGCTCGTGCGCCAGTACGAATACGAAGAAGAGATCTACCTGTCGCTCGACGGGAGCGCCTCGGTGCACGTCAACGCGTCCGTGCCGGCCCTGGTGAACCTGCGCGGCCTGGACCTCGACACGCGGCCCAACGCCCGCCTCGATCGGGCGCAGGTACGGAAACTCTACGAAGCACCGGGCGTGGACGTGCTTCGGGTGAGCACCTGGCGGCGCCTCGGCCGCCGGTTCGTGCAGGTGCGCATCAAGGTCGATGACATCCGTGTGCTGGCGACGGCCGCCCCGTTCGCCTGGTCGAGCTACGAGATGTCCGAGCGGGACGGGCAGGTGGTCTATCGCCAGCGCCTCGGCGCCGCGGCCGGGCGCGACGTCGGCCAGGTCGGGTGGAAGGGCAACGAACTGACGGCGGTGCGGCTGCACCTGCCCGCGCGGATCCGGTACCACAACGCCGGCAAGGACAATCTCCGGCGCGGCAACATCCTCGTGTGGGAACAGCCCTTCGCCGCCCGCCAGGCCGGCACCCCGCTCGAGATCGAGGCCCGGATGGACCGCCAGTCGATTCTCTATTCGACGCTGCTGCTCTTCGCGATGAGCGGCGGCCTCGCGCTCGCGGTCCTGGCCCTCATCATCTGGTGGGTGATGCGTAAGGGCCGCGGACGGCAGGTGGCGTAACCGACGCCGGGCCCGCCGCGAGTTCCGCTTCCGGCTCGTCGTCGAAGGGGTCCAGCCGCTCGGGGGTGTGACCCTGGCGTTCGATGGCCCATCCGGACCTGCGCCGCAGGTCGAAATCCATGCTGCCCACGCCCGAGCCGCCCCACGTCTCGAGCTGCTGCAGCGCGACGGCGGCGCCAGCCCAGTTGTTCTGGGCCGCGACCTGCAGCATCAGCCGCGTCTCAGGGCCGTAGTAACCGGCGAACGACACCGGCGGGGCCGGCGGCGTGCCGTACGTGGCCTTGAAGACCTCCGCGAGCGACGTGAAGAAGCGGGCCTTGCCGTTCTCGTAGATGCCAATCGCCAGGATGTAGGGGGCGCCGTACTTCCAGGGATACGCCGGCGACGAGGTGAACAGCGACAACTGGAAACGCGCGACCCGGTTACGCAGGGCCGCGCCCGGCGAGAAGCCGTGCTGCAGGGCGCGGTCCACGGCCCACGCCAGGTAGGTGTGTTCCCACAACGCGATCCACGTGTACGGCGGCTTGTCCTGATCTTCGGGGCGTTTGCCGGCGAACAGCGCGCCGAGCGGCGTGCGGTAGGTGTTCGCGTACTGGTTGAGCTTCACCAGGTTGTTCTTCACCTTGGCGAAGAAGTACTTCCGGTAGGGGTGATCGTCCGGCAGGTAGACCGTGTCGGCCAGGTTGCGCAGGGCCCAGCCGATGCCCCGCACTTCGTTGTCCAGGAGCAGGCCTGCGCTGCCGCCGCGGATGTTGTAGTAGGCATCCTGAAACGTCTTGATCAGGCAGAAGTTGGCCCAGTAGGCCACTTCGTCCGCGAAGTACCGGTCGCCGGTGACGAGGTAGGGCACGAAGGCCAGCGACGGCTGGTGCGCGATGTCGGCGCCGTAGGACTGGCCGCGCAGGCCGTTCTGCGGGCGGCCGTCGCCGTCGGCGCGGGCGTCGAGCCAGAAGTTGGGATGATCGTCGATGGAGATCAGCCGCACCCCGTCCGGCTCCTTGATGTGGATGCCGAAGCTGCCGGCCAGGTTGCCGTGGGCCAGCATGTAGGCGAGTTGATCGGGGCGGCGGTGCACGAGGTACTGCGCGGTCCAGTCGGGGTAGGGCGCCAGTTCGGGCCGGCCGCCGTGATCGTTCATCGGCAGGTGCAGGTCGCCCGTCCGCATGATGTCGAACTGCTCGCCCGTCACGCGGTACGCAGGCGCGTCGACATTCGCCTTGTAGCGGGGCACGGCCCGCGCCTGGATGAACGGCGTGAAGTCGGGCGTGACAGTCGAGGCGGCCAGGCGCAACCCCACGGTGGCGCGCCAGCGGCCGAGGTAGTAGTGCGTCAGGCCCGCGCGCGAGAACCGCGACGCGCCATCCACGCGCACGTCGACGTTGTAGTCCACCTTGTCGGCGTCGGCGACGTTCAGGGCGTTCTCGACGGCCACATCCAGGCGCCCCGTCCCATCCCGGTACATCCGGAGGTCGAAGACGACGCGCAGTGACACGTGCGGGCGGCCGCCGGACATCGGCGCGACGATGGCGCGGGCCTCGTGGACCAGCGGCCCGTTCAGCCAGCGGTCGGCGGTGGGCCTTGGCAGGACGGCCGTCCAGGGCTGGCCGGCGATGGTGAACACCACTTCGGCCTGCGGCCACACCGGGGCCAGTGTGCCGCCCGGCCGGGGCGCCGCGGTGATGGCGAACTGGCCGGCCTTGTCCACCTGGGCGGTGATGACGGCAAACCGGATCGATCCGTCCTTCCACGTGGTTTTGACGTCGGTCTGCGTGGGCAGCGACCCCACCTGCACGCCGTCGGGCGCGGCGCCCTTCGGCAACGCGAGGCCGAAGGTGGCCCACCCCGGTGTGAGACCGTAGGTGGCCAGCGTTCCCCCGCGCTGGACGGCCGCCACCTGCGCAGAGACGGTGGAAGCCATGGCCAGCAGCACGGCGGCCGCGGCCACCAGGAACACGTGTCGGGTGACAGTACGCCGGGGGCACCGGGTCATCACGCAGCCTCCATCCCGGCCCTGGGGGTCCGGGCCGCTTCACGAAGCAGGTCTTCCAGGGACGCCAGCCTGGCGGCCCAGGACAGTGAGTCCAGATCGGCTCTGTCGGCCGCGGCGCGGCGCGACGGGCCCGGGACATCGAGCCAGCCAGCCACCGCCGACGCGAACGTGCCGGGCGAGTCCGCCACGGCGCAGGCGGGCCGGATGGCCGCCGGCACGCCCTGTTCGACGGCTGACGTGACGACGCACGGCAGGCCGGCCGCCACGGCTTCGAGCACCTTGTTCTGCACGCCGCGCGCGGTGTGCAGGGGAGCCACGGCGACGGCGGCGTCCCACAGGTACGGCTGCACCGCCGGCACGGTGCCCGTGACGACGATGGACGAATCGACGTCGGCCAGGCGGCGGACGTCGCGCACAGGGTTGGCGCCGACGAGCATCAGCCGGGCGGCGGGGTGGCGCTCGCGGACCAGCGGCCAGACGTGCCGGGCCATCCATACCGCGCCCTGCACGTTGGGGGCGTAGTCCATCACGCCGCAGAAGACGACATGGGCGTGCGCGCCCGGGCCGCCCGGCGGGCGGAACGCCTCGAGATCAACGCCGTTCTCGACGACCGTCACACGCGCCGCGGGCGCCAGCCGGCGCAGTTCCTCGCGCTCGCGGTCGTTGACGACGAGCACGGCGTGGGCCCGGGCGGCGGCCATGGCCTCGAAGCGCCCGAGCGTGCGCGATTCGCGGGCGTAGACCCACGACAGCGGCCACGGCGTGACGCGGCTGAGGTCGCGCCACTTCGCGGCGTCGACGTCGATCTGATCGATCACCAGCGGCACGGTGCGCAGGGCGGGTTCGAAGGCGAGGCGTGCCATGCCGGACCCGTACGCGAAGACGACGTCCGGCCGCCAGGCGCGGGCCACCCCGGCCACGGTGGCCGCCAGGCCCGGCGCATCGAGCAGTGCGTGCGTGAGCGGCCGGCTGGTGGCCAGCGCCGCAGCGGCGCGGGCCCGGTTCCGCCACGGGCGGACACGGGCGACGGTGACGGCGGCCGCGATCGGCCCGAGGTCGCCCGCGTGTTCCGCCTCGGCGGCGTCGTGCGCCAGGGACAGCACGTGCACGTCGAGGCCGGCCCGCAGGGTGCGCAGCATGTGATACGCGCGCAGCCGGTCGCCCTTGTTGGGCGCGTACGGCAGGCGGTGGGTCAGCATCAGGACGCGCATCAGCGTCGTTCCGCGACTCCCGGATCGAGGGCCTGCGCCGGCGGCAGCGGCGCGGGGCCATGCCCCCGTGCGGCCCCGGTTTCGTACGGCAGCACGCGCGCGCCGTGACCGGTGCCAGAGGTGTGACGCCACTCGTGGTCGATGTGGACGAGGCCCGACTGGTGGCGATCGCCGATCACCGAGAACGGCAGGGCGTACTCGCGCCGGTCGTGGAAGTCGGCGGCCGATTCTTTCAGGATCCCCACCGACATCGTGTAGACACCCGGCAGGAACGGCAGCTTCGGGATCGACACGTCCACGTGGCCGCGGCCGGTGACGATGCCGAAGTCGAGTTCGTCCATGTGGGTCGTCAGCGTGGTGCACTCGGTGAGATCACCGCGCAGGATCTCCACGGAGAAGTGCGGCCGCGTGACGGGCTTCGGGGCCCGGTAGTGGATGCGGACGGTGACGCCGTCGCCGGTGCGGAACGCGTCGGCGGTCTGGAGGCGGCCGTCGAGCAGTTCGACGCCTTCGACGAAGATCTCCGCGCCGGGCGGCGGCTCGTTGGCGGCGCCCTGGGGCCGCGCCCACGGGCCGGACAGGTACTCGCGCACGGCGCCGTCGGGCTGGCCGTCGTAGACCACCTTGCCCTGCACGAGCAGGATCGAGCGGGTGCACAGGTGCAGCACGGCGGGCAGGTTGTGCGACACGAACACCAGCGGCACGCCGCGCGCCACCAGGCTCTGCATCCGCGCCACGCACTTTTCCTGGAACACGGCGTCGCCCACGCTCAGGATCTCGTCGATGATGAGCACGTCGGGGTCGAGGTGCGCGGCGATGGCGAACCCCAGGCGCGCGTTCATGCCCGACGAGTACCGCTTGACGGGCGTGTCGATGAACTCGCCGCTGACGCCGGAGAACGCCACGATCTCGTCGAACTTGCGCGTGATCTCGGCGCGGCTCATGCCCATGATCGCGCCCTGCAGGAAGACGTTCTCCCGCCCGGTCAGGTCCGGATGGAAGCCGGCGGCCACCTCGATGAGGGCGCCGACGCGCCCCCGCACCTCGGCGTGGCCGTGCGTCGGCCGCAGGATCTTCGTGAGCAGCTTGAGGATCGTCGACTTGCCGGCGCCGTTGGGCCCGATGATGCCCAGGGCCTCGCCGGCCTTGAGCTCGAACGTCACGTCGCGCACCGCCCAGAAGGCGTCGGCGTCGGCCGCAGCCGGCCGGCGCACGATCTTGCGCGCCAGGGCCGGCACGAGATCCCGCAGGCTCGTGTGCCGTTCGCCGCGGCTGAACCGCTTGGAGACGTGGTCGAAGAGAACCGAAACGTCCGACATCAGATGCTCTCCGCGAAATCGAACTCGGCCCGGTGGAACACCAGCCAGCCGACGCCCAGGAGCAGGACCGAGATGAGCGCCGCCGACCCGAACGCCATGGCATCCGGCAGCTCACCCCGGAGCAGGACCGACCGGTACGCGTCGATGATCGGCGTCATCGGGTTGAGGGCGAGGGCCTGTCCCAGCCGGCCCCCGACGCGCTCGATGGGGTACACCACCGAGGTGCCGAACATCCAGACCGTCAGCACGATCTCGAACAGGTACTTCACGTCCCGGTAGAAGAGATTGCCCATCGCGAGGATGAGGCCGATGGCCGTGGTGAACACCACGTGCACCAGCACGACCAGCGGCAGGGCCAGGATGGCCCACGACAGGCCGGTCCCGTAATACAGCATCAGCGGCAGCAGCAGCACCGACGCCACCGCGAAGTCGACCAGCGAGACGATCACCGCCGAGAACGGCAGGATCTCCCGCGGGAAATACACCTTCGTCACCAGGGCCACGTTGCTCGTGAGCGACACCGACGAGAAACGCAGCGACGAGGCGAGGAAGTTCCACGTGAGCAGGCCGAGGAATGCGTACAGCGGGTAGGGCACGCCGCCGGTGTCGACCTGGGCCACACGGGTGAAGATCACCGAGAACACCACCGTGTTGACGATGGGCATGAACACCGCCCAGCCGAACCCCATGACGGTCTGCTTGTAGCGCAGCCGCAGGTCCCGCATGGTCAGTTCCCACAGCAGGCCCGTAAAGGCCCGCTGTTCGCTCACCATCTCGACGACGTCGTGCCAGAGTCTCCGCACGTCAGCCACCTCTCGTCTTCGTTCCGCCCGGGGTGTACACCCGGCCCTTCCCACGCGGATGGGCGGGGCACACCGGGACGGGCGCACTACAGACCTAGCAAAGACCCGGCCAGATCGACGGGGCGCCGGATGGGCGGATTCTGTCGGATTTCAGCGGAGAGCGCGGGACGGGCAGTCCCGTTCCCACACGGAATGTGGCGTGGGTCCGGCCGGTGCCACCGCATGGGTGGGGTCGGGCAGCGGCGCCTGGCCCGGGAGTCAGCGTGGCCGCGGCCTCAATGCGCGCCCGGCCGGTCAGGCGTCCGGACGGCCGTGACCTCCCGATAGATCCCTTCGAGGGTTGCGAGCCGGCCGGCAAACGAGAGGTGTTCCTCGACCCGCCGCCGCGCACTCGCAGCCCACGCCGACGCCGCCTGGCGATCGGTCAGGGCACGACGCATGGCGGAGGCGAGCACGGCCGCATCGCCGCACGGCAGGAGCAGTCCATCCCGTTCGTGGTCTATGAGTTGCCCGGTACCGCCGGCGTCCGTTGCGACGATCGGCGTGCCGAGGGCCATCGCCTCCAGCACCGCGTTCGGGGTCCCCTCGTAGTCCGAGGACTGCACCAGCAGGTCGAGCCCGTTGTGCAGGTCGGCCACATCGTCTCGCTGGCCGGTGAACAGGCAAGTGTCTCCCAGGCCCAGGGCCGCCGCGTGGGCCCTCAACGCCCCGGCCTGGCTGCCGTCGCCGACGATGATCAGGCGTGCCTGCGGGAGATCGGCCTTGAGCGACGCGAAGGCGTCGAGCAGGAGATCGAACCGCTTCTGGGGCTCGAGGCGGCCCACCGCCCCGGCCACCAGGTGGCTGGGGTCGAGGCCGAGCGGGGCCCGGACCGCCGACGCCCGTTCGGGCCGGCGCCTGAAGGCCTCGTGATCGATGCCGTTCAGGAGCGTCCGCACCCGCGCGGGCCTGACGCCGGCGTTGATGAGGGTCTGGCGGATGTCCTCCGAGACGGCCATGACGAGCGGGAAGAAGCGGGCCATCTGCCGGTCCAGCGGATAGTACAGCCGGCGTTCCTTCCACGAGTGGCCCGTCCAGCCGTGTTCCGTCGAGACGGGCACGGCGCCCGTGGCCCGCGCGGCCAGCAGGGCCAGCAGGTTGGCCTTGTAGTCGTGGGCATGGATGACGTGGATGCCGCGGTTGCGGACGAGCGCGATGAGGGCCGTGAGCGTGGAGAGATCGAACGAGTGCCGCTCGCGCAGTTCGACGTAGTCGACCGCGAGGCGCGCAGCCCAGGCATCGATGCCGAAGACCTCGTCGCGGGCATCGCGGAGGTAGGCCACGGTGACGCGGACGTGCGCGGGGTTGCTGCGCTGGGCGCCGAGCAGGATGGTCTTCTCCGGACCGCCGCCCGTGCCGCGGACGCTCCGGAGTTCGAGCACCCGCACGGGGCCCGGCACGTCAGGCCCTTCCCGCGCGGGCGCGACGGGCGTGGGAGACACGTGAAACCGGCGCGAACGCGCGGGCCATGTCGTAGACCGCGGCGACGGCCCACGCCTGCGCGGCGCCGGCAGCGGACACGCCGGGCAGGCGGGACAGCATGACGGCGGCGCGGGGGGCCGTGAGCAGGACCATGGCCGCCAGGGCCGCCAGCGCGGGCCAGGGACCCACGAGCGGGGCGGCGAGGACGGCCGCGAGGGCCACGCCCGCGAGGGCGAGGTGCGCCAGGGGGATGACGAGGCTCGGCAGGCCCCGCCAGCTCAACGAACGCAGGCTCGCCCGCACGTTGTCACGGCCGCGCCAGAGCTCGCCCACGAACAGGGCGCGCAGCGTGGCCGGGTCGCCGAAGTGGATGTTGCGCATGCGGGGATCGTCGATCACGCGCCAGCCGAGGCGCCGCGCACGGGTGCACAGATCGACATCCTCGCACGTTTCGAGGCGGGCATCGAACCCGCCGGCGGCCTCGAAGACCTCGCGGCGCACGACCATGTTGCCGCTGCCGAGCCACTCCACGTCGCGGGGCTGCGTGCCGCGCGCGCGGAAGGCGTCGTACATGCGCTGTACCCAGGTGGCGTCGGCCGGGGCTTCGCAGAGCGTTCCGGCGAGGCCGACTCCCGGGTCGGCGAGGGTCTCGACGGCGGCGTCGATCCAGCCGCCGGCGATCTCGTGATCGGCGTCGACGAACGCCAGGATGGAGCCGGTCGCGAGAGCGGCGCCCGCGTTGCGCAGTTCTGCCACCGCCAGGCCCGGGCGTGCGAGCACGCGTGCGCCCGCGGCACGGGCCACCGCGGGCGACGCATCGGCCGACCCGTTGTCGACGACGACCACCTCCACGTCATGGCTGGAGCCGGCGCACGCGCGGATGCTGGCGAGGCAGCGTTCCAGGCGCGCGGCATCGTCGCGCACGGGGATGACGAACGACAGCAGCGGGGTCCCGCGAGCCACGGTCCCGGCCTATGAGCTCACGCGGCTCGGGATGGCGACGGCGGTCCGGACCGGCCCGGGGCCGGCCGGTGCCGGCGTGCGCACGGGCCGCGTGACGCCCCTGCGGCGCGCCACGATCTGCGCGCAGCCGAACAGACCCAGTCCGAAGAGGACCAGGGACGCGGCCTCGACGTGCGTGGCCGACCACTGCGCCAGCCACACGCCGGGGCGGGTGATGACGATGGGGACCGAGAGCGAGAGGGGAGCTGATCCCTCCCGGGACAGTCCCGTGGTGGCGGTGCCGCCGGCCCGCACGGCGTCGGCGGTCAGGGCCAGGCTCGCCACGACGCCGAGCACGATCAGGCCGCCCCGCGCGGCCTGTGTGACCAGCTGCCGCAGCGAGCGCTGCGATCGCCCCCCGCTTCCTCGACCGATGAACCTTGCCATGACGGTGTCCTCCGATCCGGTGTGCCGGCGTGACACACCAGACGCTGAACTCGCACGTCGTGCCGCACATCCCGGAACGGTCACGATGTGGTGGCCTCCTGCGCCGACCGCTTCTGCAAGGACAGTTCCGCCCGCCGCTGCACGCGGTGGCGCACCGGAACCTGGCGTGCCGGGCGCACGGGATCCGTCCGGTTTCCGGGGCTGCACCAGCGGTTTGCGCCCCGGGTTTCCAGGGGCCCGGCGGCCTCCGGCCGCGGGTGGACGGGCCCACACGACTCGGGGCATTGGCGAATTCGTGCAACACGGAATGTGGGCCCCGGCGCCCCTTGCGGCGGGGCCGTCGGCGCCAGGCAGGCGGAATTCCACGGGATCGGAAGGTTTCGTGGAGGCAGAAAAAAGTCTGCCCCGGTTGGCGACTTCCTTGCAGTCAGCCCGGGCACAGGCAGAAGACCTGTCTCCCGCGGCCCGCCCCCGGCCCGGGTCGACAGCAGACGGAGACCGGACGAGACGACGATGCTGCACGACACCGACATCCACGAATCCGTCGACGAACTGTACGACCGGCTCGTCAGGGGCGGCGAGAACTTCTGGACGAGCGTGTACCCGATGTACATGCGCCGCGACATCAGCCGGTCCACGGTGCGCGACCTGGTGCGCCGCGGGCTCGAAGAATCGCGGGGGAACTACCGGATCGTCACCGAGTTGTTCAACATGAAGCCGTCCGACTACAAGCGCTTCCTCAACTTCCTGCGGAAGCACTCCTGCCAGCTGCCCTACAAGGAGTTCCGGTCGACGGGCTTCAAGCACCAGATGCAGGAGGTCGCATGACGCGCGCACTGCGAACCTGGGGCGCCGCGCTGGCGTGTTGCGCCCTGATCGCCACGGATGCGGCCGGCCAGAGCCGCGTCGCCCAGCCGGTGCCGGCACCGGCGGCGGGCGTCGCCGGGGCTGGTGCCGCCCGCGCCGCCGAGGCGTCGGCCGACTACATCATCGGTCCGAGCGACGTGCTCAACATCGTGTTCTGGCGCGAGAAGGAGCTGTCGTCCGAGGTACTGGTGCGGCCCGACGGCAAGATCTCGATGCCGCTGCTGAACGACGTGATGGCCGCCGGGCTGACGCCCGAGCAGCTGCGGCGAACGCTCGCCGACACCGCGAAGCGGTACATCGAGGATCCCGTCGTCACGGTCGTCGTGAAGCAGATCAACAACAACCGCGTGTTCGTGATGGGCCAGGTGCGCAACCCGGGGCCCTTCGTGCTGACGGGGCCCACCAGCGTCCTGCAGGCGCTGGCGATGGCCGGCGGCTTCACGGACTTCGCCGACCGTGGCCACGTGCTGGTGACCCGGGTGGAGAACGGCGCCCAGCGCACCTTCACCTTCAACTACGACAACGTCGTGCGCAAGGGCGACTTGAGCGGCAACCTGCTGCTGAAGGCCGGCGACACGATCGTGGTGCCGTAACGGACCGGCGATGACATTCCGCGTGCCTCTCCCGTTCGTGCGTGAAGCGGTCACCGTTGCCGCCCTGCTGGCGCTGGGCGCCGCGCCGGCCGCGGCCCAGTCCGGCCAGGCCGGCCGCCCGTACCAGGGCCTCTTCGGCGCCGGGGCCCCGCCCGCCCCGAACGGGCAGACCTTCGACCTGACGGTGACGACCTACGGCGAGTACGGCGTCGATCCGAATGCCGTGCTCGTGACGCCGTCCGACGATCTCGTGCAGCGCGAAGGCTGGTTCGGCGGCGTGCGCGGGGGCCTGACGTACCGCAAGCGCACCCAGCGCACCGCGTTCGGCTGGACCGCCGAGGGCAGCGGGCGCTACTACCGCGACGATCGCGCCTGGACCGAACCGGCCTACCGGACGCAACTCGGCTTCGATGTGGCCTACGGCCGGCAGAACCAGTCGCGGTTCCACGTCGACGGCGCGTACGAGTTCCAGCCCTACTACACGATCCCGCTGCTGCAGGTGCAGCCGAACGTCGCCGAGGGCGCGCCCATCGGCCCGACGAGCCGCGACGACCTGCTGTTCCGGCAGGACCGCAACATCTTCACGGGCACGCTGCGCCTGGAACAGGGCATGGGGCGCCGGGGCCTCTGGCTCGTCGAGAGCCAGAGCCGGCGGGCCACGTCGCCGGACCCCCTGTTCGAGGCGACCGACTACCGCGTCGGCGGGGGCCTGGGCCTGCGGGCGGGCCGCTACGCCACCGTGCGGCTCGGCTACACCTACCAGCGCGGCGAGTACGGCTACCGCCCGGAGAGCCCGCTGACGAGCCACCTGGTCGACCTCGGCGTGGACTACCGGCGGCCGCTGCCGGGCCTGCGCAAGACGACGATGGCCATCAGCACCGGGTCGGGGGTGTACGAGACGGAAACCGGCCGCCACATGCGCGTGGCTGGCACCTTCGCGCTGCAGCACCAGTTCGACAAGGGCTGGTTCCTGCAGGCCGAGTACCGCCGGGACGTGCAGGTGGTGGAGGGATTCCTCCAGCCGCTGCTGAGCGATGGCGTGACGGCCAGCCTGGGCGGCTTCCTGGGCCGGCGCGTGGACTTCTATACGTCGGTCGGCTACTCGGCCGGCGACGTGGGATTCGACGGCGGCGGCGAGTACGACGTGCTGCAGGGATCGGTCCGGCTGCGCGTGGCGCTCTCGCGCAGGCTGGCCCTCGATGTCGAGGGTCTCGCGTATCAGTACGACTTTCCCGCGCGTGACGTTGCCGTAACGCCCATCGCCGCCGCCTACGAGCGGCAGGCGGTGCGCGTGCAGTTGACCGTGTGGTTGCCGTTCGGCCGCTAGAGGAGGACGCGTGATTCCCGGAAAGATCTACACCCCGCAGGACGTGCTGAAGGCCGCCTGGCGCCGGCGCTGGTGGATGGTCGTGCCCTTCGTGGCCATCAGCGCCCTGTCACTGGCCTACGCCTACTCGCTGTCCTACCGGTACCAGTCGGTGGCCACCATCCAGGTCCTGCCGCCGCCGGTGCCCGAGGTGATGGTGCCGACAACGGTGCAGTCGCGGATCGAGGACCGGCTGTCGAGCCTGAACGAACGGATCCTGACCCGCTCGCGGCTGGAGACGATCCTCCAGGAGTTCGGCCTCTACGCGGAGTTGCGCTCGAGCGCCCCGATGGAGAGCGTCATCGAGCGGATGCGCGGCGACGTCGTGTTCACCCCGGTCGAGAAGGACGTGTTCGAGGTCGGCTACACGCACGGCGACCCGGCGATGGCACTGCGCGTGGCGAGCCGCCTGGCGCAGACCTTCATCGAGGAGACCGCCCGCGATCGCGAGAACCTCGCCAACCAGGCCACCGGGTTCATCGAGACCGAACTCGAGAGCGCGCGCCAGCGCCTCGAGGAAGCCGAGCGGAACGTGGAGGCCTACAAGAAGGCCCATTCGGGCGAACTGCCGTCGCAGCTGGCGGCCAACATGCAGAGCCTGGCGGGCGTGCAGCAGCAGCTGCAGGCCATCCAGGACGCGGCCAACCGCGATCGGGACCAGCGGTCGCTGCTGCTGCGCCAGCTCGACGACGCCCGGCAGGAACTGGACCCTGAGGCGAGCCCGGTGACGGTGGCGCCGTCGGCGGATCTCAACGCCCTCGAGGGCGGGTCGGCCGCCGAGCAGCTGGAGAAGGCGCGCGTCACGCTGCGGGCCCTCGAGCTGCGCCTCACGCCCGAACACCCGGACGTCGTCCGCCAGAAGCGCCTGATCGAGCGCCTCGAGGTGAAGGCCCAGGCCGAGGCGAAGCCCGAGTCCGGCAAGCCCGTCGTGAGCGCCGCCACGCAGGCCCGCAACCGCCGCGTGCGAGACCTGGAGCAGCAGATCGCGGCCCTCGACCGCCTGGCCAGTGCGCGCAACGCGGAGGAACAGCGGCTGCGCGCGTCCATCGGCAGCTACCAGGGCCGCATCGAGGCGTCGCCCGTGCGCGAGGCCGAACTGGCTTCGTTGACGCGCGACCACGACTCGCTGCGCAAGCTGTACGGCGACCTGCTGCAGAAGCGCGAAAACGCCAAGCTCGCGGCCAGCCTCGAGCGGCGTGACGCGGGGGACCGGTTCCGGATGATCGAGCCGCCGCGCCTGCCCGAGAAGCCGCACAGCCCGAGCCGCCGCAAGTTCTTCATCATGGGCGTCCTGGCCGGCCTGATGTTCGGCCTGATGCTCGCGGCGTTCATGGAGTTCAGGGACTCGACGTTCCGCACCGACGACGACATCCAGGCCGGGCTCGGGTTGCCGGTCCTGGCGACGGTCCCGGTGCTCGGCCCCCAGCGGGCGGCTGCCGGCGGGGCGTCGATGTCCACGTGGCTGATGGCCATCGCGCTCGCGGTGGCCACGCTGGGTCTGGCCGTGGTGTCCACGTGGGCCAGGGCCGGTTCCTAGG
The DNA here is from genome assembly GCA_964396055.1 of uncultured Vicinamibacterales bacterium. Taxonomy (GTDB): domain Bacteria; phylum Acidobacteriota; class Vicinamibacteria; order Vicinamibacterales; family JAKQTR01; genus CAYJPV01. The sequence continues at coordinate 28,454 of CAYNDV010000016.1, read as the reverse complement.
CGGAGGGACGAGATGCAATCGAGGACGACAGCCAGGCAGTACGACTACGCGCCGGTGCAGGCCCGTGAACCGTTCCGGCTGGAGCGGCCCGTGAACCGCCGCTTCGACGTCATTGACGGGCATCCCGAGCGCGGGCGCGAGGCGCCCCTGCCGTCGCGGCCGGCCGAGGCGCCGGGCGACGAGGCGCCGATCCGTCCCTTCGAACGGGCTGCCGCGTCGGTGGCGCGCCCGGGTTTCTCGCCGACGCCGGCGGCCGGCTGGAGCCCTGCGCAGGCCACCAACCCCATCGCCGTCGAGCAGTACCGCCGGATGGCGAGCCTGCTCCTGCGGGCTCAGGCCACGCAGGGCACGCGCGTGATCATGGTCACCTCGGCGCTGCCGGGCGAAGGCAAGAGCCTGACGGCCGCCAACCTCGCGCTGACCCTGTGCCGATCGTACCGCCGCAGCACGCTGGTCATCGATGCGGACCTGCGGCGGCCGTCGCTGCACACGGTGTTCCGGGTGAGCGGCGCCCACGGCCTGAGCGACTACCTCAACGCCCGCCACGAGATGGACCTGCCGGCGATCGAGGTGTATCCGGACCTGAAGGTGGTGCCGGCCGGCCCGCCCACGTCCGACCCGATGGGCGGCCTGGCCTCGGCCCGCATGCAGGGCGTCATCGCCGCCGCCGCCGAGACGTTCGAGTGGGTGGTGATCGACACGCCGCCGGTAGCGCTGCTGCCGGACGCCCACGTGCTCTCGGCGATGGTCGATGGCGTCGTGCTCGTGATCGAAGCCGCCGGGACCCAGTTCGAGGACGCGTCGCGGGCGGTGGAGACCCTCGGCCGCGACCGGATCCTGGGCGTGGTGCTGAACCGGGCCACCGATGGGCTGGCCCGCATCGGCCAGTACGCCCACTACTACTGAGGCAGTGGTCGGACAGAGATGTCCGGCTGAAGCCGGACGCCACGAAGACACGGCACGGAGTTGACGATGGCGAGAATCCTCATCCAGCGCATGACGGTGCGGGCGGCGGCGCCGGTGGTGATCGACAACGCCGTGGTGCTCGCGGCGGCTGCCGCCGGCGCCTGGGCCGTGACGGGCACCGCGCCGGCCGCCTCGCTGACCGACGCCGGGTTCCTGGCCCGGGCCACGCTGCTCGCCCTGGGCATCCACCTCTGCCTCTACTACGCGGACCTCTACGACGGGACGACGATCACCGACGCCCAGGACGTCCTGGTCCGGACGCTGCGTTCGATCGGCGCCACGGCGATGCTGATGGCGGTGGCGTACCTGGCGTTCCCCGGCGCCGTGGTCGACTCGGGCATCGCCGTGCTCACGCTCGGCCTCGTGGTAGTGCCCGCCATCGGGTGGCGCCTGGGCTTCCTGTGGTTCGGCGACCGGATCGGCCCGCGCGAGCGCCTGCTCATCCTGGGCACCCAGCCTGCGGCGGTCAACCTGGCCAACGAGCTGATCGCGCGGCGCCGGGAGACCGGCGTGGACGTGGTCGGCTTCATCGAGCCCGAAGCCGCGAAGCCGCGCCAGATCCTGCCGGAGCCCGGCATCATCGGGACCGTCGATGACATCCCGCGCCTGGTGCACCGCCGCCGCATCGACCGGGTCGTCGTCAGCCTCCAGGACGCCCGCGGGCGCCTGCCGATGGACACGCTGCTCGAGATGAAACTCGACGGCGTGCGCTTCGATCACCTCGCGTCGGTGTACGAGGAGTACACGGGCAAGATCGCCGTCGAGAACCTGCGGCCCAGCTGGCTCATCTTCTCGGACGGTTTCCGCAAGCCGCGCCGGCTGGTCATCGCGAAGCGGATTGCCGACGTGCTGATTGCCGCCGCCGGGCTGGTCCTGGCCGCGCCCCTCATGCTCGGCGTGGCCCTGGCCGTACGCCTCACGTCGCGCGGGCCCGTGCTCTACCACCAGCGGCGCACCGGGCAGCACGGCGAGGTGTTCGTCGTGCACAAGTTCCGCACGATGCGCGTGGACGCGGAGGCCGGCACCGGGCCCTCGTGGGCGACGGCGGACGACCCGCGCGTGACGCCGATCGGCGCGTTCCTGCGCCGGTCCCGCCTCGACGAACTGCCGCAGCTCTGGAACATCCTGGCCGGCGACATGAGCCTCGTGGGCCCGCGGCCGGAGCGCCCGGAGTTCGTCTCGCAGCTCTCGCGGGAAATCCCGTTCTACGGCCAGCGCCACGTGGTGAAGCCCGGCCTCACGGGCTGGGCGCAGGTGCGGTACACCTACGGCGCCAGCATCGAGGACTCGATGGAGAAGCTGCAGTACGACCTGTTCTACATCAAGAACATGTCGATGCTGCTCGACCTGCTCATCGTGTTCTCGACGGCGAAGACGGTGCTGCTGCGCAGGGGCGGCCGATGATCGCCCCCGAGCTGCGCCCCGTGCGCAACGCCCTCACCATCGACGTGGAGGACTACTACCACGTGAGCGCGTTCGACGCGCCGGGACGGCGCGAGCGGTGGCCCGGGTTCGAGAGCCGGGTGTGCGCCAGCACGATGCGGGTTCTCGATCTCTGCGCGGCCGCGTCGGTGCGCGCCACGTTCTTCGTGCTCGGCTGGGTGGCGGAGCGGCACCCGGCCCTGGTGCGCCTGATCGCCGAGGCCGGCCACGAGGTGGCGTCGCACGGCTACGGACACCAGCTCGTCTACGACCTCAGCCCGGCGGCGTTCCGGGCCGACCTGCGCCGGGCGCAGGCCGCCATCGAGGACGCCGCGGGCGTGCGCGTCGCCGGCTACCGGGCGCCCAGCTTCTCGATCACGAGGCGGTCCCTCTGGGCGCTCGACATCCTGGCGGAGGAGGGTTACCGCTTCGATTCGAGCGTCTTCCCCATCGTCCGCGACCGGTACGGCCTGCCCGGATCGCCCCGGCACGCGCACGTCAGGCAGACCGCCGCGGGCCCGATCACCGAGATTCCGCCCTCCACCATCCGCTGGGGCCGCGTGACCGTGCCCGTGGCCGGCGGCGGCTACTTCCGCCTGTATCCGTTCGACTGGACGCGCCGTGCCGTCAGGCGTCTCAATGCCGACGAGGGGCAGCCGGCCGTCGTCTACCTGCACCCGTGGGAACTCGATCCGGAGCAGCCCCGGCAGCAGGGCAGCCTGCTGAGCCGGTTCCGCCACTACGTCAACCTGGATCGCACCGAGTCGCGTCTGCGCGAACTGCTGGCCACCTTCGCGTTCGGCCCGATCACCGAGGCGGTGCCGGTGGCACGGCCCGTGCCGCAGGGCCTGACGGTCCCGGCGCAGGCCGGTGGCCTGGCGGCGAGACCTGGCCTGGCGGCCATGAGGGTGTCGTGACGCCGGTCCGCGTCACCACCGAGGCCGACGGGGCCGAGTGGGACGCATTCGTGGCGGCGCACCCGGCCGCCACCGGCAACCACCTCTGGGGCTGGCGCGGCGTGTACGAGCGGGCGTTCGGCCACCGGACGGAGTACCTGGCCGCGCGCGCCGATGACGGGACGATCGTCGGGGTGCTGCCGACCGTTGTCTTCGACAGCCGGCTGGCCGGGCGGTTCATCGTGTCGCTGCCGTTTGTGAACTACGGCGGCGTCCTGGCGACGTCGGCCGAGGCCGAACGGGCGCTGCTGGACGAGGCGGCGGCGCGCGCGGCGCGGCACGGCGCCTCGCACCTGGAACTGCGCCACACGCTGGCCCGGTTTCCGGGCCTGCCCGTGCGGCGCCACAAGGTGAGCATGAAGGCGACGCTGCCGGCCACGGCCGAGGCGGCGTGGGAAGCGCTCGACAAGAAGGTCCGCAACCAGATCCGCAAGGCCGAGAAGGCCGGCGTGACGGTGACCAGCGGCGGCGCCGAACTGCTCGACGCCTTCTATGGCATCTTCGCGCGCAACATGCGCGACCTCGGCACCCCGGTGTATCCGCGCGCGTGGTTCGCCGGCCTGCTCGAGGCCTTCCCGGCCCGGACGGCGGTGAGCGTGGCGTGGCTCGAACAACGGCCCGTAGCGGCCGCCGTCACCTTCGCCCATTTCGGCAGCGTGGAGATCCCGTCCGCCTCGTCGCTGCGCGAGTACCGGCCGAGCTGTGCGAACATGCTCCTGTATTGGCACCTGATGCAGCGGGCCATCGGCCAGGGCTTCACGCACCTGGACTTCGGGCGCTCGACGCCCGGGGAGAGCACGTTCCGTTTCAAGGAGCAGTGGGGCGCGGAGCCGGGCCCGATGAACTGGGAGTACCGGCTGCTGGCGCGCCAGGATCTGCCGGATCGCACCCCTGCCAACCGGAAGCTTCAGATGGCCATTGCCGCGTGGAAACGGCTGCCGCTGCCCGTGGCGAACACGCTCGGGCCCCTCGTGGTCCGTTACCTCCCGTGACCGCCGTACGCGCGCTGCCGCCTGTCCAGCGCAGCTGCCTGTGGCTCGCGTCCGCCCTGCTGGCGTTTGCCGTGTACGGCAGCCTCATCCCGTTCTCGTTCGTGCCGCGCCCGGTGAGTGACGCCGTGGCCGCGTTCCTGGACGGCCTGCGGTGGTTCGGCCGCTCGCCGGCGGCCGACGTGGGGTCCAACGTCCTGCTCTTCCTGCCGCTGGGCTACTTCGCGGCGGGTGCGGCCTGCGCCGACGCGGCGGGGCGACGGTGCCGCGCGCGGGCGGCCGGCTGGACCGTGGCCGCACTTGCCCTGTGCGCCGCGGGGCTCGAGTTCGCCCAGGCGTGGTTCCCGGACCGCACGGTGTCGCTCGACGACATCCTCGCGCTCACGGCCGGCGCGGCCATGGGCGCCGCCGGCTGGCTGGCCGCGGGCCCCGCCACGATGAGCTGGCTCTGGCGGCACCTGCAGCAGCGGACCCCGGCCTCGCCGGCCGTCAAGCTGCTCGCGGTGTACGCGGCGTTCTTCGCCCTGGCGCGCCTTGCGCCGCTCGACCTCACCATCGATCCCGCGCAGCTGCGCGCGAAGTTCGACGAAGGGCGCATGGTGCTCTGGCCCCTCGCCAGGCTCGGCCCCGACCCCGGCCTCACGCTGCTGGGGTGGGCGCTGGCCGCGGCGCCGCTCGGCATCCTCGGCTTGTCCGGGTGGACGCGCCTGGGCCGTCCCCGCCATCCTGCCGCCGCGGCCGCGGCCGGCCTGTGCCTGCTGTGGGGCATGGCGGCCGTGCAGCTGTTCGTATTCTCCCATCGGTCAAACGTCAACGAGCCGCTGGCCGGGAGCGTCGGCATCCTGGCCGCGGTGGCGGCCGCGGCCGCCCTGCGCAGCGCCACGCCGCTCATCTCGGGAGGGGTCCGGCCGTGACCCGCGTGCGCCTGCGGCGGACGCCCAGCCGGGCCGACCTGTCCGCGAAGGGGCCCGAACCGCTGACGACCGGTCTGCCGTTCCCGAAGGGGGCGCTCGGCGACGCCGGCGAGTTGTCCCTGGCGGCGGGCGGACAGGTCGTGCCGGTGCAGGCCCGTGCGCTCGACCACTGGTCGGATGGGTCCGTCCGGTGGGTCTTGCTCGACGCGCAGGTGACCGAGGCGCAGGCTCAGGCCGGGCTCGAACTTCGGACGGGCGGGCCGGAGGCGGGATCCGTGCGCGACCTCGTGGCGGGTGAGCGCCCGGGCGAAGTGACGATCGACACCGGCGCTCTCCGCATCGTGTGCGACACGCGTCACTTCCCGTTTGCGTCCGTCACCGGTGACGGCGCGCCCCGCGTCGATCCGTCAACCTCCGGCCTCCTCGTCCGGAATGCGGCTGGAGAGACGGGATCGCTGCGCGTCACGTCGGTCGCCGTCGCGGAGCGCGGCTCGATCCGCGCGGCCGTCTCGTGGACAGGACTGATCGCTGGCCCGTCGGGCCAGCCCTGGATCGACGTGTTCGCGACCGCGCATTTCTTCGCCGGGTCACCGGCCGTCCGGCTGGCGATCACGCTGCGCAACCCGCGCCGGGCGCATCACCCGGAGAACTTCTGGGAACTGGGGGATGCGGGTTCGTTCCTGATCGGGGAAGCGGCGCTGACGCTTGGCGCGCCTGCCGACGCCGCAGGCACCGCTCCCGCCGTGGGGTACTCACGGCAGCGCGGCGAGCCGATGGCGTGGGGGCCCGGGCCGGTCTCGGTCTATCAGGAAGGCAGTGGCGGCGACCGCTGGCAGGGCCGCGCCCATGTGAACCGCGCCGGCGTCGTGCCGGTCTCGCGCCGCGGGTTCGTGGCGCGCCTCGCCGGTGTCGACACCGCCGGTGATCGGGCGACGCCGATTGTCGCCGTGCGCTCGGCGGGGTGGTCGCTCGCTGCTACGGCGGAGTACTTCTGGGAGAACTGCCCGCGGTCGCTTGACGCCAGCCCGGCGGGCCTGACGCTGGGTCTGTTTCCCGCGGCGTTCTCCGATGCGATCGAACTGCAGGGCGGTGAACAGAAGACGCACGAGTGGACCGTGGCGTTCGGCCCCGAAGGCGGTGAACTGCCTCTGGTGTGGGGGCGATCGCCGGCGGTGCTGCACGCCGACCCGGCCTGGTACTGCGCCTCGGGGGCCCTCGGCACGATCGACCCGCAGGGCCTCGCCCCCGCCCACGATGCGCTGGTGAACCAGGCGGTGGACGGTGCCGACACGTTCCTCTCGAAACGCGAGCGCATCGACGAATACGGCTGGCGGCACTTCGGCGACATCTACGCGGACCACGAGGCGGTCTTCCACGCGGGCGCCGATCCGCTCGTGTCCCACTACAACAACCAGTACGACGCCGTGGCGGGGTTCGCGCTGCAGTTCATGCGCACCGGCGACGTGCGGTGGTGGCTCCAGATGCGCGAACTGGCCGCGCACGTGGCCGACATCGACCTCTACCACACGGATGAGGACAAGTCGGCGTACAGCCGCGGGCTCTTCTGGCACACCTTTCACTACGTCGATGCGGGCCGATCGACGCACCGGGCCTACCCGCCGGCGCCCGGCGTCCCGGGTGGCGGGCCGAGCAACGAGCACAACTACAACACCGGATTCCTGCTGCACCACTTCGTCACCGGGTCGCAGGCCTCGCGCGACGCGGCGCTCCAGCTGGCGCACTGGGTGGTGCAGATCGACGACGGCCGCCTCACGCCGTTCCGCCTGATCGACCGCGGGCCGACGGGCGCGGCGAGCTCGACGGCCGACGTCCGCTATCACGGTCCCGGACGCGGCGCGGGCAACTCGATCGTGGCGCTCCTGAACGGCTACCGCCTCAGCGGCGACGAGTCGCTGTTCGCCAAAGCCGAGGCGCTGGTCCGCCGCTGCATCCACCCGGACGACGACGTGGCGGCGCTGGACCTGCTGGACGCGGAGCGCCGGTGGTCGTACACGGTGTTTCTGCAGGCGCTGGGGCGGTATCTGGACGAGTGTGCCGAGCGCGGCCGCCTGGGCGACGGCTACCGTCTGGCGCGGGAGAGCCTGCTCCGGTACGCGCGCTGGATGCAGGCCTTCGAGTACCCGTACCTCGAGACGCCGCAGAAGCTCGAGTACCCCACCGAGACGTGGGCCGCCCAGGACATCCGCAAGGCCGACGTGCTGGCGTACGCGGCCCGGCACGCGCCGGCCGGTGAGCGGGAGGCCCTGCGCGAGCGGGCGGCCTTCTTCTTCCGCTACGCAACCGACACGCTGGCGCACCTGCCCACCAGGAGCCTCGCCCGGCCGGTGGTGATCCTCCTGAGCAACGGACTGGTGGCCGCGCGCGAGCTGCGCGAACCCGTGGCACCGGCACCCGAGCCGGACCCGGGTGCGCGCCGGCCCGGGCGGCGCCGACCCTTCGCCCCGCAGCGGGTGCGCGCCGTCCGGCGGGCCGCCACGCTTGCGGCCGCGGCCGCGGCCGCGCTGGCGGCCTTCTTGATTCTTGCTTCTTGCTTCTGACGAACCCCACGCACCCGCGCCCCACGTCCCACGTCCCTAGCCCCTGACCCTTCGGTACACCTCAGCGAGTGACCTCCAGGCGCGGGCCCACGAGAAGCCGCGCGCCCACTGGCGGGCAGCCTCGTCGCGGCGGGGGCCGGCGCGGCGGATGGTCTCGACAGCCGCCACCCACGCGCCCAGGTCCTGCGGCGGCAGGACGACGGCCCCTGGCCCGGCCAGCTCGGCCAGGCTCCCGACCGCGCTCATCAGCACCGGGGTGCCCACGGCCTGGCTCTCGAGCGCCGGGAAACCGAAACCCTCGTACAACGTGGGGTAGAGCACGGCTTCGGCGGCGGCGTAGAGACCCGGCAGATCACCCTCCGCCACGAAGTCGAGACAATGGAGGCGGTCCCGCAGGTGCGCGGCGGCGCGGTCGCGCCACTCGGCGTGGGCGTCAGCCTCAAGACCGCAGACGACCAGCGAGAGGTCCGAGTCGTGCTCCGCCACGCGGCCCCACACCTGCATCGCCCAGTCCAGTCGCTTACGCGGGATCCGGCCCCCGAAGTAGAGCAGGTACGGCGGGCGGACGCCCTGGGCCGCGAGCTGGTCGGGCAGGGGCAGGGTATCCGACTGCACGTAGCGGGCGTCGATGCCCCACGGGATGACAGTGATGCGGTCGCGCAACTCCGGCCAGAGACCGGCGATGTCGCGGGCGGAGCTTTCGCTGGGCGTCACGATGGCGGCGGCCCGGCGGTACGCCGCGGGCAGCACGCGCGTCAGGTACGCCGACGGCGGTTCCTCCCGCCACGGCAGCACGTCGTGCACCGTGACGACGGTCGGCACCGGCTGCCACGCCGGGGCCCATGTGCCAAATGCGTGCAGGACGTCGCAGCGAGCGGCACGGGCGACCCACGGGAGGCCGGCCTGCTCCCAGGCCCGGAAGCGGTGCCCCGGCACCTCCCACACTTTCGACGACACGCGCGGCGAGCCGGGCGCGTGCAGGGGACACGCGGGCTCATCGGCGAAGATCCGGAAGGCGAAGCCGCCGTCCGCGACGGCCTCGTCGAGGAGGCGGAGCAGGGCCTTGCCCATGCCACGCAGGTGCGGCGTGTTCAGACAGCGTCCGTCGAGGCCGACGGTGATCATGTGCGCCCCAGCGCCATGCGCGCCAGGTGCACCCAGGGACCTGGCGCGAAGGGCGCGCACGCAATGGCCCGCAGGTCCGCGAGACACGCATCCGCGATCCGGCCGTGCCGAGCGGCGTCCCACGCGTTGGTCGCCCAGGTCTCGTGCCAGATCCGCCGGCGTGTCGCGGGCGGCAACCGCCGGCCGCGCGGTGAGTCGAGGGCCCGGGCGACGACCGTCATCCGGGCGGCATTCATCCGGACCGTCTGGTGGCTCACGCCCTGGCGGTGCAGCCGGTACTTGACCAGCGGGGCGCGGCACGCGGCCACGCGATGTTCCGCCGCGATGCGGAGCCACAGGTCCCAGTCCTCGGCTGGCTGTACCGGCGCCTCCTCACGGAAACCGCCGACGGCCTCGAACACCGCGCGGCGCACGAGGACGCCGGACGTCGTGATCACGTTGCCGTGCAGCAGCGCCTCGAACACGTCGCCCTCGATGAGCGGCTGCAACGCGCTCTGGACTTCCGGGAGCCCGTCGAGATCGCCGATGTTGATCCGATCGCAGTAGATCAGCCCGACGTCAGCCGACGCCAGCACCAGTTGCCGCTCGAGCTTCTCCGGCAGCCAGAGATCGTCGGCGTCCAGGAAGGCCAGCCACTCGGCACGGCTCGCGCGTGCGCCGGCGTTGCGGGCCCGCGACTGCCCGGCGTTGTCCTGCGCCAGCAGCGTGACCCTGGAGCCGAAGGCGGCCACGGCCGCAGCCGTCCCGTCCCGTGACCCATCGTCCACGACGATGATCTCGGACGGCTGGACGGACTGGGCCAGGACCGATTCGAGCGTCTCTGCGATGCTCGACGCGGCGTTGTACGCCGGGATGATCACGGCGACGCTGTGGCCGTTCATGGCCCGGTCACCGTCTCGAACACCTGGGCCAGCTTCGCCGTGAGGGTGCGGCGGTCGTACTCCATCAGCACGTCCCGTCTCACGGGCGGCACGTCCAGGCGCCCCTGCCGGATGGCGGACGCCAGCGTCGAGACCAGCGCGCCGAGATCGTCGGCCGGCGTGCACACGCCGCCGCCGACGCGGGCGATCACCGCTCCGGCGGCGCCGCCGCCGTCCGTCATCGCGAGGACGGGCCGACCCGACGCGAGGTACTCGTACAGCTTGCCCGGCACCTGCAGCTGCCGATGTGACCCGCCGGCCACGGGCAGGACGAGCACGTCGGCGCTGCGCATGATACGCAGCGACTGCGCGTGGGGCACCGACCCGTGCTCCGTGATGACGTGCGCCAGGCCCATGGCTTCGGCAGGCCCCGGCGGGAATCCCGCTGTGACGACGTCGAGGCGCGAGGCCAGCTCCGGTGCCTCGCGGACAAGGCGCGCCACCGCCCCGTACAGCTGATCGGGACCGTACCCCTCCTTCCAGACGCCGGTGTAGACCACCCGCAGGCGTCCGGCCGGCTTCGGGTCCGGCGTCACGTCCGACGAGTCGAGCACGTCGAAGCCGTTCGGGATGGTCACGACCTGCCGCGCGCCGAGGGCCCGCAACGAATCGGACAGGTGGTCGTTCACGGACACGACCGCCGCGGCCTGATCGATCACCTGCTGTTCGAGGCGCCGGTGCGATCGCTCGGCGCGCAGGCTCAGCGGGCCGCGCAGCACGTCATCGGCGGTCCAGGGGTCCCGGAACTCGGCCACCAGGGGCAGGCGCAGGCGCCGGGCCAGCGTGCGCCCGACGACGAGCGAACTCCACGGGTACCCGCTCGCGAAGATGACGTCGAACGGGTGCCGCGCGTACGCGCGCATGCCGGCCGCCACCGCCGGGCGCTGCCAGGAGGCATACGGATCGGGCACCTCGCGCAGGCCCCGCAGGCGCCAGGCCAGGCCTTCGTAGACGCGCCGCTCGTCGGCGAAGCGGCGCAGCAGCCGGCTGCACCAGGCGGCCACGATGTCCGCGTGCAGCGGCGCGCGCGTGACGTCGATGTCGCGTGGCAGCTGCTCGGCGAGCGAGGCGTCGAGGCGGTCCGCGGGCGTGGGCGCGCCGGCGACGACGACCGGATCCCAGCCGAACTGCGGCAGGTAACGCGCGAACTTCATCGGGCGGAACGTCCCGGAGTTGGCGACGGGTGGAAAGAAGTAGCTGACGAACAGCACCCGGCGGGGAAGCGTCCGCACGGCCACACCCGTGGCTGTCCCGGCGTCCCTGGCGAGGTCCGGATCCGCCTGCGGCGCCACGGGCCGCGCCGTGCCGAGAGCCGATGAGAACGCCGCGCTGCTCACTGGCGATACTCCTGCCACATCCCGGTGAACACCCACGCGTCGCGGCGGTTGGCCAGCGCCTCGCGCGGCCGGCCGCGCAGGCCGTGCCACACGGACGCCAGCGTGGACTCGGCGATCCGCCGGTACACCCAGCGCGGCACCCGGCGGGCGGGCACCCGCTGCGCCACGCGCTCGGTCCGGGCCAGGCGGCGACCGCGCCCGATCATGTACCGCCGGAGGTACGCCTGCTCGAGCCGTTCGGGCGCGACATAGTGCCTGACCTGCATGGTGGGGCACCAGACCACCGTGCCGCCCCCGCGTCGCATCGCGTTGACGAACTCCGTTTCTTCACCGCCGATGAGCGACGTGGGCGAGTGCCCCAGGTCCACGTCGAACGCGAGGCCCGCGGCGGCGTCACGCCGGATCGCGAAGTTGGCGCCGTGAACACCCTCGCCGGCCGCCAGTTCGCGCTCCACCGGTCCGTGATCGATGCCGCAGAATCCGGCCTTGACCGACGGGAAGACATCGAACACGAGCGGATCGGGCTCGGACACGAACCAGGGCTCGATGGCGCCGCCAAAAGCCACGGCGTCCGGATGGCGCCGCGCGCACGCCACGAACTCCACGAGCCACCGGTGGTCCACCAGCACGTCGTCGTCGGTCCAGAGGAGGCAGTCGCCGGTGGCCAGCGCCAGCGCGCGGTTCCTCGCGCGGGCCAGGCCCGGCTGGGGCTCGAACCCGCGGACGATGGGGAGACGCGGCTCGAAGTCGGCGACGACCTGCGGTGTCCGGTCCGTCGAGTTGTTGTCGACGATGATCAGTTCCCAGGTGTCAGGGGTCGGGGGAACCAGCTGCGTGAAACGCTCCAGGGTCTGGGCCAGCAGGTCGGCCCGGTTCCAGGTGCAGATGGCCACGCTCACGTGCATGCAAGGGTCTCCGGAGCGGCACACGCCGCCCGTCCGTGCCGCTGCAAGGTGCGTGCCTGATACAGCCAAGGGTGCGTCGGGGCGAATCTGTCTTAAGTGACTGTCAATAAGCCACTTATCTGTCTTCGTGAGGTCCTGCGAATCAGACGAGGCTCCGACCGGTGTAGCCACACCTGCTGGTCCCACATGATGTGTAGGACGTCCAGGCGTCTGCGTGCCGATTAACGAACGGCGGGGCAGGTGCCGACATCTTCCACGGGACGTGTGTCCGTCCCCGGGGGGACACCCCTGCGCATCCGGCTTGGAGACCTTCAGATGGCGAACTGGGTGGCCGTCCTCGACGGCGATCGGGCCCGACGGGAGCGGTTCGTGGCGGCGACGGCCGCCATCGTGGCGCCCGTGGAGGGCCTGCGGGCGGGGCAGGCGGCGTACGGCGCGTGGGCGGTGGTGTGGGCCGCGGCGTCGTCCGCTCCCGTCGAGACCATGACGTCAGAGGATGGCGCATGTGTTCTGTGGGGCGATGCGCTCGCCGACGAGGGATCGCGTCAGACCGCCGGGTCCGTGTGGCGGGCGTGGCAGGGCGGTGCGGTGGCGCAGTGGGACGGCTACTACAGCGCCATGAGCGTCGAGGGCCGCCACGATCCCTCGTTGACGGCCGGGGCCGACGTGCTCGGGATCTTCCCGATCTACTGGTGGGCCGGCGGCGACGGCGTGGTGCTGGCGGGGACCAGCCCCGAGCTGTTTGCCGCCCACGCCTCCTTCCGCGCGGAACTCGACGTGGCCGGCCTGGCCGGGGTGCTGCTGACCAACGGCCTGGTCGAGGGGCGCACGCTGTGGGCGGGCGTGAAGCGGCTTGGGGCCGGATGCCGGCTTCGGGTGGCCGGCGGGCGGGTCTGGGAGGATGAGGCGTACCGGATTCCATGCGGGCTGGGAGCCGTGGACCTGCCGCTGGCGGGGCACGTGCGGCAACTGGCGAACGTGATTGGCGACGCGGTGACGCGGCACGTGCCGGCCGGCCGGTCGTACGGGCTGCTGCTGTCGGGGGGCCTGGACTCGCGCATGGTGGCCGGGTTCCTGCGCCGCGCGGGTATCCGCCCCCGCGCCCTGACGCTCGGCCTGCCGACCGATCTCGAAATGCGGTGCGCGAAAGCCGTGGCCGGCACCTACGGTCTCGATCACGTGGCCGCCGAACCCGAGGCGTCGCACTACCCGGCCTACGCCGCGCTGCAGGCGCGATGGGAACATCTCGCCAACGGGTTCAACACCGTCCGCGACTGGTGGACCCGGAGCCAGGTGGCGCCGCTTGGCGACCGGCTGGTCACCGGCGGGCTCTCCGACGCGGTCGTCGGCGGCACCGCCATCCCGTGGGCCTACACGGATGACGGGCCCGCGATGACTTACGAGGCGTTCGTGGCGAACATGCCGCGCATGGCCGTGCCGCCCGATGTCGCGCGGCAGTTGCTGGCCCGAGGCGGCCATGCCGATGCCGTCGACGAGGTCCGGACCTCGCTCGGTGCCGAGTTCGCGTCGTACGGCGATCGTCGGTCGTACGCGGCGTGGCGGTACGACCTGGCGCACGGGCAGCGGTATCACGTGGGCAGCACCGCGTGGCGCCTGTCCTTCGGGGCGTGGCCCGTCCTGCCGATGCTGGACCGCCGTGTCATCGAGGTGGCGGCCAACATCCCGGCGGCCAGTCTCTCCGACCGCGAGGCCCAACTGGCGCTGGTTCGGACGGCGCTGCCCGAACTGGCGGGCGTGCCGCTCGATCGGAGCGACCTGATGTCGGACGAGCCGCAGTACCTGACGCCGCGGCTGCGCCACCTGCTGGCTTCGTGGGTGCGGGGTCGGGCGCGGGCGGTGCGCCAGACGCTGCGCCTGCCGGTCGGCGGCGAGGACGCGCGGTACTGGTTCCGCATCAACAACCTGAACGGCGATGCCTGGATGCGCGTGCGCGCCGCTGCCGAGCCCAGCCGTGATCGGGTGTCCGCCATCGTCGATCCGGATCTGCTGCGCGCCATCCTGCCTCCGCCGCCGGCGCGGGCGGGCGCTGCAGGACCTCGCGTGCCCGAGTCCGGCCGCAAGCTCCTGCTGGGCTTCGTACACTGGGCAGCAGCGCACCTGGGGCGATAGGCACGTGGCGAACTGGCTGCTGATCGTCGACGGCGATGCGGGGAGACTGGAGGCGTGTGCCGCGCGTGCCCGCTCCAGTGTCGCGCCGCTGTCGGGGCTGCAGCACGGATCCTGCGCCGGCCGCTGGTGGGCCGCCGTCTGGGCGGCTGGCCCGCGGGCGCCCGTGTCGTGGACGACCGACGCCGCCGGCGGTGCCGTGCTGTTCGGGGACGCGATCGGCGACGACGGCGCGCGGCAGGATCCGGCGTCGTTGCGGCAGGCCTGGGCCGGCGGCCGATGCGTCCAGTGGGACGGGTTCTACGCGGCCATCGCCGTCGAGGACACGACGCGCACCGCCACGGTGGCGGCCGATGTGCTCGGGGTGTTCCCCGTGTACTGGTGGGCTGCGGACGGCGTCGTGCTGGCCGCGACCAGCCCAGACCTGTTCCGGGCGCATCCGTCGTTCCGCCCATCGCTGGACCTCGAGGGCCTGGCCGGCATCCTGCTCACCAACGGCCTCGTGGACGGGCGGACGCTCTGGCAGGGCGTGCGCCGCCTGTCCCCGGGGTGTGGTCTGCGTGTGCGGGAGGGCCGGGCCGAAGAGGGGGACGTGTACCGGCTGCCGCTCCACACTGATGCGATCGACCTGCCGCTCGACGGCCACGTCCGGCAGATCGCCTCGGCGATCGAGGGCGCGGTGCGCCGCCACGTGCCGCAGGGGCAGCCGTGCGGGCTGCTGCTCTCGGGGGGCATCGATTCCCGGCAACTGGCCGGCGCCCTTCAGGCCCACGGCCGCGACGTGCGTGCGTTGACCCTCGGCCGGGCAGACGACATCGAGATGTCGTGCGCGCGGGCCGTCGCGCGCGAGCTGGGCCTGGAGCACGAGGCCGCCGACGTGGACGCGACGGCCTTTCCGGACGCGGCGGATCGGCTGGCGCGATGGGAGATGCTGGCCGCCGGCTTCGCCGGCGTCCCGGAATGGACGATGCACGATGCGATCGCGCGCCTGCCCGACCGCGTCGTGATGGGGCACCTGCTCGACGCCGTGGCGGGTGGCAGCCACGTCGCGTGGGCGTACGACGCGAACACCGGCACGATGGGCTTTGAGGCGCTCTGGGCGCGGGTGACGGCGTGGGGATTCAGCGGCAGCGCCCTCGACGCGCTGCTCGACGCGCCGTCCCGCGACGTCCGGCGGGCCGTCGAGGACGGCGCGCGCCGCCGGTACGAGGCGGCGGCGGAGCGGGCGCATCACCGGGCCTGGTGGTTCGACCTGGCGCACCGGCAGCGATTCCACGTGGGCAGCGCCCTCTGGGTCACCTCGTTCGCGTCGTGGCCGGTGGTGCCGGCCCTCGACCGCGAGGTGATTCGGGCCGCGGCCGCGCTGCCGGCCAGCAGCCTGGCCAACCGTCGCGCCCAGACCGGCGCCCTGATTCGCGCGTATCCGCGGCTGGCGGGTCTCCCGCTCGACCGCAACTCGTACGATCGCCGCCCGCTGACGCCGCGCCTGCGCGACGAGGTGAGGCACTGGATGACCGATCGCTGGAGCGATCTCCAGCGCCGTGCCGCGCACCGGACTGGCCGCCCGGTGCGTGAACGGCGATACTATCGGCGGCTCTACGACCTGAACTCGCCAGGCTGGCGGGCCGTCCGGCGCCATGCCGAGCCGTGCCGCGCGACCTTGCCTGCGGCGCTGGTGCCGGCCGCCGTGGCGTCGGCCTGGCCAGGTGCCGATATCGATCTTGCGTTCGCGGACCCGATCCGTGACGCGTCACCGGCGAAGCTCCTGATGGGGCTCGCCGTCTGGAGCGGACGCTGCGGCGGCCGCACCCTGCCGTGAAGGACGAAAGGACCCGCAATGCTCGTGACCAATATCCGCGTCAGTGATGCCCCCTCATCACCGGACCGGACGCGCCTGGCAGCCGACCTCGTGTACGACGACCGGCCGGGCGAATCCGAAACCCTGTGGTTCGAGGTGCCGGCAAAGTACGGATACCCGGTCACCCGGTCTGCGGATCCCTGGCTGGCGGTCACCCTGCCGCTCGCGTCGCGCCTGGGCCAGCCGTTGCGCTTCGACGCGCCCATCGACCCCGTCCTGCACGAAAGCACGCGCGCGATGATGGAGTGGTGGCAGTACTGGTTCCCCGCCATGCACGTCGTTCCGGTGGAGGGCCGCCCCTTCGTGCCGGAGCCCACACACGAGCCGGCCCGCACCGCGCAGTTCTTCTCGGGCGGCCTCGACTCCTTCTTCACGACCTTGCGCCACGCCGATCCCGCCGATCCCATCCAGGTGGACGACCTGCTCTACGGGTGGGGCTTCGACATCCCGCTCAGCGACACCGCGGCGTTCGAGCGGCTGAGCGGGAACCTGTCCGCGGCGGCGGAGAAGCTCGGCAAGCGCCTGGTGGCGTTTTCGAGCAACATCCGCCTCACCCGGTTCCGCGAACTGCCGTGGGGCGCCATCGCCCACGGCTGCGCCATGGCGTCGGTGGCCCTGCTGCTCGAGCGCGTCTACCGCCGGGTGCTCATTCCGTCCACCGACGGCTACCGCGAGACGGGCCCCTGGGGATCGCACCCCACCGTCGATCACCTCTACTCGACGTCGACGATGCGCGTGATCCACGACGGCGGAGCCTTCAGCCGGTTCCAGAAAGCCGCCCTGGTGGCGACGTCGCCCGTGGCGCTCTCGGTCATCCGCGTGTGCTGGCGATCGAAGTCCGACACCAACTGCGGCCAGTGCGAGAAGTGCCTGCGGACGATGATCGCCCTCGAGTTGTGCGGCGTGCGCGACCAGGCTCCGACCTTTGCCCACGCGCCACTCGACCTCGACCGGGTGGCCCGCATCTACTGCCCCGAGACGCAGAAGGGGTCGCTCAAGCTCTACTACGACGAGATGGCCCGTGAAGCGCGCCAGCGCGGGCGCACGGATCTCGCCGAGGCGATGGAGCGCGCCCTGGCGCGCTCGGCGCGCCGGCAGTACTGGCTGGGGCAGGTGCAGCGCCTGCGCAACGTGCCGTTCTTCTACCGGTTCGCCGAGCCGCTCGACGGCGCGCTGCGGCGATCGCTCATCACCTGACGTGCGCATCCTGGTCGATCACGGCACGCACGCGAACCTCGGCGACCTCGCGATGGTCGAGAGCGTCGTGGCGCACCTGCGGCGCGTGCTGCCGGCGGCTGATCTGGCGGTGGTCGATCGCACCCGCCTCGCATCGCCGCTGTGGGAGGACCCCCGCGTCAGCCGGCAGCCGCCGTACCGCGTGGCCGTGTGGGGCGACGGCGTCGTGTCGCGGCTGCCGTGGCTGTGGCGCCACGCGGGGGCGTGGCGGGTGCGTGGCGGGCGCGCCATGCTGGCCGCGTTCGGCGCCGGGCTCACCGCCGGCGCGTCCCGGCTCACGCTGCCCGTGGCCGGCGCGCGGCTGCGCGACTACTGCGCGTCGTTCGACGGCCTGCACGTGGTCGGCGGCGGCAACCTGTCCGATGCGTTCTTCCTGGAGCTCTTCAACCGCACCTGCCTGATCCGCGCCTTTGCCGCCCTGGGCAAGCCCGTCGTGCTGTCGGGACAACAACTGGGGCCGTTCACCTCGCGAGGGTCGAGGCGTGGACTTGGCTCGGCCCTGCGCGAGGCCACGTTCGTGGGCCTGCGCGACGGAGGCGATTCGCTGGCCGTATGCCGCGAGGCGGGTGTCGAACCGGCCCGCGTCGCCGTGATGGGCGACGATGCGCTCGGGCTCCCGGCGGCGGATCCCGGGGCCGGCGCCGCGATGGCGCGGGCGCTCGGCGTGGAGCCCGGAGCGTTCATCGCCGTCAACCTCAGGCGCGGGACCTACGGCGCCGGCGCCGCGTCGGTCGGGCGGTTCGCGGAACTGCTGCGCGCGCTGCACGGCGTCACCGGGATGCCGTTCGTGGTGCTGCCGATCTCGCTGGGCGAGGCGGACAACGACCTCGACTCGGGCCGGGCCCTGGCCGCCGCGCTCCCGGATGTGCCCGTGCGTCTGCCGGACGCGCAGGGGCTGACGCCAGGCGCCATCCGCGCCCTGGCTGCCCGGGCGCACGGCGCCGTCGGCGTCTCGCACCACTTCTGTCTCTTCGCGCTGGCCGCGGCCGTGCCCGCCGTCTGCGTGCACGACGGCCCGTACTATGCGCAGAAGGCGAGGTCCCTCGCGTCGTTCTGGGGCGACGGCCGCCTGGCGTCGCCCCTGCACGGCCAGCCGGCCGATGCGCTGGCCGTGGGACTGGCGGCCGTCTTCGGGGACGACGCGCTGCGGGTGCACCTGGCCGCCCGCGCGGCAGCCGCGCAGACGGTGTGGGTGGAGACGTTCGACGCGCGGGTTCGCGCGGCGTTTCGGCCGGGGAACGGGCAGGCCTGAAGGCCTGCACTACACGGGCACGACGGGCGGTTCGGTGCGGGACTTGAGGACGCGGGCGGGCACGCCGCCCGCGATGACCTGGGGCGGGAGGGCCGTGGTGACCACGGCGCCGGCCGCCACCACGGTGTCGGCACCCACGTCGGCCATGACCACGGCGTTGCAGCCGATCCACGAGCCGGCCCCGACGCGCACGAGCGTGCGGACGCCCGCCTGCTCGCGGATGGGGCGGCTGGTGTCGCCGGTGCCGTGCGTGGCCGGCCCGCTCGGGATGTGCACGCCGGGTCCCACCAGCACGTCACGTTCGAGATGCACGAGGCCCAGGTGGCAGCCGGGCCCCACGTAGACGCGGGCGTCGAAACGGCTGTCGGCCTTCGACAGCACCGTGCCGAACTCGATGGTGACCGACGGATGAAAGCCAGCGAGGACACGCGCGTAGAATGCGCGGCGGAGGTACTGGCCCAGCAGCCCCGGCACGAGCGACCACGCCTGGCTGGAACCCTCGAGGGCGCGATCGCGCCCCATCACGGCCGCCCGCACGGCGTACGACAGGAGGGCCGGCGCCACCGCCAGGGTGGCACAGGCGAACGCGGCCCGTTTGACAACTTCTCTCACGGCGACACCAGTCCTGCCGATCCGTATACAAGGCCCGCGCCATCGGCTGGCCGCGGTCTTGCTATGTTTCCAGGCGGCGCGTCAGCCGTCCGCCGCGCCGGATCGCCGCCGATCCGGCCGGATCCGGCGCAACTCGCCCGCCGGGGCGGGGCCTCATCGGCCGCCGCGGCGCGCGGGGTCGGATGCCGGGGCTACGCTCCGTGTAGGCCGGCCTACACCCGTTGTGGGGAACGAGGCACGCGGCAACCATGCTGAGAACATTGTTCGTCTTCGCGATCCTGCTCCCGGGGCTGGCCTACGCCCTGCGGAACCGGTACGCCGCGTTGCTGCTCTACCTGTGGTATTCCCTGTTCCGGCCGCAGGACTGGATCTGGACGGACATCAACTGGATGCGGCTGTCGCTGGTGCTGAGCATCCTGGTGGTCGTCCCGTGGGACTGGCTCCGCGCCGGCACACGCCAGCAGGCCACCGGGCCCGCCCGCACGATCATCCCGCCCCTCACGCACCCGTTGATTATCGGCATGGTGCTGTTCCTGGCGGCCGCGGTCATCGCCAACGGTCAGGCCGTGAACGCGGAACTGTCCGAACGGTGGCTCGACTATCTGTGGCGCCTCCTGCTCATTGCCGCGGTGGCCTCCAAGCTGGTGAACACGCCGGCGCGGTTCGTCCTGGCCGTCACCGTCATGGCGATCTCGCTGGGGTTCCACTCGACCAAGGCCGGCATCATGTCCACGCTGCGCGGCGGCGCGCGGATCCTGGACGGCCTCGGCGGATCGTACGTGGACAACAACGGCTACGCCATGGCCGTCGTCATGATCCTGTTCCTGCTGGTGGCGGCGGCGCAGAACACGAAGTACAGGTGGGCGCGCCTGGCGCTCTACGCCATGGTCGTGCCGAGTGCCCTGGCGGTGATGTACACGTTCTCGCGCGCGGGGTTCCTCTCGCTCGTCGCCGCCGGCCTGACCTACCTGATGTTCCAGCGCCACCGCGTCGTCACGCTGCTCGGGCTGACGGCGGTCGGCGGCGTCCTGCTGCTGTTCGTGCCGTCGGGGTACACGGATCGCCTCCGGACGATTCAGACCTACGAGGAAGTGGGCGAGACGTCGGCCCTGAGCCGGCTGCACTTCTGGAAGGTGGCCGTGGTGATGGCGGAGGCCCACCCGCTGGGCGTGGGCCTCCGCAACTACGACGTGGTGTACGACCGGTACGACTCGACGCGCGGCCTCTACGGGTCGAAACGATCGGTCCACAACAGCCACCTGCAGGTGCTGGCCGAAATGGGGTACTTCGGCTTTGCCGTGTACCTGGGCATGTTCGTCGTCGCGGCGTGGCTCGTGCTGCGGGCGCGGGCGCGGTCGCGGCTGCCGGGCCTGCCCGCCGAGACGCAGCGGTTCCTGGCCACGATGTCCGCGGCGCTGATGGCCTCGCTCGTGGGCTTCGTGATCGGCGGGTCGTTCATCGCCCTGGCGCTCAACGACCTGACGTGGATCACCTTCGGCCTGATCGTCGCGTTCGACCGGCTGGGGACGCAGGCCGTGCAGGAGGCGGCCTCGCGGGCGCGGCAGGGTGCCGTCGCAGGGGTGAGCCCCGTCGTGCCGGCCCTTGCCGCCGTGACCGCTCGCGCGGCGACCGCGGCCGGCCCCGGATGGACGAGGCCCACGCCCCACGGAGCCGCGCCGTGAACGAGGCCCTCCGGGTCCTGCACGTCGTCCTGAGCCTGAATCCGGGCGGCGCCGAGCGGCTGGTGATCGAGCTGGCCCGCCGCCTGCGCCCCGCCGTCGAGCCCTCAGTCTGCTGCCTCGACGAGCCGGGCGCCTGGGCGGAGGAACTGCGCGCGGCCGGAGTGGCCGTGCGCGTGCTCGGGCGGCAGCCCGGATTTCACCCGTCCCTGGGACTCCGGCTGGCCACGGTGGCGCGCGAATGGGGGGCGGACCTGCTCCACGCCCACCAGTACACGCCCTTCTGCTACAGCGCCATTGCGACGCTCCGTGAGCCGCGGCTCGGCCTGGTGGTGACCGAGCACGGGCGATTGACCGACGCGCCGCCGACGTTCAAACGGCGCCTGGCCAACTCGGTGCTCTCACGCCGGCCCGCGGCCGTGGTGGCGGTGTCGCACGAACTGCGCGGGTTCATGGCGGACGAAGACTACGATCCGGTGCGGCTGCGGGTCATCCACAACGGCATCGACGTCGGCCCGGAGCCGTCGGACGCCGCGCGCGCCGCCTCACGGGCGGCGCTCGGCATCGCCGACCCCGCCGTCGTCATCGGCAGCGTCGCCCGCTTCGACGCGGTCAAGAACCTGCCGGCCCTCGTCGAGGCGTTCGCCAGGATCCGGGCCGAGGCCCCCGCGATGCGCCTCGTCCTGGTGGGTGACGGACCCGACCGCGCCCGCATCGAGGCCCGGGTGCGCGACCTGCGGATGGCCGACGCGGTGACGTTCACCGGGCTGCGCGACGATGCGCGGGCGGTGGCCGCCGGATTCGACATCTACGCGAACACGTCGGTGAGCGAGGGCATTTCGTTGACGATCCTCGAGGCCATGGCCGCGGGCCTGCCTGTCGTGGCGACGGCGGTGGGCGGCAATCCCGAAGCCGTCGACGACGGGGTGTCGGGCGTGCTGGTGCCGCCGGGCGACGGGGCGGCGCTGCAGGCGGCCCTGCTCGTGCTGGCCGCGGATCCCGTGCGGCGGGCGGCGCTCGGGCGGGCCGGACGGTCGCGCGCGGCGCGGCTCTTCAACATCGACCGCATGGTGCAGGAGTACCTGACGCTGTACCATGACGCGCGGAGGGCAGGCTGACGTGTGCGGGATCGCGGGAGCGTTCGGGTTGTCCGGGCCGTTGCCGCCCGAGGTCCGGCACGCCGGCGCGGCCATGACCGACGCGCTGGCGCATCGCGGACCCGACGCGCGCGGGCTGGTCGACAGCGACCGTGCCGTGCTCGGGCACCGGCGATTGTCGATCATCGACGTGAGCCGCGGCGCGCAGCCGATGGCGAGCGAGGACGGCTCCTGCTGGATCGTCTTCAACGGCGAGGTGTACAACCACCGCCTCCTGCGGGCCGAGCTCGAGCCGCGCGGGTTCCGGTTCCGCACGCACTCGGACACCGAGGTCATCCTGGCCGCCTACCAGGCGTGGGGGCCGGGGTGCGTGGAGCGACTCGAGGGGATGTTCGCCTTCGCGATCCACGACCGGCGCACGCAGACGCTCGTCGTCGCGCGCGATCGCCTGGGCAAGAAGCCGCTCTACTACGCCGTCCTCGGCGGCGTGCTCCATCTGGCGAGCGAGATCAAGGCGATCGCGGCCAGCCCGCTGTGGGACGGGACCGTGGACACCTCCGCCCTGGAGAGCTATCTCTCGCTGGGGTACGTCATCGCGCCGCGCACGATCTACACACACGTGCGCGTGCTCGAACCGGCTCACGTCCTGCTCGCGCGCGACGGTGACATCCAGATCCGCCCGTACTGGGACGTGACCGACTTCGACGCGGACACCCGGGCGCCGGAGGATCTGGACGACGAACTGGACGCGCTGCTGCGCGACCGGGTCGGCGAGCGGCTCGAAAGCGAGGTGCCGCTCGGCGCGTTCCTGTCGGGCGGGATCGACTCGGGCCTCGTCGTGTCCCACATGGCGCAGTTGATGGGCCGGCCGGTGGAGACGACCTCGGTCGGGTTCGGCGACGCACGCCACAACGAGCTCGACGCGGCGGAGCTGACAGCCCGCCACTGCGCGACGTCGCACCATGCGGAGGTGGCCGAGCCGCGCCTGGACGACGTGCTCGGGCCCGTCGTGCGCGCCTTCGACCAGCCGTTCGCCGACTCGTCGGCCATCCCGACCTACTATGTGTCGGCCATGGCGCGCCGCCACGTGACCGTGGCGCTGAGCGGCGACGGAGGCGACGAGGTGTTCGGCGGGTACGACTTCCGGTACGTCCCGCACGCCGTCGAGGATCGGATCAGGCGACGCGCCGGCGGGTGGCCGACATCGACACTGGCAGGCCTGCTGCGCCACGTGTGGCCCCGATCACCGCGTTTGCCGAAGCCGCTGCGGCTGGGCACGATTCTCGACAATCTCGCGGTCGATGCGGCCACCGCGTACTACTACGACCTGTGCTTCCTCAAGCCGGCTCGCACGCGGCGACTGCTGGGCCAGGACCCGGCCGCCGACGACCGCGCGTCGGCCCTGCACGCCGCCGTCACGGCGCCGTATCGCCGCTGCCCGTCTCCCAGCGCCGTGCAGCGCGCGCAGTACGCGGACCTGAAGATCTACCTGCCGAACGACGTCCTGGTGAAGGTGGATCGCATGAGCATGCAGCACGGCCTCGAGGTGCGCTGCCCCCTGCTCGACCGCCGCGTGGTCGAGTTCGGGTTCCGGCTGCCCACCGCGACGAAGATGCCGGGCCTTCGGTCCAAGCACCTGCTGAAGCGCCAGGCCGCGCGGCGCCTGCCGCCGGCCCTGCTCTCGCTGCCGAAACACGGCTTCACCGCCCCGGTGGGCGCGTGGATCACGGGGCCGTACGCGCAGAGGTTCCAGGACGAAGTCTTCGGTTCCGGGGCGGCCGTGCGTGGGTGGCTCGACCTGTCGGTGGTCCGGCGGGCCTTCGACGATCACCGGGCCGGCGCCGGCGATCACGCCTACCTGCTGTGGGCGGTGTGGGTGCTCGAGCGCTGGGCCCGCGGACACTGACGAGCCCGGGACCGGCCGTGCGGCCGACCCCGGGCTGACGAAGCGGACCCGGTGGGTCTGTGGGGAGGAGAGGAGGAGGAGTTAGACCGCCTCGGGCCCGCTGCGTTTCTGCTGGATCCGCTGATCGATGCGCTTGCGGATCCGATCCCGCCCGTCCTTCATGCGCTCCTGCATCCGGGTGCGCAGTTCCTTGACCTGCTTCTGCTGTTCCGGCGTCAGCACCGCGAACATCTCGGCGTGCGCCTTCGCGTGGAGCAGCGCCGCGTCCACGTCCACGGCAGCGACGGCGGCCGCTGCGGTCCGGATGGCCTGCTCGTCCGCCGCGTCAGCGGTGATCGCCTCGTGCAGCGCCTCGCGCGCCGGCCCCATGCGGTCCGCAATGGCGGCGAACTCGTCGCGGTGCGACTCGGCGATGTCACGGATCTTCGCACGCTGATCCTCGGTGAGGTCGATCCCGTGCAGACCGCGGCCGATCAGCCCCATGGGCCCGCCCGGCCCGCCGGGTCCGCCCATGCCGGGCCCGCCCCGCATGCCGGGCCCGCGGCCCATCATGCCCGGCCCCATCTGTCCCGGTTCACCGGGCCCCATCTGGCCCTGGGTGGCGCGCGGTCCCATCTGCGCGCTGAGCACAGCGCCGATGGCGCCCGTCACCAACACGACGGCGATCAGCACGATCGCCCCCTGCAGCTTGCTGTTATTCTTGAGCGGCATCGACGGCTCCTTTCGTGTCGTCCTGAACCATTTGACGGGACGGGCGTGACAGCGTCAGGGCACAGCTGTGACACTTCTGTGACACGGAGCATTCGTGAGTGAGAAACCCCACGCGCTCGTGGTAGAAGACGAACCGAACATCCGCGACCTCGTTGGCCTCCATCTGGGCCTCGAAGGCTTCGTGGTGAGCGGCGCCCCGGACGGGCGCGAAGCCCTGCGGCTGCTGCACGAGAGGCGGTTCGCGATCGTGATCCTCGACCTGATGATCCCGCACGTCGACGGCGTGACCGTCTGCCGCGCCATGCGGCGGGAGGGACCGAACACCGGGACACCGGTGCTCATGCTCACAGCGCGGCGCGAAGAGGCCGACAAGGTGGTGGGCCTCGAGAGCGGCGCCGACGACTACCTGACCAAGCCCTTTGGCGTGCGCGAGCTCGTCGCGCGCGTCCGGGCGCTGATGCGGCGCGCCGGCCCGCGGGCCCAGGCCAGCGCCGACGGCGACCCGGGGGCGCCCGGCGCCCGGGTGCTGCGCGTGCGCGGCCTGGAGATCGATCCGGCGCGGCGGCGCGTCCGCGTCGACGGCGCCGACGTGGACCTGACCGCGCAGGAATTCAGCCTGCTCCACACGCTGGCGTCCCATCCCGGCATCGTGTTCAGCCGGGACGCCCTGCTGTCGAAGGTGTGGAAAGGCGAGACCTTCGTCACCGACCGCAGCGTGGACGCCCTCGTGAAGCGCCTGCGCAAGAAGATCGAACCCGATGCGGCCAATCCGATGTACGTCCTGACGGTGTGGGGCAGTGGCTACAAGTTCTCCGACGACTGACCCAGCGGCGCCCCCCGCAGCCGGCGCCCCGCCGCCGCGGCGATTCTGGGGCAGCCTGTACTGGCGCGTGGCGATGGGCTTCGTGGCCTTTCTCGCCCTCGTGCTCGCCGTGCAGGCCGGCGCGCTGCTCTGGCTGCTCGGGCGGTCGTCCGATACCGTGGCCGGACGCACGCCGCACGATCTCGCGACGCTCGTCGCGGCGGACTTCAGCGCCACGCTCGGCGAGGGCCCGCTGGCCGATCCGCAGGCGTACCTGCGCGAGCACTACGGCAGCCTCTCGCGGCCCGTGGCGCTCGTGATGCGCGACGGGCTGGTCCACGTATCCCAGGACGGCTACGTCCTGCCGCCGCCGATGCTCGAGATGGCCGTTCGCCGCATGCGGATGCCGCGCCGCTTCCGGCCCGACGAGGGCCGCCCGCCCGGCGAGCCCGGACCGCCGCCCCAGATGATGCCGCCGCCGCCGGACGGGGCAGATCCCGGTCCCTTCGGACCGAGGCAGGGCGGACGACCCCTGGGCGGCGGACGTCTGCTCGGCATCGCGCCCGTGATCCACGACAGCCAGGTGGTGGCCACCGTCATCGTCCCGCCAGCCGAACCCCTGCCGCTCGTGTTCCGGCAGTTCTTCCCGGCGGTCGCCGTCGTCTTCGCGGGGCTGCTCGTCGTCGCGACGGGCCTGGCGGCGCTCTTTGTGTTCCGGCCGGCGCAGCGCCGCCTGCGGGCCCTCGAGGACGCGGCGCGCCAGCTCGGGGCCGGCGTGCTGACGGCGCGGGCGCCCGAAGACGGCACCGATGAAGTGACCGCCGTCGCCCGCGCCTTCAATGCCATGGCGGCGGATCTCGATCAGCGCACGTCGCAGTTGCTGGCGGCCACCGACGCGCGGCGCCAGCTGCTGGCGGACGTTTCGCACGAGCTGAGGACGCCGCTCACCGCGATCCGCGGCTACCTCGAGACGCTCCAGATGGCCGAGTTGAGAATCGACGCCCAGGCGCGGGCGCGGTATCTCGACATCGTCAGCGCGGAGGTCGAGCGCCTCGAGCGGCTGATCGGGGAACTGCTGGACCTGGCCCGCCTCGACGCCGGCGGCGGAGCGCTGGCGCCGTCGCCGGTCGACGTCCCGGCGTTGTTCGCCCGCGTCCTGGAACGGCACGAGCGCGATGCCCTGGCCAGCGGGGTGCGACTGGACAGCTCGGTCGATCCCGCCGCCGCTTCCATCGTCGCCGATGCTGGACGGATGGAACAGGTGCTGCAGAACCTGGCGGCCAACGCCCTCCGCCATACGCCCGCCGGCGGGGAGGTCACCTTGCGGGCCGACGCGCGTGGCGCGTCAGTGGTCCTCCAGGTCAGGGACACCGGCGCCGGCATCCCCGCCGAGCACCTGCCGCACGTGTTCGATCGATTCTACAAGGCGGACGCCGCGCGGGGCGCAGACGGGCGGGGCAGCGGGCTGGGACTGTCGATCGCGAAGGCCATCGTCGAGCGCCACGGCGGGCGGATCGACGTACGCAGCGATCCCGGGCGCGAGACGGTGTTCGAAGTGGTCCTGCCGCGGGACGGGGCGTGACGGGGCCGGCAGGCGCCGGCCCCCCGGAACATCACGTCAGATACGCCGGCGCGGTCGCGGCGGCGGCCCGCCGGGCTCAGCCGGCCCCCACCACCACGGCTCGAGGCGGTTGCGCCATCCGCGGCCGCCCATGTACGGACCCTGCGGGGTCATGCCGCGCCAGCCGCGTCCGCCCATGTACGGCCCCCTCGGGGTCATGCCACGCCAGCCGCGGCCGCCCATATACGGACCCTGCGGGGTCAGGGCCCGCCAGCCGCTGAACCCGCGCGACGCGTACGGCGCCGCCGCCCGTCGCTGCTGTGCGGCGGCCCGCTGCTCGGGCGTGAGCACGCCGGTCAACTGGGCCTGCTGGCGCGCCCGGAGCACCATCAGGTCGGCCTCCGCGGTCGCCAGGACACCAGCCGCCACACGCAGCGCCTTCTCGTCGGGGCCCGCGTTTCGCCGGGCTTCCTGGAACTTGTCCCGCGCGGCCCGCACCTGGTCCTGCGCCGTCCGGAGTTCGCCGAGGTGCTGCTCACGCAGCGTCCGCATCTTCGCCCGCTGGTCGTCGGTGAGCGCGAGGCTCCCGGGCTTCGAGGCCGCCCCTGTCTGCGCCTGGGCGGCGGCCTGGCCCTGCGTGCCCGGCTTCTGATCGCTGGTCTCCTGTCCCGACGCCGCCGTGGCGATCAGCAAGGCGGTGCTGCACGCCGCCAGGATCGGTATCGTGATCAACGCGCGTCTCTTCATCACGTGACAACCTCCGCGCAAGTCCCTTCTCTCCGCCGGCTGGGTGGCCGGCACCAGGGTTAGACCGCGTCGGGGCTGGCTCGTTACGCGCGGCTGGCGGGCCCCGAGACCCGCCAGCCGGACGAGCGAAGGAGGTTGGCGTTCAGTTGGTGAGCTTCTCAAGGGTCGCCCGCACTTCCGCGTCCGTGCGCAACTCGTTCTTCACCGAGAACGCCTGGAACGACGAGGCGAGCGACCGGGCGAGCATCCGCTCGACCTCGTTGTGCACGACACCTGTCAGCCGCACGTGGCCCCGCTCCACGACGATGTGAATCGGCGGATTGGCCATGGCGGCGTAATGCCAGAACGACGAATTGCCGTAGATGGCCCGCGCGATGGCGACCCGGAGTTGCTCGTCGAACTGCGACACCGGCAGCACCGTGATGCGGTTGTCCACCTGACGGACCCCGTCGATGCGGGCCACCCGCCGTTCGATGTCGGTCCGCTTGTAGGGCATCGTCACCCGGCCGTGGAGCGTGACGACGCCGTCGGTCACGTCAGCGGCCACCTCGTCGAAGATCGTGAAGCTCGCATAGCGCAGCACTGCGCGCGAGACATCGTTGAAGACCTGGAGATCCTTGCGTTCGGCCTGGGCGAGCGCCGGCGTGGCCGCCATCAGGACCACGGCAAGCCCACGGACCACGGTGCGGGGCAACATAACGGGGCTCCTTTCTGGTTGCGGCTTCCCGGCCCGGAGGCGTCGATGGCGCCGGCATCTGTGGACGGCCGTCCGCT
>CAYNDV010000015.1:30687-54083 GCA_964396055.1 uncultured Vicinamibacterales bacterium | reverse complement strand
GGTCCATAACCCTGAACCGTGAACCCTGAACCCTGAACCGTGAACCCTGAACCCTACTTCGTCCGCCCCGCCTTGCCCGCCTTCCAGGCGCCCCCCAGCATGACCGCGCCGAACGCCAGCATGCCCAGACCCGACCAGAGGTTGACGTTGATGCCCAGCGACGCCTGGTAGACGGACTGGTCGCCCACCAGGCCGTAGCCCGCCAGCATCAGCCCCAGCACGCCGAACAGCAGACCCATCGGGAACCGCAAGTCGAGAATCACCGTGTCGCTCCTTCGGCCCGCGGCCTACCAGAAGTAGATGTTGAGAGCCAGCGCCGCCGCCCCGACGATGATCGCCAGCGTGGTGGGCCGCAGGTACCAGGCAAGCCCCTCCTCACGGACGCGCGGCGTCAGGGACCAGACCAGGCCCTTCATGTCCTCGTTGGTCCGCGGCGTCGTGAACAGGCTGACGCCGATCGTGACCACGAAGCACGTGACCCAGGCCCAGATGGCGCCCCAGAAGTTCCTGGCCATGTCGCTGTAGTAGGTGTGCAGCCCGCCGCCCGCCTCCGCCCCGACGCTGGTCAGCAGGTAGTGCAGGGCGCAGGCGATGATGCCGCCCAGCAGGCCCCAGAACGCCCCGTGCGCGGTGGTCCGGGCCCAGAACATGCCCAGCAGGAAGGTGGCGAACAGCGGCGCGTTGATGAACGAGAACACCAGCTGCAGCAGGTCGTTGATGTTCCCGAAGTTCATCGCCACGTAGGCCGTGGCCACGCTCAGGATCGTGCCGAACACCGTGGCCTGCCGGCCCACGTGCATGTAATGCGCGTCGGTGCCGTCGCTCTTGATGTAGGGCTTGTAGATGTCGTAGGTCCAGACCGTATTGAACGCCGTGACGTTGCCCGCCATGCCCGACATGAAGCTGGCCAGCAGGGCGGTCAGGCCGAGGCCCAGCAGTCCCGGCGGGTAGTACTTGGCCAGCAGCTGCGGGATCACCATGTTGTAGTCGGTCTGGCCGTTGAACTGGAACGCCTCGGTGGGCAGCACCGCCAGCGCCACCATGCCCGGCAGGATGACGATGAACGGCATCAGCATCTTGGGCACCGCGGCGATGATGGGCGTGCGCTGGGCCGCGTTCATGGATTTCGCGGCCATCGCCCGCTGGATCACCAGGAAGTCCGTGCACCAGTAGCCGAACGACATGACGAACCCGAGGCCCGCCACCATGCCGAACCACTCGATGCCCATCGGGTTGGCCGAGGGCGTGCCCATGTGCTTCCACGATTCGGTCCAGGCGCCCGCGGCGAACCCCGCTTCGGTGGCCACCTGGCCCAGGCGCGCCTGCAGGCCGTCCCACCCGCCGGCGCCCATCACCCCGAGGAACATCAGCGGCAGGAAGCCGAACACGATGAGGAAGAACTGGACCACTTCGTTGTAGATGGAGCTGGTCAGGCCGCCCAGCAGGATATAGACGAGCACGACGGCCGCCGAGACGATGATGCTCACGTTGATGTCCCAGCCGAGCAGCAACTGGAACAGCCGGCCCATCACGTACATCGAGATGCCGGACGAGAAGATCGTCATGATGGCAAAGGAGACCGCGTTGAGCGCGCGGGTCTTCTCGTCGAACCGCAGGCGCAGGTACTCGGGCACCGAGTGCGCCTTGCTGCCGTAGTAGAACGGCATCATGAAGACCCCGACGAAGATCATGGCGGGGATGGCGCCGACCCAGTAGAAGTGGGCGGTCATGATGCCGTACTTCGCGCCGCTGGCGGCCATCCCGATGACTTCCTGGGCCCCCAGGTTCGCCGAGATGAACGCCAGCGCCGTGATCCACGCCGCCAGGCTCCGCCCCGACTCGAAGAAGTCCAGGCTGGTCTTCATGAAGCGCTTGAGCGCCCAGCCGATGCCCAGGACGAACACGAAGTAGAGGGCGATGATGGCGTAGTCGATGCCGTGGAGGTGCATGGGGGCGCATTGTACAGGGGCTGGGGGCCGGGGGCTAGGGGCGTGGGGCATGGGGCTTGGGGCTTGGGGTATGTCAGAAGCAAGAAGCCAGAAGCAAGAAGGGATCACGCGGTCACGCTGCGGTCCAACCGTGAACCGTGAACCGTGAACCTGGAACCTGGAACCTGGAACGGCCAAACGGCCGAGGGCCGAACGGCCCAACGGCCGATTTGAACCCCTCGGCCGTGCCGGGCCGAGCCCTTGCGCATGAGACATGGGGCGTCTGGCGCGCTATCATGCACGGTCAACAGTGGTTGGCCCCGCTCCGAGGAACACCGAGACCATGAGCCCATCGCGCATCCTGCCCCGCCTGACCTTCGTGCTCGTGACCGCCGGGTGGCTGACGCTTCACGCCGCCCCCCAGGCGCCGCCGCAGGCAGCCGAGCCCAGGCCGACGAAACCATTCCTGTCCGAGCTCATCACGACCTGGGGCGCCCAGGTGACCCCGGCGAATGCGTGGACGGAGTACCCGCGCCCGCAACTCGTCCGCGAGGGCTGGCAGAACCTCAACGGCCAGTGGGACTACGCCATCACGCCTATCGCGCAGCGCACGCCGCCCGCAGCGTGGGACGGCCGCATCCTGGTGCCGTTCTCGCTCGAGTCGAAGCTCGGCGGCGTGCAGCGCCTGCTCGATGCCGGCGACGCCCTCTGGTACCGGCGCGGCTTCAGCGTGACCCCCGCGGCCGGCCGGCGGACGCTCCTCAACTTCGAAGCCGTCGACTACCGGTGCGAGGTGTTCGTCAACGGCCGGTCCGTCGGCGCGCATGTCGGCGGCCACACGCCCTTCAGCGTCGACGTGACCGATGCCATCCGCCCGGGCGCCAACGAACTTGTGGTCCGCGTGGAAGACGAGACCGAGGGCTGGCAGTTGCGCGGGAAGCAGGTGCGCAAGGCCCACGGCATCTGGTACACGCAGGTGTCCGGCATCTGGCAGACCGTGTGGCTCGAGCAGGTACCGTCGAGCTACATCCAGACCCTCACGATGGGCACCGATGCGGCAGCCGGATCCATCACCGTCCGCCCGGGCATCGGCGGGCCCGGCCCCGCTCGGGCCGTGCGCGTGTCCGTGATCGACAACGGCAGCGTCGTCGCGTCGGCGGCCGGTGAGGGCGCGCTGACCGTGACGGTGAAGAACCCGCGCCTGTGGTCGCCCGCCTCGCCGCACCTGTACGATCTCGAGATCGTCCTCGCGGATGCCGGCGGCGCCGTCGTCGACCGCGTGCGGTCGTACGCCGGCATCCGCACCGTCGGCAAGGCGCGTGACGCCGGCGGCCACTGGCGCTTCACCCTCAACGGCCAACCCGTCTTCCACTGGGGCCCGCTCGATCAGGGCTGGTGGCCCGACGGGCTGCTCACGCCCCCGTCCGACGCTGCGATGCGCGCCGACATCGCGTTCCTGAAGTCGGCCGGCTTCAACATGATCCGCAAGCACATCAAGGTGGAGCCGCGGCGGTACTACTACCACTGCGACCAACTGGGCATGATGGTGTGGCAGGACCACGTCAGCGGCGGGCCTGGCCCGAAGTGGACGCGCCTGCAGCCGAACCCCCAGGACGCCGACTGGCCCGACGACCGGCACGCGCAGTTCATGCTCGAATTGGGCCGGATGATCGACACCCTCGAGAGCCATCCGTCCATCGTCGTCTGGGTGCCGTTCAACGAGGCGTGGGGGCAGCACCGCACGATGGACGTGGGGGCGTGGGTGGCGAAGCGCGATCCTTCCCGCCTCCTCAACATCGCCAGCGGCGGCAACTTCTGGCCCGTCGGCGACATCGTCGACGACCACAAGTACCCGCATCCCGGGTTCGCGTTTGATCCCGCCCGCGACCAGCACTACGTGAAGGTGATGGGCGAGTTCGGCGGCCATGGGTTCCCGGTGCCCGGCCACCTCTGGGACGCCGGCCGGCAGAACTGGGGATACGGCGGCCTGCCGCAGACCGAGGCGGAGTTCAAGGAGCGGTACGCGACGTCCATCCGGATGCTGAACGACCTGCGGGCGCAAGGCATTGCCGCCGGGGTCTACACGCAGACCACCGACGTCGAGGGCGAGATCAACGGGTTGCTCACCTACGACCGGAAGGTGGCCAAGATGCCCGCTGCGGATCTGGCGAAACTGCACCAGGTACTGTTTCAGTGACGGCGGGACGCCGTGGGCTCGGGAACCGTGAACCGTGAACCATGAACCGTGAACCGTGAACCTCGTCCCATGTCCCTGAACCCCGTGCCCCGCGCCGATTACCTGTTGTGGGCCAAGAAGCGGCCTCATCCCGCCAACGACCTGGCCCGGAGCGACGTGGGCGGGCCGTCGCTCGACGATCTGCCCGGCTGGCGTGGCGCCCTCGAGGTCGGCGGGCGCAACGACGAAGGCTGGCCGCCGCTCGTCGATGCGATCGGCAGGCAGTACGGCGTGACCCCCGCGCACGTGGCCACGGCCACGGGCACTTCCGGCGCGAACTTCCTCGCCTGCGCGGCGCTGCTTCGGCCCGGCGACGAGGTGCTGGTGGAATCCCCGGCCTACGATCCGCTGCTGGCCGTGCCCCGGCTGCTCGGTGCGCGTATCCGGCGTTTCGCCCGGCGCTACGAAGACGGATTCGTGGTCGACCCGTCAGCCGTCGAGGCCGCGATGACGACCGCCACCCGGCTCATCGTCCTCACGAGCCTGCACAACCCGGCGGGCACCTTGATTGATGCGGAGACGCTGCGCGCGATCGGCCGCATCGCCGAGCGCCACGGTGCCCGGGTCCTGGTGGACGAGGTGTACCTCGACGCCGCGCTCGACGCCAGCTGCCCGCCTGCCGCGACGCTCGGGCCGGCCTTCGTCAGCACGAGCAGCCTGACCAAGGTCTACGGCCTGTCAGGGTTGCGGTGCGGATGGGCGCTGGCGGCCCCTGAGGTGGCCGAGGAGATCCGGCGGGTGCGCGACCTGACCGAGGGCGTGGGTTCCGTCGTCGCCGAGCGGGCCTCGACGGTGGCGTTCGAGCATCTCGCGCGACTCCGCGACCACGCCCGCGCCGTCCTGAAGCGGAACCACGAGACGTTCGAGCGGTTCATGGCCGCCACGCCCGCGCTCGAGTGGGTGAGACCCCAGGGAGGCACGGTGGCGTTTCCGCGGCTGCGCAGCGGCGAACCAGCCGACGCCCTGGCCGGGCGCCTGCTGCGGAAACACGACACCGCGGTTGTTCCGGGGAGGTTCTTCGAGTGTCCGTCGCACGTCCGCATCGCGCTCGGCATCGCGCCGGACGTGCTCGAACGAGGGCTGGCCGCGCTCAGCGCCGCCCTCGAACCCTCAACCGTGAACCCTGAACCGTGAACCGTGACCCTTCGACGTTGCTGAGGGTCACCCCGAGCACGGTCGAGGCGTGAACCCTGAACCGTGAACCCCTACCCCCTGGCCCCCAGCATCCGTGCGGGCAGCATCAGCAGGGCGCGCAGGAACTCGAACACGCCGGTGACGGCGATGCCGACCAGCCTGAAGGGCAGCAGCAGGAGCCAGACGAACGGGTAGAGCAACAGCGCGAGCAGGGCCACCGGCCAGCACAGCACGAAGAGAATCACCCACAGCAGGAACTTCACCATGTCGGCCTCCCGCGGCGCAGCCCGCGCGCGCCTCAACCCGGTACTACGGGGTTTCGGCGCGCAGGGTTCTGGCGCACTCAGCGGGCGAACGAGACGGCGATGGTCCGGGTCGCCCAGTCGCGCTGCCTGGAGGTGCGCGTCGCCGCTGCCGCCGGCGTGGCTTCGGCTGGCGGAATGCGCAGCACCAGTTCGTGGACGGGCTGGCGGCCGGGCTTGCCGTCGGGTGTGGCCGCAGCCGCGCCGGTGATCGAGGCGATGGCGTAGGGAGCCCTCAACCGCAGGCGGTACTCCTCGCCGCGCCGGCCTTCCACCGTCACGAAGTACGTGTTGCCCCCGAACCAGGCATCGATCACACGAAGCCGCGACGGGGCATCGCCCAGCGCCAGCGGCCGGTGGACCGGCAGGATCTCGATGCCCGGGGAAACCGAGACCCCGAAGGTGGCCGGCGCCGCCACGGAGTCGAAGCGCCAGAACCGCGCGCCCCGATCTCGTGACGTCGTGTTGCTGACGCGCTGCCACGCCGCTGCCGCCGAGGTCGGCCGTCCGCGACTGTCGCGGTCCACCAGGGT
Source organism: uncultured Vicinamibacterales bacterium (assembly GCA_964396055.1). GTDB lineage: Bacteria > Acidobacteriota > Vicinamibacteria > Vicinamibacterales > JAKQTR01 > CAYJPV01. The sequence goes on along the minus strand of CAYNDV010000015.1, from coordinate 47,950 downwards.
TTCGGGCGGAAACGCGGCGTGGAATTCGAGCGGCAGCGCGCCGCCGCGCGGGTTCACCGACACGGCGTAGGCGCGCTCGTCGCGGGTGATGGCAAGGTCGGCCGTCACGCCCTGCCAGCGCAGGTTGCGAATCCGCAGCCAGCCCCAGCCCGCCGGCAACTGCGGCGCGACGATGAGCCGCTCGGGCAGGACGCGGGCGCCGCGGGCCTCGGGGCCTGCGGCCCGCAGGCCCACGAGGCCGCGCAGCACCGTCGAGACGAACCCGGTGGTGGCGAACAGCTGATGGGGGACCGCCGCGTCGACCGACCGGAGGCGATCGCCGGAGAACAGCTCGGCCATGTAGCCGCGCGATTCGAGAAACGTCAGGTCTGCCAGCCCGTCGAGGTAGCCCCACGCCGCGTCGGGCCGTCCGTTCGTGTAGAGGGCGAGGGCCGCGAAGCCTGTGAGAAACGGCCACGAAGCCCCGTTGTTGTAGCTCAGCGGCTCGTAGAGCGCCGACTCGTTGGACAGCATCCGGGCGCCCCAGTCGGCGCCCACGCCGGCGCCAGCCAGTTCGTCGAGCATCCCCTCGGCCCCGTCGTGGGCCGCGTCGAAGACGCCGCGCCACAACCCGAAGGCCGGCCACACCGTGTGTTCCGCCTGGCCCTTGCCGTCCTTCATGACCGCGAAGTAGATGCGCCGGTTCGGGCCGTCGAGGAACCGGGCGTTGAGCGACGAGCGGGCCTTGTCGGCGGCCACGCGCGCCGTGGAGGCGAACACGTCGCCAGCCCAGGTGGCCAGATCGGCCGTTGCGCCGGCCGCCTCGGTCCAGGCGGCCGCCAGGAAGACGTCCGTCAGCACGTCGCGGCGGCGCAGGGCGCCGGTTTCCACGGCCGCGAGGCCGGCCTTCGTGTTGTCCATCAGGCCGTCGCCGTCCTCGTCTGTCGACACGCAGTAGTCGTAGGCCTTGCGGATCGACGGCCAGAACGCCTTCGCCAGGGCCACGTCCCCGCTGGCGCGCACGTAGTCGCGCACGGCCGTGATGTAGAGCGGCGTCGTGTCGGCGTGGTAGTAGCCGTAGGGGAAGTCCTCGAACCACCGGAGGTAGTGCGCGCCCTGGGACAGCTCGTGCATCATCTTGCCGTCGGCGCGCTGGCGCTGGCGCAGGAACTCCAGGGACTGCCGCACCGTGTCGAAGTCGCCGTAGGCGGTCATGGCCCACGAGTTGATGAACGTGTCGCCGCCGAAGAACCAGCCGAACCCCGGCCGCTCGCTCGTCCCCGACGGGCCGAGGCCCGCGATGAGCCCGCAGCCCAGGTGCGGGTTGCACACGAAGCCCTTGTCGAGGGCCACCTTGCCCCACTCGAGCGCCAGGTTCAGGCGCGGGTCCGGGGTGTCGATGCTCGTCAGTTCCTCACGCAGCCGGCGATAGTGGTCGAAGGTGCCCGCATACAACGCGGCCGTCTTCGTGAGCAGGGTCTGGTAGGTGGCCTTCGCCGCGTCGAGGCCCGACGGGCTCGCGGCGATCACGATCGGCACCAGTCCCGCCCGGGCGGTGGCGGGATCGATGGCAATCGAGAACTGGGACGGCGCGTCAGGCAGGTTGTGCGCCGGCTGTTCGGGCGGCGTGAGCGAGAACGGCGACCCCACCAGCGCCGCATGCCTGCGGCTGGCTTCGCCCGCCACGTACGCCTTGAGCCCGTCGTCCCAGTACGAGTACTGGCCGCCGAGGGCCGCCGGCCACATCGGCTTCAGGTCCACCCGGAACTGCACCACCACCGTCAGCGCCATCGAGGTGTCGACGTCGAGCAGCACCACGCCGCCGTTCTCCGTCAGCGGCACCAGCCACGTGGCGTCCACCGTGAAGGCGGCGTTCGTATACCGCACGGTGCTCGCCTCGGGCCGGACGTCCACCGTCGTGGCCAGGCTGGCGCCGGGCATCGGCGAGGCATAGATCGGCGTGCCGAACGACAGGCGGAAGTCGTGCAGCACCTTCAGCGGGTACACCCACGCTTCGAAACTCCCGTCCTCGCGCCCCAGGAATGCGGCCTGCCGCCCGGAGGCTTCCATGTAGCGTTCGGGCCTCGCCGGACCCGTGAGCGCGATCGGATTGGCGGGTCGGACGAAGCGAGGCACGGGCTGCGGCGGCGCCGACGGAACGGCCGGCGTCTGCGCGTGGCCGACGAGACCGGCGGCGGCCAGGACCGCACCGGCGAGCAGGCCCGTGGGCCGGGTGATGAGGCGGGTGTTCATGGGGCGGCATGTTACTCGGGGCCGGGGGCGAGGGGCTAGGGGCGTGGGGCTCGAGGCGTGGGGTTGGTCAGAAGACAGAAGACAGAAGACAGAAGACAGAAGACAGAATGGATCACGCTGTCACGCTGAAGGGATTTGGTGATGGGCAGTATCTAGACAAATACTTGACAAATAATGGAGACGATGAGATGCTGTGGATATGAGGGATGTGGTACTGGTGACCGGCGGGACCGGATACATCGGCGGGCGGCTCATCGCCGCCCTCGAAGAGATGGGCGTGCCGGTGCGCGCGCTGGCCCGGCGGCCCGAGGCGCTCGCGCCCCGGGTCGGCCCGGCCACGGAGGTGGTCGGCGGCGACGTGCTCGACGAGGCGTCCCTCGACGCCGCGCTGGCGGGCGTGCACACCGCCTACTACCTGGTCCACTCGATGGGCGCAGCCGACGACTTTGCCGAACGCGATCGGCAGGGCGCCGAGCGGTTCGGCCGCGCCGCCCGACGGGCCGTCGTCCGGCGCATCGTGTACCTCGGCGGCCTGGGCGACCCGGGCGACGCGCTGTCGCCCCACCTGCGCAGCCGGCACGAAACCGGAGACGTGCTGCGGGCGAGCGGCGTGCCGGTGATCGAGTTCCGCGCGTCGATCGTGATTGGCACCGGCAGCCTCTCGTTCGACATGGTGCGCGCCCTGACCGAGCGCCTGCCCGTCATGGTCTGCCCGCGCTGGGTCGACATCCAGGCGCAACCCATCGCGGTCGATGATGTCCTGGCGTACTTGCGCGCGGCCCTGGACCGGCCGGAGGGCGAGTCGGCGACCTACGACATCGGCGGGCCCGATGTCGTGTCCTACGGCGACATCATGCGCGAGTACGCCCGGCAGCGCGGGCTGCGGCGCCTGATGATCCCCGTGCCGCTGCTGACGCCCCACCTGTCGAGCCTGTGGCTGGGACTCGTGACGCCGCTCTACGCCCGCGTGGGCCGCAAGCTCATCTCGAGCCTCCGCAACGCGACGGTGGTCCGCGACACGACGGCGCGCGACGTGTTTGCGATTACGCCGCGGTCGTTGCCCGATGCCATCGGCCGGGCGATCGCCGCGGCGGACAGCCCTGCGGGTGCCGCGCGGTGGTCCGACTCGCGGTCTGCGGCCGCCATCACGCCGGCAACCGTGCCCGGGTCGGCGCAGGCCCTCACCGACGCGCGTGTGCTGGACGTGGCGGTGTCCGCGCCCCGCGCCTTCGAGCCCATCCGTCGCATCGGCGGCGCGCGCGGGTGGTACTACGCCAACCTGCTGTGGCACCTCCGGGCGTGGGTCGACCTGCTCGGTGGCGGCGTGGGCATGCGCCGGGGCCGGCGCGATCCGGAGCACGTGACCGTCGGGGACGCGATCGACTTCTGGCGCGTCACAGCGTACGAGCCGGATCGACGGCTGCTGCTCGAGGCCGAGATGAAAGTACCTGGACTGGCGTTTCTGGAGTTCCGCGTGGAGCCGCTCGGCGAGGGGCGCGCACGCATTCACCAGACCGCGCGGTTCGTGCCATCGGGACTCTGGGGCCGGCTCTACTGGTTCGCCCTGCTGCCGGCGCACGCCGTGATCTTCTCGGGGATGATCCGCGCGATCGCCAGGCAGGCCCTGACGGGCGCCGACGTGGCCGTGCTCGATCGGCCCGCGCCCATAGCCGTTATTTGACCTCTTTGCCCGGCATGACCCCCACCCGACATGCTTCGGGCCGCCCGCCCGGCGGGCGACACGTCACTCGGGTGATTTGACCAGGCCGGGTGTCCGGCCATGATTGAAGGAGCGTTGCCATGCGTACGTTCGTTGCCTCCGTTCTCGCCGTCGCCCTGATGGCCGGCGTCGCCACCCAGGCTCGTGCCGAGCAGGCCAAGGACATCGTCGACACCGCCGTCGCGGCGGGCAGCTTCAAGACCCTGGCGGCCGCCCTGCAGGCGGCGGGCCTGGTCGAGACCCTGAAGGGCGCGGGGCCCTTCACCGTGTTCGCGCCCACCGACGAGGCGTTCGCGAAGATCCCGAAGGCCGACCTCGACGCGCTGCTCAAGGACAAGGCGAAGCTGACGGCCGTGCTCACCTATCACGTGGTGGCGGGCAAGGTGCTGGCGGCTGACGTGGTCAAGCTGAAGGAAGCCAAGACCGTGCAGGGCGGCCTGGTGAAGATCGACACCAGCGCCGGCGTCAAGGTGGACAACGCCAAGGTGATCAAGACCGACATCCTGACCTCGAACGGCGTCATCCACGTGATCGACACCGTCATCCTCCCGAAGCTCTGACGTCCGGCGGGCGCGGCCCATGGGGGGCCGCGCCCCACCCGTTTTGTGCCATGATCGGGCACGCACATGCCGCGGCACCGCACTCCCTCCGATAGCGCCGGCAGACTCGGCATCGGCGCCCTCTCGCGAGCGACCGGCCTTTCCATCGATACCCTGCGGACGTGGGAATCGCGTTACGGATATCCCGTGGCCGAGCGCAAGCCGTCGGGCCACCGCGTCTACCCGCTGTCCACGGTGGCGCGCCTGCGCCGGATGGCCCAGGCCGTGGCCCGCGGGCACCGGGCCGGCGAAGTGGTGCCTGCCTCCGACGCCGAACTCGATCGCCTGCTGGCGGTGGAACTGCCCGTCGCCGGCCCGGCGCGGGAGATGACGGGCACGCCCGTCCCGCCGATGGCCGATGACGGACTCGACGACCTGGTCAGCGCCTTCGATGCCGATCGCCTGACGGCCGTGCTGCTCGCCGACTCGGCCGCGCTGGGTCCGGCGGCGTTCTGCGAGACCCGCGTGGCGCCCCTGGTGCGCCGCATCGGCGAGGGGTGGGCGGACGGGCGTTTCGAGATCCGGCACGAACACTTCCTCTCCGAGCGGGTCGGTGACCTGCTGCGCTCGCTGCGCCTGTCGTACGATGCCCGGGCCGCCGGCCCGGTCGTGGTGTGCGCGACGCTGGCAGGCGAGCGGCATCTCATCGGTCTGCAGATGGCGGCCCTGGTCCTGGCGGCCGCAGGATGCCGCGTGCGGTTTCTGGGCGCGGACGTGCCCGCCAGCGAGATCGTGACGGCCGCGCGCGATCTGGACGCGGCGGCCGTGGCCGTGAGTGTCAGCGAGGCCACGCCCGAAGCAGCCGCCGGGCCGGCCCTGCGGGCGCTGCGGCAGGCTGTGCCGACGGCGGTCCGGATCGTGGCCGGCGGGCGTGGCGCACCCGACGTCCCGGGGGTGGACCGGGTGTCCGGCTTCGGGGAACTCGACGCGTGGGCCGTGCGCATCGCAGCGGCCGGGCGTCCGGGGCGCGGAGGGCGGCCGTGAGCCTCGAGACGCTGGCCGCCGACCCTCGCGTGGCCGTCCGCCGTGGCGGCGTCCCCGATCCGGCGGGACGCTGTGTCGTCTACTGGATGCAGCGCGCGCAGCGGGGCGTCGACAACCCGGCGCTCGACGCCGCCATCGAGGCGGCGAACCTGCTCGGCCTGCCCGTGGTCGTGTTTGTCGGCCTCGTCGCGAACTACCCGAACGCCAACCGGCGCCACTACCGGTTCTTCGCCGAGGGCCTCGGCGACATCGCGCGCGATGTGCGCGCGCGCCGAGCCGGTTTCGTCGTGCGCCTCGACCCGGACCACGATCTGCCGGCGTTCTGCCACGAGACCGGGGCGGCGCTGGTCATCGGCGACGAGAACCCCCTGCGCGAGCCCGATGGCTGGAGGCGCACCTGCGCCGAGCGGCTGCGGGTGCCGTTCTGGACGGTCGACGCCGATGTCATCGTCCCGACCGTGCTGCTCGAGAAGGAGCAGTACGCGGCACGCACCATCCGCCCGCGCATCGGACGGCTGCTGCCGCGCTTCCTGATCGATCGGCGCGAGCCGCGGGCGGCGGTGGTGTGGAACCCGCCACGCGCGCCGCGGTCGGAGCCCGCCGAGGCGTCCCTCGCCGACCGGCTGGCGCTCGACACGTCGGCGCAACCGGTGGCCGGCACTCGCGGCGGGACACGCGTGGCCGAAGCCGTCCTGGCCCGCTTCCTGCGCGAGCGGCTCGACGGGTACGCCACACGCCGCAACCAGCCCGACGCGGAGGGCACGAGCCAGCTCTCGCCCTACCTGCACTTCGGCCATATCGGCCCGCTGAGCGTGGCCCGCGCCGTGCGCGACGCGGCGGCGCCGCGCGAGGATCGCGACGCCTTCCTCGAGGAGTTCATCGTCCGCCGGGAACTGGCTGTGAATTTCGTGCGGTTCAACCCGCGGTACGACCGGCTCGACGGCTGCGAACCGTGGGCACTGCGGACGCTCGCCGACCACGCCGGCGACCCTCGCGACCCGCTGTACTCGCTCGCCCGGCTGGAGGCCGCCGAGACGCACGACCCGCTGTGGAACGCCGCCCAGATCCAGATGGTGGAGACGGGGTGGATGCACGGCTACGTGCGCATGTACTGGGCGAAGAAGATCCTGGAGTGGTCGCCGACGCCGGCCGAGGCCTTCGCGCGCGCCGTCGAACTCAACGACCGGTACGAACTCGACGGCCGCGATCCGAACGGCTACACCGGGATCGCGTGGGCCATCGGGGGCAAGCACGACCGGGCGTGGGGGCCGGAGCGGCCCATCTACGGCACCGTCCGGTACATGTCGTACGCCAGCACCTCGCGCAAGTTCGACTGCAAGGGGTATATTCGGCGCGTCGCGTCGGCGTCGGGGCGCCGCGTGCCCGGCGCCGAGGCGCCTCTGTTCCGGGGAGCATCATGACGACCCAGCCCGCAGCACCCATCCGCATCGGCATCTCGTCGTGCCTGCTCGGCGAGAAGGTCCGATTCGACGGCGGCCACAAGCGCGACTCGTTCCTGGTGGACACCTTCGGCGCGTTCGTGGAATGGGTGCCCGTGTGCCCGGAGGTGGAACTCGGCCTCGGGACCCCGCGCGAGGCGCTGCGCCTGGTCCGGCGCGCCGACGGGATTCACATGGTCAACACCCGCAGCGGGCGTGACATCTCGACCGAGATGCGGGAGTACGCCCGCGGCCGCGCCGAGTCACTGGCCGCCGATCGCCTCGCGGGCTACGTGCTGAAGAAGGACTCGCCGAGCTGCGGGATGGAGCGCGTCAAGGTGTACGTCGAATCCGGCATGCCGGAGAAGCAGGGGCGTGGGCTGTTCGCCGAGGCGCTCATGGCACGCTTCCCGCGGCTGCCTGTCGAGGAAGAAGGCCGCCTGTCTGACCCGCGGCTGCGCGACAACTTCGTCGAGCGTGTCTTCGCCTACGTGCGCCTGCGGACGCTGTTCGAGTCGGCCTGGACCGTCGGCGATCTTGTGGCGTTCCACACGGCCCACAAGATGACGCTGCTCGCCCACGACCCCGAGGCCTACGCCACGCTGGGCCGGCTCGTTGCGCGGGCCAAGGGTACGCCGCGCGAGACCCTGGCCTCGCGGTACCGGGATCAGTTCATGGACGCCCTGGCCGTGATGGCCACGACGCGCAAGCATACGAACGTGCTCATGCACATGCTCGGCTACTTCCGGGAGACGGTCGACGCCACCTCCCGGGCGGAGCTGCTGCAGAGCATCACCGACTACCGCAAGGGCCTCGTGCCGCTCGTCGTGCCCCTCACCCTGCTCCGGCACTACGTGCGGCGCCACGCCGTGGCCTACCTGGCCGGGCAGGTCTACCTGGACCCTCATCCGAAGGAACTGATGCTGCGCAACCACGTCTGAGCGCAGGAGGGAGGCGCCATGAGCCGGGTGCTGCGACGTGTCGCGATCCTGATCGGCGCTGCAGCCGGCGTGGCGGCCGCCGCGGGCTGCGCGCGCAGCGAGCCCGAGTGGACGGCCCTTCCAGACGGCTACGTGAACGTGCTGGCCACGGTGGCCCGGGCGTGTCCCGACACGGCCAACACCTACGAATGCGCGCGCGCCGTCGAGCTCTATACGCTCGGCCGCGGGGTTGCGGGCGTGACCCGCGTGGGGAAGCGCCTCACCCTGGCCATCGGCAACGGGACGGTGGTCGATCTCGTCGACACGCCCGACCCGTCGGCCGACGACTACGTGGGCTACGCGTACACCGAGTGGATGGCCTGTGTCGGGCACCACCTCGTCCACGTGCAGCGTCAGGACGCCGAGGCGTACCTGCTGGTGCACGCGGCCTCGGGCGCCCGGGCCGACCTGCCGGGCGTGCCGCTGCTGGCGCCGGACTGCGGCCGGTTCGCCGTGGCAAGCGGCAGCCCGGGCGGCCCGTCGGTCCTTCAGATCTGGCGCCTGGCCGAGACCGGTCGCGTGGCGCTGGAGTGGACGTATCAGCCCGATGAGCCGTGGACGGCCGGGGTCCCGTCGTGGCAGGGCCCGACGCGGCTCCACCTGCCGTACGGCGAGAACGAAGACCCGCAGACGCGCCGCACGCTGCACGTGCGCCTCTACACCGACGGCTGGCGGATCGAGCCCTAGCGCCCCAGGGTCCAGAGCGGTGTGATCGACGCCGGCTCCACGTTGAACCACCGGTAGAGCACGGGTACGCCGACGAACATCAGCGTGACGAACACGGCGAGACAGACGGCCACGTACGCCACGAACCCCCATTCCCGATGCAGTTTCTCGGGGTGTTCGGCGGCGCTGTCGGGCTGCAGCCCCAGGTGCAGGTAGTAGGCGAGGAACCCGGCGAGCAGCGGAAAGAACAGGATCAGCTCGAGCCGGTAACGGACGATGAAGATGCCGGCGAAGAGGGCGCAGGCGACGGCATAGAACATGATGCTGACTAGGAGGCGCTCTTCCGTGTAGTGGCGGAAGGACCCGCGATACGCCGCCAGCACCGCGCGATCGCCGAGGCGCCGGACCTCGGCCAGGCGCTTCACGGCCATCAGGAACGCGCCGACCATCCAGTAGGACACCACCAGCGACACGGGCGGAACCCGATCCGGGAGGATCACGAACCACCCGAGGGCGAGCCGGATCGGGTTGTTGAGCGATTCGCTCAGCACGTCGAGGTACGGCCACTCCTTCAGGCGCACCGGCGGCACGTTGTAGACCACGCCCATGATCCACAGGGCCCCCAGGGCGAGGGCAAATGCCGGGGACACCAGCCAGCCCATGGCTCCGCCGACGGCCGCCAGCAGCAGCCACTCGGCGTACGCCCAGCCCTGCCGGATGGCCCCGGCCGGGACGGGCCTGTCCCGCTTCTCCGGGTGGAGGCGGTCCTGCGGCCCGTCGAGCCACTCGTTCAGGACGTAGTTGCTCGAGGCGACCAGGCACGTGGCGGCCACGGCCAGCCCCAGGCGGCCCAGCGTGTCGAGCGTCAGCGCCGTTGGGGCGTAGAACACCGCCAGGAGCACGCCCAGCAGCATGAACGCGTTCTTCGGCCAGTGATCCGGCCGGGCGATGGAGAGATACGGGGACAGACCCAAGTGGGGACAGCATAACGTAAGTTCACGGTTCACGGTTCACGGTTCACGGTTCAGGGTTCCAGGTTCCAGGTTCAAGGTTCGGCGTGACAGGCGTGATCCCTCCTGTCTTCTGTCTTCTGTCTTCTGTCTCCTTCCCCCAGCCCCCAGCCCCTAGTACTATCGTTCCCATGTCCCGCCGTGCGATCTGGGTCGTGCTGCTCGCCGCCGCCGTGGTGCCGTATCTGCTGAATCTCGGCGCGACGTCCATCATCGACGCCAACGAGGCGTTCTACACCGAGACGCCGCGCGAGATGCTCGAGCGCGGGACCTGGCTCGAGTCCACGTTCAACTACGAACCCCGGTACAACAAACCTCCGCTGTCGTACTGGGTCGTGCTGGCGTCGTATCACGTGTTCGGGGTGTCCCTGTGGGCGGCGCGGCTGCCCATCGCGATCGGCGCCCTGCTGATGATCGGCACCGCCTTTGCCCTCGGGCGTGCGGCGTTCTCGGTGCGGGCCGGCTGGATTGCCGCCGTCACGCTGGCGGCGACGCCCCGCTTCTTCCTGTTTGCCCGGCGCATCATGATCGACGTCTGGTCGTCGATGTTCCTCGGGCTGACGCTGCTGTGTTTCGTGCTCGCCGAGACCGATCCTCCCCGGCGGCGACGCTGGCTCCTCGCGATGTACGTGACGGCCGGGCTGGGCGTGCTCACCAAGGGACCCATCGCGGTGGTCATCCCGGCGCTCGTCTTCGGGCTGTACCTGCTCGGCCGCGGACGGCTGCGCGACCTGGCCACCCTGCGCCTGCCCACCGGGGCGGCCATCGTGGCCGCGATCGTGGCGCCGTACTACGCGGCGCTCTACGCGCGGTTCGGCTGGGACTACATTGCGACGTTCTTCATCCGCGAGAACCTCGCCCGGTACGCCGAAGGCGTCGGGGCCCCGAATCGCGGGCCGTGGTTCTACCTGCCGGTGCTCTTCGGCGACCTGTACTTCCCCTGGTCGCTGCTGCTGCCCGTGGCGCTCGTGGTGCTGGTGCCCTGGGGCGGGCTGCTGGCGTGGCGGCGGGCCCGTGGCGCAGGCGCACCAGCTGCGGCGGCGGCAGGCCCCGCCGAGGTGCGCCTGCTGCTGGGGCTCTGGATCGCGGGCACGGTGGGCTTCTATTCGTTGTCGCAGGCGCAACAGGATCTCTACATCCTGCCGGTCGTCACGGCGGCAGCCGCCCTGGTCGCCGGCCTCATCGACCAGGTCGTGGGCGGCGGCGCCCCCGCCCGTGCGCGGGGCTGGACGCGCGGCAGCCTGGCGCTGATGGCCGTGGTCCTGGGCGCGCTCGGCGCGGCAGCGGCGTGGGGACTCGGCGACGCGAACGGACCGATCCACCTCGCGGGCGCCCGCGCCGGCGGGGTGCTGCTCGCAGCCGGCGCCGCGGTCACCGTTGCGCTGCTGTGGCGGCGAGGGGAACTGGCGGCGACGGCCGCCGCCGCAGGCAGCGTCATCGCGGTGCTGTGGGTCCTCATGACGGTGTCCCTGCCCGACTTCGAGCGGTACAAGCCGGTGCCCCGCCTGGCGCAGGTCATCGAGACGCGGCCCGAGCCCGTCCCGAGGGTCTGCACGTTCAAGGTCGCCGCGCCGAGCCTCGTGTTCTATCTCCGGCGCCACGTTGACCAGTTGTTCGACGATCAACAGCTCATCGCGTACATGGCTGCTGAGCCCGGTGCGTACTGCATCATGCGCGACAACGACCTCGAGGCCGTCCGCCCCCGGCTCCCGCATCCGGTGACCGTCGTCGCGGGCGCTCCGCGTTTCGAGGCCAGACTCCGCGACTTCCTCGACAGTGCCCCGTTGCCGAACCTCGTGCTCGTGACGGCCGAAACAAGAAACCGTTGAGGCCGTTGACGGGCTCTCGGCAGCCCGGCAGCCCGTCGCCGGGAATCCGAAATGCCCCCTGGGTCCGACGCATCAGCCTCCCGAGAATTGCGCGGGAATCTGCGATCGGTGAGACGCGGCCTGCTGGCATCACGCTTGCGATAGGAATAGTCACCAACCCACCGTCTGGGTTCTGGTGTTGACCGTTGGGGGCCGGTCGGCATCGGGATATCAGACGGTGGGTTACTTCATGTACCCGCGCCGCAGTTGTGGCACGCCTTCTTCGAACAACGATCGTGGAAGTTCCCAACGCATCCACGATGCGGGATGACGCGGACGCGTTGAAACCATCAACAGACGGTTCGACGGCGCGCAGGCGCCGGCCTTCAGGTGGCTGAGCCGGGCTCGTCGGAATCCTGCGGAAGGGAATCGAGATAGAGCTGCGGCACGAGGGTTTCCGCCACGCCGATGCCGCGGGCGAGGCGGGAGACGTCCGGCCACTGACCCTGTTCGTACGCCACCGCGCACTGCAGCAGCGGGTGCAGCGGGCCCTCCTGTTCGACCAGGGCGGTGCGCGCATCGTCTGACAGCGGCAGTTCGCCGACCACCTCCGCCATGGGGCGGCCGACGAGCACGTCGATCAGTGACAGCATGCCAAGCAGGAACGCTTCGTCCTCGCGTCCCCGCAGCCCGGCCATCGGCGCGAGGCGCTCGCAGAAGCCGGCGCGGACAATCGAGGTCGTCACCAGTTCTTCGGGTTTGTCCTGGCCGAGGCCGGCCAGGGCCCAGACCGACCCGAGAGCCCTGACCTTCCGCTGGCCGAGCAGGATCATGGCCTCGCGGATCGAGGTGACCCGTCCCCGCAATCCGACGGCCGCGGAGTTGACGTAGCGCAGGAACTTGTACGACATCGAGACGTCGCGGCGGATGACGCGCTCCACCCGTTCGAGTTCGAAGGGGTCGCGGTGGATCTCCTGCAGCAGCTGCAGGTACGCCAGCTTGAAGCCCGGGATGTCCTGTCCGGAGATGATGGTGGGCCTGGCGAAGAAGTACCCCTGGAAGAGCGTGAAGCCGAGCCGCGCGGTCGTCTCGAACACCTCCCGGGTCTCCACCTTCTCCGCCAGCAGTTGCAGGCCCGGGCGCGCGAGGCGGGCCGCGAGGTCGGCCACGCGTTCGGGCGGCGTCGTCAACACGTCGATCTTGATGCAGTCAACGAGTTCCAGCAGCGGCGCCGAGTCCGGGCCCTCGATGTAGTCGTCGAGGGCAATCCGGTAGCCGTCGGCCTTGAGGGCTGCGCACGCGTCGACGACGGCCGCGTCGGCGACCACGTGCTCGAGGACCTCGACCGTGGTCAGCGCGGGCGGCAGCACGCGCAGGTGCTCGGCGAGCAGGCCCTCGCGCCCCACGTTGACGAACGCGCGGTGGCCGCCTGTCAGACGCGGCAGATCGAACAGCAGGGCACTGTGGCTGATGACCGACGAACTGGCCTGTGTCGTGTCGATCGCCTTGCAGTAGTTGTCGAGATCCGACCGGAACAGCAGTTCGTACGCCACCACGCGGAGGCCCGTGTCAAAGATCGGCTGGCGCGCGAGGTAGCGCTCGACAGGCATGATACGTCTTCAGCGGCGCCGGCTCGCCCCGTCCTAGTCCTCGTCGTCGTCTCCGCCAACGATGCGGATGAACCCGGATCGCCGCGGCGGCGGCATCGGGCTGTTGGCCCCCCGGACCGAGCGCCAGACGATCTCGTTCAACTCCAGTTCCGGGGCGAGGTCCGCCTCGGCGAGGTACATGCGGGCCGAGGCCTCGGCGCCCCAGGCATTGGCCGCGTTCTTCTCACGGATATCGACACGCGCGGGGCGCAGCTTGAAGGGTGTCAGCACCGGCGTGCCCTGGAACGCGTGGTACATCGGCGTGGCCGCCGCGTCGTACTGGCTCATGGGCGGCAGGCCCAGGATGAGCTCCATCGTCCGCAGCATGCCGGAGGTCGTGTAGAGAGTGCTGTCGACGGCCGCCCGCTTCGTGAACGGGCTGACGACGAACGCGGGTGACCGGTGCGCGTCCACGTGGTCCGGGCCGTTCTGCGCGTCGTCCTCGAGGATGAAGATCGCCGACTCCTTCCAGAAACGGCTCTGGCTGATCGCCTCGACGACGCGGCCGAGCGCCAGATCGTTCTCGGCCACCATCGCGCGCGGCGTCGGGTACCCGGCGCGCGTGCCGGCCGTGTGATCGTTGCCGAGGCGGATGATGCTGAGGCGGGGCAGGGCCCCCGACTGCTCGAACTGCCGGAACTCCTCGAGCCAGATGTCGACGCGCTTGTTGTCAGGAATAGTCAGGTCGTAGGGCTGGTATGTCGGGTGCACCTTGCCCTCGAGGCCGGGCACCGTGGCCACCACGTTGCCGATCCCGGAGTCCGTCTCGTCTTCCGGTTCGGGCCCGCGGCGCGCGAACTCGCCGTAACTGCGCACGCTGACGCCGGCGCGGTTGCAGAAGTCCCAGAGGTAGCCGCGGGCCGGCGCGGTGATGTTGCCGTACGGGTTGCGCATCTTGCCGCCACCCTCGCTCATGTAGCGCGCGCCGCGGCCGCCGTAGTTCGTGGGCCAGATCTTCTCCACGAAGTCGGTGGCAATGGCGCCCGTCGAGTAGGCATGGCCGTCGTAGCTCACCTCGGCGTCGACGTAGAAGTTGTCGAACAGCACGAACTCGCGCGCCAGGGCGTGGGCGTTGGGCGTGACGTCCTCGCCGAAGATGCAGAGCGACGGGTCGCTGTTGCCGATGCCGATGTCGCCGAGCACCTGGTCGTACGTGCGGTTCTCCCGGATGACGTAGAACACGTGCTTGATGGGCGACGGATCGCCGACCTTGCGCGGGATCGGTGAGCCCATGGGCGCGTCCACCGGCGCCAGCGCCGATGTCGCGGTCATCGGCGTCACGGCGTACACCACCTGCGTCAGGGCCTTCAGCGCGGCTGCGTCCGGGGTGGCCACGATCGAGAGCGAGCCGGTCAGCATCGAGCCCGTGTACTGGCCCTCGCCGGCCGACATGCCGGGCTGCGAACCGCGCGGGTTCGGCAGCGAGGCCAGGCCCTTCCCGCTCAGCACGAACACCCGCCCGCCGTCCCGGCTCATGTGCACGCCCGTCGGGTACCAGCCGGTCGGGATGAACCCCTCGATCTCGCTGGCCCCGGGTGTCGCCACGTCCACCACCGCCACCGTGTTGTTGTCGGCGTTGGCGACGAGCAGGGTGCGTCCGTCAGGGGAGAGGCCGAGGGCGTTCGGCGTCGATCCCGGCGGCACGTCGGGGAACAGCGCCACCGAGATCTGCTCGGCGGCCGCCCGCGACGCCAGGTCGACCACCCACACGGCGTTCGTATTCGCGCAGGCGACAAACAGTCGTGCGGCGTCCTTCGACAGGACCATCGCGTTGGGGTGCTCGCCCACGGCCACCTCGCCGACCTTGTCCAGCGTGGCCGCGTCGAACATCAGGACCTTCGCGCCGCCCCACACCGACACGAACACCGTCCGGCCGTCGGGCGAGACCAGGCACGTGTACGGCTCGGCGCCCACGTCCACCGTCCGCACGACCAGGCCCGACTTGAGGTCCAGCATCGTGAGGGCTTCGCCCAGCACGTGGACCGCGAACAGGTGCTGGCCGTTCGGGGCGATCGCGATGCCGCCGACGAAGCTCTGCTCGACGGGTTCGGGCCGGTTGATGCCCGGCATCGGCTTCTGCGTGTCGCGGCCCAGGGCGTACACGCCGCCCGGCTGGAGCCGGCCGTTGCTGAAGTAGAACTCGTTGACCGTGGTCTGGCCCGCGCCCGACGAGTAGACGCGCCGGCCGTCGGGATGGAAGGCGAGGCCCAGCCACGCGTGCTCGAGCGTCGTGCGGCTGACCACGTAGCCACGCTCGAGATCGATGACGGCCAGCGTCGGCTTCGCGTAGCCGTTGTTGGTGACAATCAGGAACCGCCCGTCCGGCGATTCGACCATTCCCAGCGGCAGGTCACCCACATTGAGGTGCCGGCCGGCCGGAGCGATTCGCCAGCCATTAGGTAGCAGCGTGACCCCCTTGCCCTTGTACCCGGGCCAGACCGGCGCGGCGGGACCCCGCTGCGCGACCGAGACCACGGCGGCGGCGACCAGGACGATGCACACAACGGCGACGGCGGCGAAGCGTCTGGATGGCATGGGGGGATATTACTCGGGGCGGGCGCCAGGGGCTAGGGGCCAGAGGGGTTGGCAGGGAACTGGGGCCCACATCGTCAGTCGCCGCATCCCGCGCCCCGTGCGCGTCAACGTCCAGTTGACCGCCGTTCCCGGGCATCCAGCACGAAGCCCGCCCAGAGGCCGGCCAGGCCGGCTGCGACCACTCCCACGGCCCACCACGGCCGGTCGAACCACCCGTGGTTGTCAGCCACCAGGAACAGGGCGATGCCCGTGTTGACAAGGCCGGCGTAGTAGAAGCCCCGGCGCTGCCGTCGATGGCTGGCGACGGCGATCGCCAGCGCCAGCAGGAGGTACACCCAATCGACCGCCCGCGTGTACTCCCCGACATGGCTGAGGCGGGCCAGGGGCTCCAGCATCGCGAAGGGCGACACCGTGAACAGCAACCACACGGCAGGCCTCGCCAACGGCGAGCCGAACCGATCGAGCGCGGATGCCGACGCGTAGAACACCACCCCGTTGAGCGACATCGCCGCCAGCGTGTCGAGCAGCACCGGGTCGGACACGTCAGCCGGCTGCCATCCGGACAAGGACACGCCAAGCGCGTGGAGCATCCGGCCGTCCAGAGCAAACATCTCGAGGACAACCAGCCACAGGACACCGGCGGTCGTGTAGAGCGGTCGGCTCAACCAGGGCTGATGCCACCGCTCGACCGCCACCGCAGCCGCGAGGTAGGCGGGCACGAGCGGCATCAGGTGCAGCGCGATCGTATCCCACCGGCCCTCGTCGACCCAGGTGCGGAGGCCGCGGTCCCCAAGCAGGCAGAGGACCCAGGTCAGGGTCAACACCGCCAGGGTGGTGCTGAGGGCGAGTGTGCGCGTGCGCACGGCCAGCCAGGCCGTCCACAGGCAGGCCAGGCCGGTCGTTACCTGCAGCTGGCGGTTCGACACGGAGCCGTCCGTGAAGATCTGGCCGGCGGTGTCGGGGGCCGCCACCCACACCCCCTGCTCGTGCAGTGCGATCAGCAGGAACAACGGGAGCAGCATGACGCCGCCCAGGTGGAAGGCCACGGCGACCGCGCGGTGGCCGCGACGGGCCAGGAGGTGAGCCGACACGTTGAGGCCCACGAACGGCAGGCCGAGGACGACAAAGGGCCTCACGACACCGGTCACGGCTCCGTGGAATCGGTGGGCCCCGAAATAGAACAGGCTGCCGCATACCAGGAGGAAGGCGCCGAGATAGAGCGCAATCTGCGAATACGACAAGACCCGGGACTCGCCGATCCAGTCGTCCTCGGGCCGCTCGAGCTGCCGGTACGCGGCGCTCAGCATGTCGGCCTCGTGCGGGTAGATCAGCTTGAGCCGCAGCCACTCCTGCAGGTGGTCGAGATGCAGGCGCACGCGCTGCGACACCGCGGCGCCGTACTGGGACGGACGGGCCTCGACCGGCCGCCCTTCGAGGTACCGGGTCAGGTCGGCCGACATCTCGCGGGCCGATGCGTAGCGATGACCAGGTTGACGCTCGAGCGCCTGGAGGGCTATCGCCTGCAGCGGTTCAGGGACGTCGGGCTCCACGTCGATGGGCAGGCGGATTCCGCCAGCCCGGATGCGGGCGACCACCTCGACCACATCGGCACCGGTCACCGGCGGCACGCCGCACAACAAC
>CAYNDV010000015.1:0-30587 GCA_964396055.1 uncultured Vicinamibacterales bacterium | reverse complement strand
GGCGACCACCTCGACCACATCGGCACCGGTCACCGGCGGCACGCCGCACAACAACTCGTAGAGGATCGCGCCGAGACCGTACACATCCGTGCGAGCATCGATCGCCGCCGCCGGCTCCACCTGCTCCGGCGCCAGGTACTCCGGCGTGCCACGATAATGGCCGGTTGCCGGATCCCCGCCGCTCAGGCCGAAATCCAGGACCTTGGGTTGCAGCGCCGCATCGAGACGGATGTTCGAGGGTTTCAGGTCGCGGTGCTGCAACCCCAGTTCATGCGCGCGGTGCACGGCGTCGCACACATCCCGCACGATCCGGGCGCGTTGCCGGTATTCGAGTGAGCGGCCGACGCGGCTGAGATCGAAGCCCTCGACGTACTCCATCAGGAGCAGCGGCGGGCGCGCGCCGGCCCTGAACTCGAGGACGCGCACGATGTGCGGGTCGTCGAACAGCGCCAGGGCCCGCGCTTCCCGCAGAAACGCGTCGACCGACACGCAGAGCGTCGAGTCGGCGCGCAGCACCTTGCCGGCCACCACCCTCCCGAGCGTGAGGTCTTCCAGTTTGAAGACATCACCGGCGCCGCCGCTGCCAATCCGTTCAATCGTCCGAAACCCCTCGAACATCGGCAGGGGTTCGGCGGCACGGTCGGCGGGCGTGGCCGGCGGGTCGAGGAACGTCTCCAGTCGCCGGTACTCCTCGACCAGCGCGCGGACGCCTGGTTCCAGATCGGGCCGGTCGGCGCACCACGCTCGGACGTCGGGCTCGACGCCGTCGGTCAGGTGCCGCTCGACCCACTGCTCAAACCGCGCGTCGACCTCCGGCTGTCCCATCATCGACTCCGCAGCCCGATCGTCAGCGCCGCGAGCGCCCGCCCGAGCAGCATGCGGCAGGCGTCTTCCGAGCGGCCCATGATCGCCGAAATGTCCTTGAAGGTCCGCTCATCGAACTTCCGCAGCACAATCACCTGGCGGTGGTCAGGGTCGAGATCCGCGAGGGCGGCCGCCACGCGCTCGGCTTCCTGGGCCGCGATGGCGAGGCTGAGCGGGGATCGTGCCGCCGCGGGTACCTCCGCCGCAAGAGGGCCGTCGATCGGAACGTCTGCGGCCATGCGGCGTCGCGCGCGCCCGTGGAAGTCAGCCTGGTCCCGCACCTCGTTCTCGGCGATCTTCGCGAGCCACGCCACCAGGGACGCCCCGTCCTGACCCTCGAACGACCCGAAGTGCTGAAACGACTTCAACAGCGCGGCCTGCAGCAAGTCGCCTGAATCCACTCGCGCACGAAGCCCCCGGCCGATCCGCAGTCGCACCAGCGCCAGCAGGCGTCCGCCGTAGCGCGCGAGCAGCGCATCGAGCGCATCGGATGATCCGTCCCGCGCGGCACGGATCAGGTCGCGGGTGCCCGGGTGTGGCATGCGGCGAGGTTAACACCCGCCGGGCCGGCAGGAAAGAGCACCGGCGCCGCGTTCGGTCTGCGGCCGCCGTGCCGTCTTCATGATCAGACGCGGCCCGGTCACGGGTCGCACCAACGGAGGGATGACGATGACACACCGTCGATGGTTCATGGCCGCGGCACTGGCGGTCGCCGCTTCGGGATGCCTGCAGAAGGACACGTCGAGCACGGTCTACCTCGACCCCGACGGCCGCTGCGCGTGGGTGGTGATCGAACGGGGCGTACGGTCGGACAGCGACACGCCCGCGGAACGTGATCGTGAGGAGCGCGCCTACGTGGAGGCGATCGAGACGGACCGGCATCCGACGGCCGACGCCTTGCGAGCGATCGGTGGCCGGGACGTGCGGACGGTCTGGCTGCGCGGCACGCGCCCCTGGAGCGCGGCCATCGAGGCCTCGTTCGATACGCTGGACGCGCCGTGGGACGCGGCGTTGACCGCTTGCGGTGTCCCGCACACGACGGCCACATCGGTCCGTGACGGGATCACGACATGGCGGCTCGAGTTGCAGACGCCGGAGCCGGACTTGCCGGACCAGCCCGAGTGCTCGGCCATCGCTGAAGGACTGGTCGAGGCACTGGAGGGTTCCATCCAGCTGACGCGCGGGCGCTTCGTCGGCGCGGAAGGCTTCGATCTGGAAAGCGCAGACCGGGCCGTGCTGTCAAAAGACGCACGCAGTGAGAAAGCGCTGGAGCGTTCCGGCGGACGACTCGTCCTGTCCCTGAGCTGGACACACCGGCTCGACGCCGCAGCGCAGGGACGCTGAGCGCGTGACCGCCAACCGTGGCGCCCGGCGTCCGCCGGAGAGTCCAACGGCCTGACGGCCCTCCTCACCTCGGCGCGAGGGAAAAAGTGGCCGACTCGGCCGACAGGCCGGGGAACGACGTGCTGGTGGCGCGAATCCGGTAGTCGTCGCCCGGAGGCAGATCTGCGGGAATGCGCCACGCCCACCCGCCGGACCTGCCCGCGCCCGGGCCGGTGCCAGGCGTCAGGGCCGCCACCGGCACGCCGCCGTGCAGCAGGTCCAGGGCCAGCGGACCCGGGCAGCCCCGGTACTGCCAGCGGAGCCGGCGCCGGTCGCCCGGGTGCCACGTCTCGCCCCCCCTCGGCACCACCAGCGTCAGGTCGAGGCCGTCGATGCGGAACGGGGCGCTCTGCGCGGTGTACGCTGGATGGCTGAGGCTCCTGATCCGGACTGCGTAGTCATGGCCTGAGATCAGGTCGCACGGCACCACCCACGCGCGCGACCCGGTACCCCGGCGGCCCACGGCCGTCTGGGCGACGATGGTGCGCACGACGTCTCCCGCCTGCACGAGATCGAGGGCGACCAGCGGCCCCGGCGCACCCGAGTATTGCCAGCGAATCACGCGGCGCGCGCCCGCGGTCCACGCGTCGCCGGCGACCGGCGCCACGAACGTGAACGCGTCGGCCGCCGTGATGTAGTCCGCCTTCGTGGTCGTCTTCTGCCCGCCGGGGAAGGTGGCCGACAGCGAGACGGTGTAGGTGCCGGGCGCCGTGTAGACGTGTCGCGGATCGCGCTCGGTGCTCGTGCCGCCGTCGCCGAAGATCCATGCGAACGCCGTGGCGTTGCCTGTCGGCCGCGCCGTGAACGCGACGTCGAGCGGAGCCAGGCCCGACACCGGCGCGGCCGAGAAGTCCAGGCGCTCGACGATCGTGCTGCTGCCGAGCCAGCGGTTGGCGGCAGCGTTGAGCCACGGCACGAACTCCGTCGTGGCCTTCTGGCCGCCGATCGCGTTCGGATGGCTGTCGCCCGCGCTGGCGGGGTACGCGGCGACGTCGCGGTCGGTCGCGTGCTGGTGCTGCACGCCCCCGAGCCACCAGCGATGATGGTTGCCGCCCGACGCGCCGGCGTCCGTGACCTGCGGCGTGCCGCCGTTCGACGTGAGGACGTTGTAGAAGTCGAACACGGCCACGTTGGCCAGCGGGTAGCCCCGCAGCCAGTCGTGCACGAGCCAGTCATGCACGGCCCGTGCGTTCGCGGCATGTGCGCCGTCCGTGGCCCCGGCCACCAGGGGCGGCGCCGTCACGACGACGAACAGCTTGTCGGGCCGGGTGACGAAGTACGCCAGCAGGTCGTTGTAGAGGCCCTTCACGTTGGCGACCGTCATGTGCGACGACCACGCGCCTTCGCCGCGCAGCGGATTCTCGCCAGCCGTCGGCGGATCGTCCGGGCTGCCGCCGATGTGGGAGTTCGGGTAACACGACTTGAAGAGGATGATGCGGTTCTCGCCGCCCGGGTCATCGGCCAGGCGCGAGTAGCCGCTGTGCTGACCGCTCTCGGCGTACAGGGCGGGCAGGGCCGTCGCACTCGCCGGGCCGACGAACCAGTCGTACCAATGGCCGATGTCGGTGTGGTCGCCGATCTGCCCGGGGCCCCAGCCGTAGTTCGTGTCGCTCACGAAGTAACCCGCGTCGCGCAGGCCGATCCCCAGGTTGCCGTGGCTGTCCGCCAGCCAGTTCGAGCCCGTCGAATGATGGATGAAGACGAGTTTGGGCGGCGACGCCGGCGCCACCGGGTCCGGCGGCAGCAGGGCTCCTGGCGGGCCCGCGACGGACCGGCCGACACGGTCGAGGTCGGCCGCCACCGTGTTGTCCAGGTTCCCTTCGGGGGGCAGCGGGGGCGACGGCCGATCGCCGCCGGCAAAGTCCGGCATGACGAACGTGGTCGCCTGGATCACATTCCCGTCAGCGGTCGGGTGGAAGTCGCCGGCCGCAGGAGCGTAGAGTTCCGGCTCAGCGGTGTGGATGCCGTTGTCGGCGCGCAGTTGCGTGGCGTTGCAGGTGGGGTGGCCCGGCTGGCAGCCTGCGCCGGGATCCTCGATGCCGAGCGGGTGATCGGCGGGCCCGTCCCAGATGAGGTTGCCGCGAATCCGGGCGCCATCGTCCGCCCTGACGGGGTTCGTGACGTTGGTGCCGGCGGCCGCCGTGGCCGGCCCGGCGATGTCGAAATGGCCCCAGCGGGTCTGCGCCGGTGCCGGGTTCCAGAAGATGTTGTTGTACGCGAAGACGTTCCGGTTCGGGATCGGGGTCGCCGCCGCGCCCACGACGGTGGGGCCCCAGCCGCCGAGCGTGTGTCGAGCCAGGCAGGCGGCGGCATCCTGGTCGCAACTGCGTTCGCCGTGGGCGACGAGCAGGAGTGGCCCACCCGAGGTCGTGCTCAGCCCGACCCGGTACAGCGTGTTGTACGCCATGAGGATGTTGTAGCCGCCGCGGACCGCCAGGCCGGCGTTCTGCGTCTCGCGGATCACGTTGTTGGTGATCTTGAGGTCGTAGGCTTCGTAGTGGATCCAGGGCGACACCATGAACTCGAAGCCCGTGCCCTGGCCGGCCGTGATGCCGACGACTCCGCAGTCATGGACCACGTTGCCGTCGACGCGGAGGTACGCCGTTCCCCCCTTCAGCACCAGTCCGTCGTCGCCGGCATGGTGGATGCGGTTGCCGACGATGTGGCCGTGCTGGACGGCCACGAAGTCGAGGGCGAACCACGTGGCGCCGCCGATGTCGCTGTGCTCCACGTAGAGGTGCTGCGACTGGTTGACCTTCAGGGTTTCCTGCGGCTGGTTGCGGGTGCCGTCGAATCCGCTGAGGCGCACCCGGTGCAGCAGGATGTGGTCGCCCTGCTCGACGTGAATCGCGTTGCCGCCGCCCCCGTAGCCGGGGTCGGTGACGATGTCGAGTCCGATCAGGTACAGGTAGCGGGTATCGAAGATGTTGAGGTACCCGTGCAGGCGCGCGGACAGGGGGCCGTCAGCGCTCTCGATGACGACCGGGTACTGGAACGTGCCGTGTCGAGATTCCATGTAGCCGGGTAGAAACGACTCCGGGTAATCGCCGGCGGCGAGCCGGATCCGGTAGCCGGTCGTCGTGAACGTCGTGCCCTGCGGCACGCGGGCCCAGGCCTCGGCCAGGGTGCGCAGCGCGGTGCCGCGCGTGGTGCCCGGACGGCTGTCGTCGCCGTTGACCGGATCCACCCACAAGTCGGTCAGCGTGGGTGATCCCTGGTCGTAGAGCAGCGGCGCGGGCACCTGGGCGTGGCCGACGGCCGGCAGGCCGGGAGGGACTCCGGCGCAGGTCAGCACGGCCAGGATGGAGGCGGAGAGGCAGCGGAGAAGGCGCGCGTGCGGCACGGCAGAACCTCGACGAGGGCGGGTGACTGCCGGGGGCGATGCAAAGGCACCGCCAGAAACCGCGGGGCAGGCCGAACGGCCGAGCGGCCGAACGGCCTATCTCTTGTATCCGATCTTCTTGAGCAACCCCACCCGCCATTCACGGTCGGCGTCCTGCTCCACGCCCTTCGGTGACGAGCCGTCGATGACGCCGGCGATCCCGCGGCCCTGGTCGCTGGCCGCCACGATCACCTGGAGGGGGTTGGCGGTCGCGCAGTACACGCGGCACACCTCCGGGCAGTCCTTGATCCGGTTGAGGACGTTGATGGGGTAGGCGTTGCGCAGGTACAGCACGAAGATGTGCCCCGCCCCGATGGCCGTGGCCGCCTCGACGGCGGCCGCCCGCAGGTGTGCGTCGTTGCCGTCGGCCCGCGTGAGACAGGCGCCCGAGGCCTCGTTGAACGCCAGGCCGAAGGCCGCCTGCGGCACGCTGGTGACCATGATCTCGTAGAGGTCCTCCACCGTCTTGATGAAGTGGCTCTGGCCGATGATGACGTTCGCGTTCTCGGGAATGGTCACGGGTACCAGCGAGAGTTCCATGGTCGCTCCCCAGGTCAGTGCTTCCCCAGCATCCGCAGCACGCCCAGCGACATCCACGGCATGTAGGTGATCAGCAGCACGCCGATGCCCGTGATGATCAGGAACGGCAGGATGTGCCGGTACAGGCTCGTGAGGGGCTTGTTGAACCGCGACGACGACAGGAAGAGGTTGAGGCCCACCGGCGGGAACAGGAACCCCAGTTCCAGGTTGGCCAGGAAGATCACGCCCAGGTGAATCGGGTCGACGCCGAAGGCGGCGCCCATCGGCGCGATGAGCGGCGCCAGCACGATGATCGCCGAGTAGATCTCCAGCACGCTGCCCAGCACGAGCAGCAGCGCGTTCAGCGCCAGCAGGAACACGATCTGGGAGTGGATGTGCGTCTGCACCCAGGCCAGGATGGCGTCGGGGATCTGCGCGTCCACCAGGTAGTTGGTCAGGCCCATGGCCACGGCCAGCAGGATCAGCACCGCGCCCATCAGGGCCGCCGCCTTCAGGAGCACTTCGGGCAGCTGGGAGAAGATCTTGATGTCCCGCGTGATGAAGCACTCCACGATGACCGTGTACGCCAGGGCCGCGGCGGCCGTCTCGAGCATCGTGGCGAAGCCGCTCACGAACAGCGCGACGATGACGACGGGCAGCAGGAGTTCCCACTTGGCGGCCCACGCCGATGCCGCGACTTCCTTGACGGAGAAGGGCTGCTTCTCGCGCTCGACGTGCCGGCCCACGAGGATGCCGTATCCGGCGGTAAGGATCACCAGCAGCAGCCCCGGCAGCAGGCCCGCGATGAAGAGCTGGTCCGCCGGCACGGTCTGGTCGCGCGTGCTGGCCACGACGCTGTAGAGAATCACGGGCAGGCTGGGCGGGAAGAGCAGGCCCAGCGAGCCTGACGCCGTGACGAGCCCCAGGGAGAACCCCTCGGAGTAGCCGTCCTTGCGCAGGATCGGGTACACGAGGCCGCCGAGCGCGATGATGGTGACGCCGGATCCGCCGGTGAAGGTCGTGAAGAGCGCGCACACCGCGGCCACCATGACCGCGATGCCGCCGGGCATCCAGCCGAACACGGCGCGGAAGAACCGGACCAGGCGTTCCGCCGCGGCGCTTTCGGCCAGCACGTAGCCGGCGGCGGTGAGCAGCGGAATGGCGGGCAGCGTCGGCGACGCAATCAGCCGGTACACTTCCGCCGAGACGGCCGCCACGGGCGTGGCCTCGGAGAAGAACAGCACGAGGGCGATGCCGCCCATGGCGACGAACACGGGGGCGCCGAGCAGCGCGCCGGCCAGCACGACCAGCGTGAGCGGCCACAGGCGGGCCGCGGCGTCGGGCGGCACGAGGCCCAGGGCAAACGCCGCCGGGATGGCCAAGAAGCCGAGGGCCTTGCCCCACCAGCGATCCGACGCGCTCCACGCGAACTGCAGCGCCATGATCCCCAGCGCCACCGGCATGATGATCTCGCTGACCCACTCGGGCAGCCCGATCGGGAGGATCTTGGGCTCGATGCGGTTGGCGATGACCACCTGGGCGCTCGCGTAGGCGAGGATGCCTGCCACCGCCGCGGCCACCGAGTAGGCCAGCAGCCGCGCCAGGCGCCGCGCGAGCCCGTCCTCGAAAAACTCGGCCGTCGAGAGCGTCAGGTGCTTGGCCTGGCTCGTGGCGGCAATCCCGCCGACGAACGCCAGCCAGAGCGTGAGCTGCTGCACGTAGTTGGCCGACCCCTCCAGGTGGAACCCGCCCAAGGGGCGGCCGAAGGCGTCGATGAGCGGCAGGATGGTGGCGAGCCCGAGGGTCACCACCAGGATGGACTGCTCCGTCCGCCGGAAGACGGCTGCCAGCGCCTTCACTTCTTCGGGGCGGCCGGCGCCGCGGCTGACTGCTTCCGGTACTCGTCGCGGAACCGCAGCGCCGCGTCGAACGCGGCCTCCGGCACCACGCCGCCGCGAATCAGCGGGTAGGCGGTCTCGGCGGTCCGCCGCCAGAGATCGATGGTCTTCGCATCCGGCGTCACGACGGTGAGGCCGGCCTTCTTCATGGCCTCGACGTCGCGCGTGCCGCTCTGCCGGATGTCATCCTGCAGCTTCTTGCCCGCGTCGCGGGCGATCTGGAGCAAGGTCGGCCGGATGTCCGCGGGGATGCGCTCCCACACGTCCTTCTTGATCACCGTGGCGCCCAGCAGGAGGCCCCACTTCATGTCCAGCATGAACTTCGCGTTCTCGTAGTACCGGGTGATGACGGCCACCTGCGGCGGCGCGCCGAACACCTCGAACAGGCCCGTCTGCAGGCCCGTCACCAGCTCGGTCGACGGCGCCGGGCGCGGGTCGAACTTGAGGTTCTTCCAGATCTCGACGGTCTTGGTATCGCCCGCCCAGACGAACAGCTTGAGCTTGCGCATGTCGTCGGGCGTGCGGATCGCGCTCTTGGCGAAGAACTGCACCCAGCCGCCGTCGGCCCAGTTCAGGACGACGAAGCCCTTGGCCTCCAGGCTGCCCTCGAGCTGCGGGCGCATCTTGTCGAGGACGGCGTACACCTCCTCGTAGCCCGTGAAGGCCATCGGGATGCCCAGGGCGTAGACGGACTTGTCGATCTCGGCCACGCCCACCGACGTCAGGACGCCGGCATTCAGCGTGCCGAGGTTCATCTTGCGGACGACGTCGGGGTCGTCACCCTGCCGGCCGCCCGGGTAGAGGATGACCCGCACCTTGCCGCCCGACGCCTTGTTCCACTTGTCGGCCACGTCCTTGAGTGTCAGGAACCAGGACGAGTTCTCCGGCACCAGGGTGGCCATCTTCACGGTGATGGTCTGCGCGGCGGCCGGCGTCGCCGCGCTCAGCAGCGCGACACTGATCATGACGAACACGAACGTGCGGATATATCTCATGATGTCTCTCTAGCCTCTAGCCTCTAGCCTCTAGCCCCTGGCTATTCGACGAACAACTCGTCTGCCCGGCCGAGCAGCCATCGCGCGCGGCGCTGGGCGATCACGTTGGCCAGTCGCTGATCCGGGGCCTTGTTCACGTCCATCTCGAGGGCCTTCTGGAGCAACTCCTCGAATTCCTTGCGGTTGTTCTCGGTCACCGCCACCGACTCCGCCAGCGACACGTGCGGTGAGACCCGCGTGCCGCCGGCCAGTGCCAGCGCCCGGGCGTAGTGCTCGCGGGCCTTGGCCACCGACCCGCCGGCCGAGGCGTGCCCGGCCTCCCAGCTGATGAAGAAGTCGTGGAGCGAGCCCTTCTCCCAGGCCGCGTCCAGGGCCAGCGCCTTGCGCATCATCTTCTCGATCGCGCTCTGCCGGATGGACAACTCGGAGTCGGTCACGTCCACGGCGAAGGCGGCGGCCCACGCCGCCCCCGTCCAGTAGAGCAGGGGCACGTGTTTCTTCGTCATCTTCGCCAGGGCGGCGTCGGCGTCCTGGAAGAGCCGATCCCGGAAGCCCGGCGCGTCCAGTTCGAGGCCGCGCAGCCCGTAGCCGACGGCCCGCAGGTAGAGCTTCTTGGCCCGGGCCCGCATCTGCGTCGCCCGCTCGAGGTCGGCAGCTTCGGTGTAGTCCGCCTCGTACTGGATGAAGGCGAAGCCGTACTGGGTGAACCCGCTGGCCGCGGCCGTCAGCAGCCCCTCGTGTTTCGGCGACTGCTCGATCAGGCTCTCGATCGTCTTGAGCGCGAAGGGAATCGCGTCGCGGACCAGTTCGGGGTCCTCGTCCCGGGCGAAGGTCGACGTGCTGCCGGACGCCAGGGCATCGCCCAGGGTATTGATGGCCATCGTCTTGATGGAACAGGCGGCGGTGGCCAGGACGAGGACGCCCACGGCGAGCGGGCGCACGAGACGGCTTTTCGGATCGGACACGGAACCTCCACGCGGACCCTCTATTGTAGTCCACCCGATTTCCTTGACAAAAACCCGTTTGCGTTCTACATCTTGCGGACAGTCCAGGGAGCGCTGCCGCCACCATGATCCTCGAGTCCGTCCGGGTCGAGAACTTCAAGTGCATCGATGACTCCACCGAGTTCTCCACCCGGTCCATGACCGCGCTGGTCGGGAAGAACGAATCGGGCAAGACCGCCCTGCTCAAGGCCTTGTACCGCATCAACCCGGTCCTGCCCGCCGAAGGCCTCTTCGCGGAGACCGAGTACCCGCGGCGCCGCTGGGCGGGGTATCGCGAACGCCGGCAGAAGGCGCCGGACCGCGTGACCACGACGGTCTGGCGCCTCGAGGATCCCGATCTCGAGGCCCTGGCGGCCGTCCTGGGGCCGGAGACGCTCGCCTCGCCGCGCGTGACGATCACGAAGGGCTACGACAACCGCCTGCGGTGGCAGCTCGACCTCGACGAACGCCGCGTCGTGGCCCATCTGGTGCGCGGCGCCCAGCTCGATCCGGCGGACCTGAAGAGCCTCTGGGCCGTCAGCACCGTCGCCGAGCTGACGCGCATCCTCCAGCACCTGGAAGCCGCCAGCCCGGCCCAGGCCGCGCTGCTGTTCGAGGTGCAGCAGCGGTTCCCGCACGGGGCCGTCGAGGAGCGGGCCATCGCCGTGCTCGAGCCGCGGCTGCCGAAGTTCCTGTACTTTGCCGAGTACCACCGCCTGCCGTCGGAGATCTCCATCGACGACCTCGTGCGCCGGCGCGCGACCGGGCAGCTGACGGTGGTGGACCACGTGTTCCTGGCCCTGCTCGAGATGGCCAACACCACGCCCGAGGATCTCAGCTCGATCGACCAGTTCGAGTACCTCGTGGCGGAGCTGGAGACGGCGTCGCAGCGCGTCACGCGCGACGTGCTCGAGTACTGGTCGCAGGATCGCGGCCTCGAAGTGGACTTCCGGTGCGATGCGGCGCGGCCCAGCGACCCGCCGCCGCTCAACACGGGGTACGTCCTGCGCATGCGGATCCGCAACCGGCGCCACAACGTGACGCTGAGTTTCGACGAGCGCAGCACGGGGTTCGTGTGGTTCTTCTCGTTCCTGGTGTGGCTGTCGCACATCCGCCGGTCGCGGGCCACCGACTACGTCATCCTGCTCGACGAGCCGGGCCTCGGGCTGCACGCCCGGGCGCAGATGGACCTGATGCGGTTCATCCGCGAGCAGCTCCTGCCCGCCTACCAGGTGATCTACACCACCCACACGCCGTTCATGATCGACCCCGAGCACCTCGACGGCGTGCGGACCGTCGAAGACGCGTCGGCCGGCGAGCAGGTGCTGGGCACCAAGGTCGGCGACCGGTTCCTGAGCAGCGATCCCGACACCCTGTTCCCGATTCGCGCGGCCCTGGCCTACGACGTGGCCCGGCGCGCCGTCGTGGCCACGCAGACCGTGCTCGTCGATCGCCCGAGCGACGTGCTGTACCTGAAGTGGTTCTCGCGCGAACTCGAACTCGAGGGCCGCGAGCACCTGGACCCCGACTGGAGCCTGGTGCCCATCGGCGGCCTCGACAGCATCGCGCCCTTCGCGACGCTGTTCGCCTCCGAGGCCCACCGCATCGTCGTGCTGACCGACGGGCTGATGACCCACCCGCGGCGCCTCGAGGGGCTGTGGGAACGCGGCATCCTGCAGTTCGGGCGGATCCTGCGCCCGGCGATCTACCTCGATCGGGACCAGGAAGACGCCCAGGTCGAGGACCTGCTGGGGCGCGATCTCTACCGGCACCTCGTGACCGGCTGTTATCGCCTGCAGGAGTCGGCCCTGCTGGCCGAGGCCCCCGAGGGGCCGCCGGCCGGGCCGCCCACGCGCCTGGTGGCCGAGGTCGAACGGCATTTCGCGTCCCTGCCTCCGTGGGCGCCGCGCTTCGACAGCTTCGGGCCGGCGTCGTACCTGTTCGAGCACACCGCCGAACTGCGCGGCACGTTGCCGGGCCTCGACGAGGCCCTCGGCCGGTTCGAGAAGCTGTTCCACGATCTCAACAGCTTCCTGGGTGACTGAGCGCCGCGCGGCGTGACACCGCCGGCGCGCGCGGTGGTGCTATCATCGCCGCGCTGCCGAGGGGAGAGGCCATGTCTATCGACTGGAACGACGTGCGGTACCGCGGCGACGCCCGGGACGTCGACGAACTGCTGAACACCTACCGGGTGGCGGACTACCTCCAGGCCTTCGAGGAGAACCGCCGACAGCTCGATCAGGGCGTCCGCGAGCGCCTCATCAAGGAGGGCATCCGCCTCAGCGAGCGGCTCTCGCCGCGCATCTACCGGATCTTCGGCGAGGTGTGCCAGGCCCTGGCGCTCGACGCCCAGGCCGAGGTGTTCTGCCTCCCCTCGGCCGACATGAACGCCTTCGCGATCCTGGACGTCCGCAAGGCCGGCACCTACTCGCTGATCGGGGTCACGGCGGCCGCCCTCGAGCGCCTCGACGACGCGGAACTGCGATCGATCCTCGGCCACGAGCTGGGGCACATCCTGTTCGGCAACAACCGCCTCGCGGCGCTGATCTCCACCGACGCGGGCAATCCGTCGGTCACCGTCCTGCCGGCCCTGGGCGAGGCGCTGTTCCTGCGGTGGCGCAAGAAGGCCGAGATCAGCGCCGACCGCGTGTCGGTCCTCGCGAGCCGCAACTTCACCGCCACGGCCACCTCGCTGCTGAAGGCCACCTTCGGCCTGAGCGAGCGGAACCTCAACCTCGACGTCGAAGCCCTCATCTCCCAGATCGACGAGATCCGCGGCCGGCCCGAGCTGATCGAGGAAACGTTCGCCTCGCACCCCCTGCTGCCGATCCGCCTGAAGGCCGCAGAGCTGTTCTCGCGTTCGCAGAAGGCCCAGCGGGCCGGGTACCCGGTCGCGGGCACGCCCATCGACGACGAGGAACTCGAGACCGGCGTGGACGAACTCGTGCAGTTGACGCGCCGCTACCCCTTCCAGCCCGTGTACCAGCACGTCATGCGGGCGGTCGCGCTGGCGGGCGCGCTGCTGCTCGGGGCCGACAAGGACGTGAGCGATGAAGAGGTCAAGATCCTCGTGCAGATCCTCCACCGGTGGTTCACCGACGAGCCGGAGGCGGAGATCGTGACGGACCGCGACGCCATCCAGGCCCAGCTGCCCGAGACGCTGGCCGCCGTCAGGGAATCGGGTGACCTCGACGATCGGACCTTCATCCTGTCGCGGCTGGCCGACGTGGCCCTGGCCGACGGCGCCCTGATGGACGCCGAGAGCGGCGTGATCCTCGACATCGCGAAGCAGCTCGAAGTGCCCGCGAAGCGGGCCTACGCGATCATGGTGGGGGCGGCGCAGTCGGTGGGGTTCCGCACCGATGTCAAGCTCAACCGGATGGCCGAAGAGATACGGCGATCGATGATGCTTGGCCTGCGTCGGTGACAGCTGCAACCTTTTTGCACGCAGGGTAGTCCAAGCGGGTGGACAGGGTGCGCGTTTCGGCCGCCGTTCCGTCGTGGGCGCGCGGTACGGTCTTTGCACCCGGTCCGCTTGCTCATGACCCTGCGACGTCTCCTTATCGTCACTCTTCTCGTGACGGCGGCCGGCCTCGCCGTGTCCGGCGCGGGGCCCCGCACCGTCCTCGCGCGCGGGGCTGTCCGCGTGCTGGCGGCGGACGGCGATCGGACCTGGACGATCGGCAACGACCTGATCACGATCCTGATCGGTCTCGACCGAAACGCGAGCTTCGGGATTCGCGCCATCGACCTGCCCGGCGCCGGCCGTCGCATCGAGCTCGATGGTTCATCGGACCACTTCCTCACGATGGGCGGCGTCGTCTCGGGCTTTGGCGTGACCGAAGAGGGGTGGCGGTACGTGGAGACCGTCACCGAAGAGCACGGCACCGAACTGCGTCTCGGGTTCCTCTACGAGCACGATCGACAGAACGTCAGGGCCGCCCGCTGGTACGCGGCATCACCCCACACCCCGACCATCGAGACGTGGACGTCCATCGCGGCCACCGACAGCGTCGTCACCCTGGCGGGGCTGAACCTGCTGCACCTGTCGCTGCCGCCCGGCGACGTGGACTGGTTGACCGGCCTGCACGCGCCCGGGGGCAACGCAGGCCCCTTCACGCGGCAGCGGACGCACCTCGAGCCCGGCGACGCGCTCGTGCTGGGCGCCGCCGGCCGATCGTCGGAGTACGCGGTGCCCTGGCTGGCCATCGACCAGGGGCCCGACAAGCTGTATGTCGGGCTCCTGTGGTCTGGGGCCTGGGGCGTCGAGGTCCGGCGGCTGGAGGCGTCGGTGCGCGTCTCCGCCGGGCTGCCCGCCAACGTGACAGAACTCGCGCCCGGGCAGTCGCTCGACACCCCCCACCTGTATCTTGGCGTGGCCCGCGGGCCGGAGGCGGATGTCGCGGCGGCCCTGCGTCCGTTCCTGCGCGAGACGCTCAGGCACGGCCGCGGCTGGGATCCGCTGGTCACGGCGAACACGTGGTACGCCTTCGGCACGCAGGTGACCGCGGCGGCCGTGGTGGACGAACTGGCCGCCCACGCCCGCCTGGGGGCCGAGTTGTTCGTACTCGACGCCGGCTGGTACGCGGGCCGCGGCGAACGATGGGACTTCACGTCAGGCCTCGGGTCGTGGGAGGTAGACGACGAGCGGTTCCCCGACGGGCTCGGCCCGCTGGGTGACGAAGCCCGGCACCGCGGCCTGCGGTTCGGCGTGTGGGTGGAGCCCGAACGCGTGGATCTCGACACCGTCGGCCGCGCCGGCCTTGCGCAGGAGCGCTGGCTGGCCACGCACGACGGCGTCCACGATCCGGACCGTGCGCCCGACGAGACTCATGCCGCCCAGATCTGCCTGGCCGGCGACGAGGCCCGGCAGTGGGTCTGGAACCAGCTGGTGCGCTTCATCGAGGGGGCCCGTCCCGACTACCTCAAGTGGGACAACAACCTGTGGGTCAACTGCAACCGGCCCGGCCACGGCCACGGCGCGGGTGACGGGAACCTCCGTCACGTGCAGGCCCTCTACGGGCTGCTGTCGGCCCTGCGCGAGCGATACCCGCACCTCGTGATCGAGAACGTGTCCGGTGGCGGCAACCGCATGGACCTGGGCATGGCCCGCGTCACCGATGTCGGCTGGATGGACGACCGGTCCGCCCCGGCCGCGTACGTCCGGCACAACCTGGAGGGCCTGTCAGCCCTGTTTCCGCCGGCGTACCTGTTGTCCTTCGTGCTCGACGCCGAGGACGAACCCCTGGTCGATGCGCCGGACCTCGGCCTCTACCTGCGCAGCCGTATGCCCGGTGTGCTCGGCTTCTCCTTTCGCGCCGGAGTGCTCGACGACGAGACGCTGGCGCGCCTCGCAGCCGAGGTCGAGGTCTACAAGCACGTGCGGGACATCCTGCGCAACGGCACGGCCGCGCTATTGACCGCGCAGTCAGGGACCGGCGGCGACGGCGGCTGGGACGTCCTGCACGCCACCTCGGCGGACCAGCCGGAGTCGGCGGTGTTCGCGTTCCAGCAGCGGGACGGCGCCGGCGAGACCGTGATTCGGCCTCGCGGGCTTCAGCCTGGCGTGACCTATCGCGTGCGCGCGGTGGATGCCGGCGACATCGGCACCGCGTCGGGACACGACCTCATGACGTTCGGGCTCGGCCTGCACGAGGGGCGGTCAGCGGCCCACATCATCATCCTCGAGCCCGCCGTGGCAGGCGTTCGGGGGAAACGGGACTAGGAACCGCCGCGTGACCACGGGCAGGGCTGAAGCCCTGCGCTACGACGTCGCTAGCCTCTAGCCTCTAGCCTCTAGCCTCTAGCCTCTAGCCTCTAGCCCCTGGCCCCTGGCGGCAGTTCCTGTCTTCTCCACCCAGATCTCCAGCAGATGGAGCACCGTCTCGACCGACTTCTCCATCCACTCCAGCGGCACCCACTCCTTCTTGCCGTGGAAGTTCATCGAGCCGTTGAAGAGGTTCGGCGTGGGCAGCCCCATGAACGACAGGCGCGATCCGTCGGTGCCGCCGCGCACGGGCGGCCGGTGCGGCGTCACGCCCGCGCGTCGGATGGCCTCGTCCGCGTACTCGACGACGTGCGGCACTTCGTCGAGCTTGTACTTCATGTTGCGGTAGGACGGCTTGATCTCGACGGCCACCGTGGCGCCGCGATACCGCTTCTCCATGTACGCCGCCGCGTCACGCAGCACGCCTTCGAGCTCCGCGAGCCCTTCTTCCGTGAACGACCGCACCAGCAGCTGCGCCCTGGCTTCCGACGTGTTGCCGCTGACCGAGATCGGATGCAGGAACCCCTCACGCCCTTCCGTGGTCTCGGGCGTCCGGTGCTGCGGCAGCGCCTGCAGCAGCGCGCTCACCACCCGCACGGCGTTGACCATCTTGTTCTTGGCGTATCCGGGGTGTACGTCGGCACCAGTGACGGTGACGACGGCGGTGTCTGCGCAGAAGGTCTCGGCCTCGAGTGAACCCAGGCCGGACCCGTCGATCGTGTAGGCGTACTGCGCTCCGAACGCCTGCACGTCGAAATGTTCGGTGCCGCGCCCCACCTCTTCGTCGGGTGTAAAGCCCACGCGAACCGGGCCGTGCAGCCGCCGGGGATCGTCCCGCAGGCGCGCCAGCGCCTCGAGGATGACCGCCACGCCGGCCTTGTCGTCGGCGCCGAGCAGCGTGGTGCCGTCCGACGTGATGATCGTCAGGCCCTTGCACGCGGCCAGTTCGACCTCGTCGGCCACCCGGATCACCTGCGTTGGATCGCCGGGCAGCACGATGTCGCCGCCGTCGTAGTTCGCGTGCACCTGCGGGTTGACGCCGGCGCCCGTGACGCCGAAGTAGGTGTCCACGTGCGCGATGAGGCCCACCGTCGGCACCAGGTGGTACGCCGGGTGCCGGTGCGGGACGTTCGAGGGCAGCGTGGCGGTCACGTAGCCCCAGTCGTCCATGGCCGCGTCCTCGAGTCCGAGGGCCTTCAGGTCGTCCACCAGGACCCGCAGGAGGTCTTTCTGTTTCTCCGTTGACGGGTAGGTGGTGGACGAGTCGGACGACTGGGTGTCGATGCGCGCGTAGCGGACGAAACGATCGAGCAGCGGTTCCCTCGTGGCCATGCAGTCCCTCCCGAGGCGCAGGCCGCTCGGCCGCGCCGGGTCCAATGCGTTACGCGAGGCCGTGACGTTCGAGCCGGGTCCGATCCCGCAGCAGGTCCGCCGTCGGACCATCCGCCACCACCGCGCCGCCGTCGATGATGATCGCACGAGTGCAGACCTGCTCGACGAGCGTCAGGTCGTGGCTGGCGATGACCTGCGTGGACGGGAGGCCCGCCAGCAGGCCGGCAAGGCCCCGGCGGCCGCGCGGGTCGAGGCCCGACGACGGCTCGTCGAGCAGCAGCACGCCGGGCCGGCAGGCGAGCACGCCCGCCAGGCAGACGCGCCGTTTCTCGCCCAGCGACAGGTGGTGCGGCGACCGATGGGCCTGGCCGGCCAGCCCGACCGCGGCCAGCGCCTCGTCCACCGCGCGCGCCACGTCGTCCGGCGGCCAGCGCCTCGCCCGGGCGCCGTACCCGACGTCTTCGCCCACGGTGAGGCTGATCAACTGATCGTCCGGATCCTGGAAGACGATGCCGACGAGATCGCGGATGCGGGCGATGGTGCCGGGCGCGAGATCGACGCCGCCGATCGTGACGCGGCCGCCGGCGCCGTGGCGATGGGCCGGCTGGCCCGGATCGTGGCGGTGCAGGTACCGCCGTCGTTCGGGCAGCAGCCCGGCCAGGTGGAGCAGCAGCGTGGACTTGCCGGCGCCGTTGGGGCCCAGCAGCGCGACGCGTTCGCCCGCGCCGATGCGCAGCGAGACCGATGCGAGGGCCGGCGATCCGTCCGGATAGTGATAGCTGAGGCCCGAGACCTCGAGGGCGGCCGGCGGCGGGGCGGGCGGCCTCACGCGAGTCCCCCCCGGGCGCGGCGGGCCCGCTCCAGGGCCTCGGCGCGTTCCAGCGATCGCAGCAGCAGCGCAGCCACGAGGCGGCCGAAGCCCGTCACCGTGTCGGCCGGGCGGGCCAGGACGCTGCTCCAGGCACCGAATCCTGGACGGCGGGCCTCGCGTGCGCGCAGCATGGCCTGCACCTGGCGCAGGACGACGGTGAGGCTGACGAGCGTGGCCTCGAAGACGTCGGCGAGGCGGGCGGGGAACCCGAGATCCCGCAGGCCCCGGGCCATCCCGCCAGGCCCCAGCGCCGTGGCGGTGGCCGCGCCTATCGCCGCCGCGCTCCACGCCCGGCACAGGAGGGCAGCCGCCACCAGCCCCCGCGACCCCGACGGGGCAAGCAGCGCGGCCGGCAGCGCGAAGGCTGCCGCCACCGGCGCCAGCCAGGCCACGCGGCGCATCGCTTCCCGCAGCGGATAGCCGGCCCGCACCAGCAGCCAAAGCGCCGCTGAGCCGGACGCCGCCCACAGGCTCCATGCCCACCACGGGACCGGTTGTCCCCAGAGTCCCGCCGGCGCCGTCGCGGCCGCGACGACGATGACCAGCGTGGCGAGCAGGGCGCGACCGGGACGGTCAGTCATGCGTCGCCCCGCGCACCGTCCGGAGGCTGCGGCCGAGAGCCCAGGCCATGACGGCTGCGGCCAGTACGCCCGCGACGCCGGCCAGGGCTGTGGCCAGACCGGCAGACTCCACGGCGGGCAGGACGTAGTCGGGGAACGGCGCCTGCCAGCCGGCCGCCGCGCGCTCCCCGAACCCGAGCCGTTCGGCGGCGTGCTCCAGGCCGTCGGGCAGACCCGACGCGAATGGTGCGGCGAAGCCCGCGACGGCCAGGGCCAGCCCCAGGACGCCGGCACTGGTCGCGACCGCACCGGCGCCCCCGCCGGATGACGAGAGCCCCCGAACGAGATCCGGACGCCAGCGCAGGACCGTCGCGAGCACGGCGCCGGTGAGGGCCGCCTCGAGGACACCGATGAGCGCGTGCGTGCCCAGCATCACCGGCAGGATGCCCGCCAGCGGGTAGAGGCCCGACAGGCCCAGCCAGAGTGCCGTCAGCGTGGCGGACACGAGCGTCGCGCCGAAGGCGCCCAGTACGCCGCCGGCGACGAGGGCCCCCGGCGTGCGGGACATCCGCGCCACGAGCGTCAGCACGGCCGCGGCCGACAGGACGCCGCCCAGTCCCATGTCGGTGATGTTGGCGCCCAGCGCGGTGATGCCGCCATCCTGGAACAGCAGGGCCTGCACCGTCAGGACGACGGCCATGACGATGATGCCGCGCCACGGGCCCATCAGGGCCGCCACCAGCGCGCCGCCCACCAGGTGCCCGCTGACGGCCGGCGCCACCGGCACGTTGATCATCTGCGCCGCGAAGACAAACGCGGCCACCGCGCCCAGCATGGCCGCGGGGGTGGGCTCCGGGTCCGCGCGCTCGGCGCGCAAAGCGGCCGTCACGCCCACGCCGGCCGCGAGGCCGGTGACGACGATGACGCCGGTACCCAGGAACCCGTCCGGGATGTGCATGGGGACAGGGTACTCGGGGCCAGGGGCGAGGGGCTAGAGGGTTCGCAGTTCACGGTTCGCGGTTCACGGTTTGCGATCAGGTGTCCAACCCTGAACCCTGAACCCTGAACCCTGAACCGTGAACCGGCAACCGTGAACCTTCACCGTCACCTCTGGAGCCGGCGCCGCACGGCGCGTCCGAGCAGGCGCACACGATCGGTCCAGGGCAGGCGCCAGAAGGTCGTCTTGACCACGCCTTTCGTGAAGTACGTCTTCTGCGCGTAGTCGATGGCCACCTCCACGAGGACCGGCCGCCCGCCGCGCGCGACGGCCAGGGCTTCCTCGATGACCGCCTCGACGCGCGCGTCGCGCGGACAGGCGAGGTAGGCGGCGTCGACGGTCTCCGCCAGGCCCTTGACCGAGTACGGCGGCAGCACGCTGTTGGACGCGCTGCCCATGGCCGTGCGCTGGAACTGCGCGATCTGGGCCAGTTCGCCGTCGCGCAGCACGCATATCACGGGGGCGGCGCCGTAGGCCGAGGCGGTCAGCAGTTCAAGCCCCGTCATCAGCAGCGCCCCGTCGCCCGCGAACGCGATGACATCGCGATCGGGGTTCGCGAGCCGGGCGCCGATGGCGGCGGGCACCGAGTACCCCATGCACGAGAAGTCGACCGGCGCGAGGAACCGCCCGGGCCGGTCGAGCCGCAGGCACTCCATGGCGAGAAACGTGCCGTTGCCGCTGTCCGTCGTGAAGATCGCGTCCGGCGCGCGGCGCTGGCACACCTCGAACAGCCACGCCGGCGTGACGCGTGAGGCGCTGCGGCCGCGCTGCCAGCCGTCCCGCACCGCGCGGTGCCCGGCGGCGATCTGCTCGGTCCGCGGGCCCCATTCGCCGCGGTCCCGCACCGCTGCCGCCAGCGCCTCGACAGCGGCCCGCGCGTCGGCGGCGATCGCCACGCGGGCGGGGAAGTTGCGGTGGAAGACGTCCGGGTTGATGTCGACGTGGATCAGGTCCGGCGGCGGCGTGAATCCCCAGCTGCCCGTGCCCACTTCGCTGAACCGGCAGCCGACCGCCAGCATCACGTCGCAGGTGCGGGCGATCTCCGCGGCGAACGCCGGCGCCGGCGCGCCGAGGCCGTTCCACACCCACAGCGGGTGGTGCTCGGGAAACACGCCCTTGCCCTGGATGGTCGTCGCCACCGGCGCGCCGAGCTTCTCCGCCAGCTCCACCAGCGCCGCCGCGGCGCCGCTGGCGCCGTACCCGGCGTAGATGACGGGCTGGCGCGCGCCGCCTAGCAGGGCGGCCGCCCGCTCGATGTCGGCCGGGTTGGCCACGGGCACCGCCGCCGCCGCTGGCGCCGCCGCCGGCTGACCGACGTCGTGCGTCAGCAGGTAGTACTCGGCCGGGATCTCGATGGCCACCGGTCCCGGCGTGCCGGATCGCGCGAGGTCGAAGGCGTGGCGCACCGTCGCGTAAATCTCGCCGGGGCTCCCCGGCGCGAGCACCGCCTTGGTGACGCCGCGCAGCAGCGCGGCCTGATCCATGTCGTGCAGCTGGAAGGCGCGGCCCGAATCGCGGCGGACGCCGCAGGCGAGCACGACGAGCGGGATGCCGTCGAGCAGGGCCTCGGCGATGCCCGAGAGCGCGTGCGTCACGCCGGCGCCAGGCACGAGGTTGACCACCCCGACCGAGTCCGACGACCGCGAGACGGCGTCGGCCAGGAACCCGGCGCTCTGCTCGTCGGTGACGAGCACCGCCGTCACCGACGCGGACTGCGAGAGGGCGTCGTACAACTCGATGTTGTGGGTGCCCGGGATGCCGAAAGTGAAGCGGGCGCCCGCGTCCTCGAGTGCCCGCACGACGAGATCGGAACCGCGTGAGGTCATGGCAGCTCAGCTGGCGAGAGAAGGGAGGACGGCCCGGACCCGTTCGGCCACCCGGTCGGCCAGGGCCATCACGGTGACGTACGGGTTGATGCCCGCGCAACGGGGGAACAGGCTGGCGTCGGCCACGAACAGCCACGGGTGGCCGTGCACCTGGCCCCAGGCGTCGGTGACAGACTTGGCCGGTGACGCGCCCATGCGGCACCCGCCCATGGGGTGCGCGCTCGAGATCGTGACCGTGCCCAGCCGCAGGTGCTCGGGCCCGATGAGCGCGTCGATGCGGCCGGCGTCGGCGGCGTCGATGAAGAACGCCGCGCTGGCCGGCGCATGCACCCGGGCGGCCCCGGCGGCGAAGAAGATCCGCGCGGACGCGCGCATGGCCGCCACGAGCGAGGCCCGCACCTCCGGGCCGATGCGGTAGCGCACCACGGGCCTGCCGTGCCGATCCACCGTGACGCGGTTGTCGGCCCGCGCCGGATCGAGCGCCAGCACGAGGATCATCTGCAGCCGGTCCATCGCGGCCATCATCCGCGCGTGGTCCGGGCCGAACCCCGTCAGGCTCTTCGCCGTCGTGAACGGGAAGTACATGCAGGTTTCGAGCAGGAACCCGTCGCTGTCGGCGAAATGATCGCAGTAGTAGCTCTTCGGGTGGCCGGCGTAATTCGTGATCGGAGCGTCGTGCTGCCCGACCAGGATCAGGGCGGGATGACAGGTGAAGTAGCGGCCGAGGGCCGGCAGGCCCGTGCCCAGCCTCGACCGCAGGAGAAGCGCCGGCGAACCCACGGCGCCACCGGCCACGATGACCACACGGGCCCGGACGCGGTACTCGCCGGGGGCCCACGCCGATGGGGCGCCCACCGCGGGCGCGCGCACCGTGGCCACCACCGCGCGCGTCTCCACGCGGTCCACCTCGCAGTTGGTCACCACCTCGACGCCCTCGCGCTCGGCCGCCGGCAGTTGGACGCGGTGGGTGCCCATCTTGGCGCCGTTCGGGCAGCCGAGGTTGCACAGGCCCGCTCCCCGGCAGCCCCGCAGGTTCAGCGGGAACTGCTCCACGCGGTAGCCGAGGGCCCGGCACCCGGCCTCGAACAGCCGGTTGTTGTCGTTGATGTCGCCGCGGTCGAGCAGGTGCACGCCGTTCTGCTCGAGGTAGACGCGCGATCGCCGCTGCAGATCGGCCCAGGTGAGGCCCGGGACGTCCCACGCGCGCACGACGGGCTCGGTGATCGTGAGCGACGTGCCGGTGTAGACCACGGTCGACCCGCCGTACGCGCGGCCGAACGCCAGGGTCATCGCCCCATCGTCGGTGAGGAACCCGCCCGAGTCGGCGTAGAGCCGCGTGGCCATCTCGACCTCACGGCCGGTGAAGTCGTCGTCCAGCAGCTTCGGGCCGGCTTCGAGCACCAGGATGCGCCGGCCGTCGCGGCACAGGGGGGCCAGGGCGGCGGCCGCGGTCCCGCCACCCGCGCCGGATCCGATGATGACGATGTCAGCGTCGCGTTCGATCATGGAGGCGCGCGTTGCCGTCCAGAGACGGCCGGTAGCCGATGGCCGGGCCGGCTTCCGGCCGGCCGTAGAAACCAAGAAGGACGAGCGTGCGGAATCCCCAGAACCCGGCGCGCAGCTTCTGGATCGGCGCGCGCTCGAACGCGCGCAGGACGGCGGCCTGCCGCTCCGGGTCGAGGCGATCGAGGGGGCGGCCGAAACGCGTCACCGGCGCCCACCGCAGCACCGTGAGCAGGAGCGAGAACTGCCGCCGGACCGGGGCGGGCCGCTCCGCGAGCGCGTTATCGACCAGGTCCAGCAGCCGATTGACCGCGGCCGGATCCAGCGACGCGGCCGCCGGCACGATGCACGGGGCGACGGCGGCGACAAACGCCCGCTGCGCGGAACTGAGGATGCCCATGCGCGAACGTCCTACCAGCCGTAGCAGTCGAACTTGTAGTGACACGTCTCGCAGTACCAGCACCCCTTCACGCGCACGAGGTTGACGCTGCCGCAGCGCTCGCAGACCAGGGCGGTGAGCACGTCCGGCCCCGTGCCGTGCGGACCGGCGCCTGGCGTCGGGGCTGGTGATGCCGTGGGGGCGCCGGCCGGATCGGCAGGCGGGTTGCCGGTAGGCGAGTCGGACATAATGGTCACCCGGGGCGATCGTATCATCAGGTGGTCGGGCCATGACACGAGACGAAGATCGGCGGATCGACGAGTGGGCGGCCGGCCTCGAGGCGCGGCACCTGGCGGACCTGCGTGAGACCGAAGTCGCGCGCGCCCTGCGGGCCCTGTCGTCCGCCTACGTCGAACGCCGCGGCCGGCTTCCGCGCGGCGTGGCGCTCGACGGGGCCGGCAAGCGCGCGGCCTTTGCGCTGTACTACGGCCCCCTGCACCTTCTCCTGGCCCGCCACGTCGCGTCGCGTCTGGGGATGGCGCCCGCGGCGCCCGGCACCGTTCTGGACCTGGGATGCGGGACCGGCGTGGTGGGTGCTGCCGTGGCGATGGCGTGCGGGGACGGCTTTCCGGTCCAGGGGCTCGACCGCCACCCGTGGGCTGTCGCCGAGGCCCAGATCACCTACCGGGCGCTGGGCGTGGACGGCCGCGCGCGGGTGGCCGACGTGCGGCGGATCGAGTGGAAACGCCGGCCCGCCATCGTCGTGGCGGCCTACGTGCTGAACGAGCTGGAACGGGAGGACCGCGACCGCCTGCTGCACGAACTGGTTGCGCAGTCGGCGGAGGGCGTCACGGTGCTCGTCCTCGAGCCCATCGCCACCCGGGTGGCGCCCTGGGTGGGGCGCTGGGCGCCGGCATTCGAGCGCGCGGGCGGCCGGCACGATGAGTGGCGCGTGCCGGTGACGCCGCCAGACATCGTGCGTCGGCTGGAGCGGGCGGCTGGTTTCGGCCGCGACGAGGTGACGGCGCGCTCGTTATACTTGCCGGGTCGTCCCCCGGTTCCCGATACACGAGTCCGACCATGATGACGAGATACACGACGCCGGTGGTTCTGTTGCTGTGCCTGCTGTGGGCCGTGCCCGCCCGTGCCGCTGATGATCCGGTGCCGGTGCAGGGCAACTACGTGCTCCGCGACTTCCGGTGTGCGACCGGCGAGACCCTGCCCGAGGTGTCGATGCACTACCGGACGCTCGGGCGGCCCCGCACCAACGCCGCCGGCCAGGTCACCAACGCCGTCCTGGTGCTGCACGGCACCACGGGCAGCGGCGCGCAGTTCATGCGGCCCGACTTCGCCGGCGCCCTCTTCGGCCCCGGCCAGTTGCTCGACGCCGCCACGCACTTCATCGTGATCCCCGACAACCTCGGTCACGGCCAGTCGACGCGCCCCAGTTCCGGACTGCGGGCCGCCTTCCCCAAGTACGGGTACCGCGACATGGTCACCGCCCAGTACCGGCTCCTGACCGAGGGCCTGGGCGTGAACCACCTGCGGCTGATCATCGGCACCTCGATGGGCGGGATGCACGCGTGGCTCTGGGGCCAGATGTACCCGGACTACATGGATGCGCTGATGCCGCTGGCCAGCCTGCCGTCGGCCATCGCCGGGCGCAACCGCATGTGGCGGAAGATTGCGATGGACGCGATCCGGCTCGATCCCGAGTACCGCGATGGGGCGTACACGGCACAGCCACGGGGGCTGCGCGTGGCCGCGGGCATCCTCGCGCTGGTGAGCAGCAATCCCGTGCTGCGGCAGGCCGAGGCCCCCACCCTCGAGGCGGCCGACCGGGTCCTCGACGCCTATGCGGACACCCTGATGAAGGCCGCCGACGCCAACGATGTCTACTACGCGCTGCAGGCGTCGTGGGACTACGATCCGGGGCCGGGCCTGGCGTCGATCAAGGCTCCGCTGGTGGCGGTCAACTTCGCCGACGACCTGGTAAACCCGCCGGAACTCGGCATCTTCGAGCGGGAGACCGCGCGCGTTCCCGGGGGCAGGGCCGTCCTGGTCCCGTTCGGGCCGGCCACCCGCGGCCACGGCAGCCACACCGTGGCGGCCCTCTGGATGTCGCACCTGGCCGACCTGCTCGACCGGTCCAGGCGCTGACCCGATCGTGACGGATCTTTTCCGGCTGGAGGCTTCATGACTTCGCGTCGTTTCCTGGCGCCGCTCGTGCTGGCGTCGCTCGCGCTGATGGCGTTCACCCAGGCGCCGGCGGGGGACACCCTGCTCGTGATCCTGCACACCAACGACACCCACGGCCACCTGCTGCCGTTCAGCTACCCGACCATCGTGCCCGACGGCTCGGAACTGGCCGATCTGCCCGTGCGCCGCGAGATTGGCGGCATCGCGAGACGGGCCGCGCTGGCGGCGAAGATCCGAACCGAGGTGGCCGCCCGAGGCGGCACCACCTGGCTGGTCGACATCGGCGACTTCACCGACGGCACGCCATTCTCGACCGAGTACAAGGGTGACGCGGACGTGGCGGCGATGAACGCCGCCGGCTACCAGTTCGGCACGATCGGCAACCACGAGTTCAACGCGCCGCACGAACGTCTGCTCGAGCTGATCAAGCAGCCCGCGTATCCGCTCGTCCTGGCGAACGCGACCATCAAGGCCACCGGTGCCCCGCTGCTGCCGCCGTACCGGATCGAGCGTGTCGGCGAGGTGCGCGTGGCCCTCTTCGGCCTGATCACGCGATCGACCCAGGGGTATCCGGCCGCGCGGGACAAGGTCGTCATCACCGACGCCATCGAGGCGGCGAAGGCCCTGGTGCCGAAACTGCGCGCCGAGGCCGACCTGGTCGTGCTGCTGTCACACTCGGGGGAGGACGTCGACGAGCAGATCGCGCGGCAGGTGCCGGGCATCGACGTGATTGTCGGCGGGCACTCGCACTCGCGGATCCCGACCGGCACCTTCGTGTGGCAGTCCGACGACCTGCAGGCCGACGGGCCCCTGGGAACGGTGATCGTGCAGGCGCACCAGTGGGGCGGCGAACTGGGGCGCCTCGACCTGCTGCTGCGCCGGGGGGCTGGCGGGCGGTGGAGCGTGGCGCGGCATCGGTCGCGGTTGCTGCCGATGACCAGCGACATGCCGGAGGACCCGGCCGTGGCCGCGATCGTCCGGAAGTTCTGGCAGCCGATTGCGGAGCGGTACGGGAAGGTGGTCGGCGCGGCCACGGTCGATGTCAGCGCCCGCGGCGATGACGAGGCGCCGTACGCGCTGGTGGCGGATGCGGTCCGCGAAACGTTCAAGGCCGAGTTCGGCCTCGAGAACTCCGGCGGCGTCCGCGCGCCGCTGGTCGCCGGCCCCATCACGTACGGCGACCTGGTGACCCTGGACCCGTTCACCAACACCGTGGTGCAGTTCGAGGCCACCGGCGCGCAGATCCGGGCGCTGCTGGTGCGCCACGCGCCGCACCCGTCGGGGCTGCGGTACCGGCTGGTGGACGGCCGGCTCGTGGAGGCGACCATCGGGGGCCAGCCCCTGCAGGACGACCGGGTGTATGCCGGCGTCACGAATTCGTACTTCGCGATGGTGGCCCTCAAGGACGTCAAGACGACCGACACGGGCCGTGCCCGGCTCGACGTCCTGGTGGAGTACATCCGCGCCAAAGGCACGATTACGCCTGCCTACGACGGCCGGCGCGTGGTGATCGGCCGCCGCGGCTCGTCCGACTGAGGGACGGCTGTCCTTCCGCGCGGGCGCCGCCTGTCCGGCGCCCGCGCGCTCCCGCCCGGCGGCAACTCCTTCTTCCGGCTGAAGAAACCCCTGCCGATGCCGATTCAGTGACTGGGAACCCCCCATTCGGGGGGGCGGCCCGGACTGCGCCACCGCGAGAGCGCGCTGCCGGGCCGCTGATGGCCGGTTCGGACGGCGGACAGGAACAGGCGCATGGGGTCAGCGATGCGGGCAACTCGACGGCGGGAGACGGCGGAGCCGGCGCCCGGACGCGCGCGCAGCGGCGATGGGTGCGGGCCGCTCGTGGCCGGACCGGACCTGCCCGGGGAGCGCGAGACACAGCGACAGCTCCGCCTGCTGGCCTCGGCCCTCGAAGCGGCGGCGGACGCCATCGTCGTGACCGATGCCGCGGGCGTCATCGAGTGGGTGAATC
Organism: uncultured Vicinamibacterales bacterium; assembly: GCA_964396055.1. Taxonomy (GTDB): domain Bacteria; phylum Acidobacteriota; class Vicinamibacteria; order Vicinamibacterales; family JAKQTR01; genus CAYJPV01. The sequence continues at coordinate 3,160 of CAYNDV010000015.1, read as the reverse complement.
CGTCGTTCACGGCCGTGTCGGGCTACACGCTGGACGACGTGCGCGGGCGCAGCACGCGGCTGCTGCGATCGGGCGTGCACCCGCCGGAGTTCTACCGCGACATGTGGACGACGATCCGCAGCGGGCGCGTCTGGCGCGGCGAGATCGAGAACCGCCGCAAGGACGGGCGCGTGTACGCGGAGCAGATGACCATCACGCCCGTGAAGGACGGCGCCGGCGTGGTGACGCACTACGTGGCCGTGAAGCGCGACGTGAGCGAACAGCGCGCCCTCGAAGCGCAGTTCCGCCAGGCCCAGAAGATGGAGGCCATCGGCCAGCTGGCGGGCGGCATCGCCCACGACTTCAACAACCTGATGACGGCCATCCTCGGCTACTGCGAGATCCTGCTCGACCAGATGCCGCACGAGGATCCGAACCGCGCCGATGTCGAGGAGATCCGCTCGGCCGGCCAGCGCGCCTCGTCGCTCACGCGCCAGCTGCTGGCGTTCAGCCGCAAGCAGATTCTCCAGCCCACGACGTTCGATGTGCGGGGAACCGTGTCCGGTCTCGACAAGATGCTCCGCCGGGTCATCCGCGAGGACATCGCCCTGACCATCGATCACTGCGCCGACCCGCTCTTCGTGCGGGCCGATGTGGGCCAGGTCGAACAGGTCCTGATCAACCTCGTCATCAACGCGTCGGACGCCATGCCGGCGGGCGGCGCGCTGGCCGTGTCGACCCGCGTGGCGGACCTCGACGAGGCCTTCGTCCGCGCGCACCCCGGCGCCGCGAAGGGGCGGTACGTCGCGATCGAGGTCCGGGACACCGGCACCGGGATGCCGCCGGAAGTGGTCGGCCGCATCTTCGAGCCGTTCTTCACCACGAAGCCCCAGGGCAAGGGCACGGGGCTCGGGCTGTCGATGGTGTACGGCATCGTCAAGCAGAGCGGCGGCTACATTGCCGTGCAGACCGCCGTGGGCGCCGGATCCGTCTTCACGGTCTACCTGCCGCAGGAAGCCCGGCCCGACGCGGCGCTGCCTTCCTCGTTGCCGCCGGTCCGCGAGGTGACGGCCTCGTCGGCGTCGATCCTGGTCGCGGAGGACGACGCGACCATCCGTGACCTGGTGTGCCGCGTCCTGTCGCGCAGCGGCTTCCGCGTGGTGGCCGGGGCCAGTGCCCGGGAGGCCCTGGCGTCGCTCGAGGCGCTGGGCCGGACGCCCGATCTGCTGCTCACCGACGTCATCATGCCCGAAATCAACGGCGTGGAGCTGGCCCGGCTGGTGCGGGCGCGGCACCCGCTGCTGCCCGTCATCTTCATGTCGGGCTATCACGATCCCGTCGATCTGCCCGCGGGCGATGGCGCCGCGGCGCTCCTCCTGCAGAAACCGGTGAGCCCCGAGGCCCTGCTGCAGGCCGTGCATTCTTCGCTGGGCGCGTGCGCCGGCATCCCAGGCCAGGGGTGCCCGTCGTGACGGCCCGCCATGGTGGTTAGGACGATGACGACCAACCCTCCGTTGCTGCTCGTGGTGGACGACGAACCCTCGATCCTCGACATCCTGGGGCGCTTCGCCGCCAGACACGGTTTCGAGGTCGTGCGGTGCAATGGCGGCCGCGCCGCCCTCGAGACGCTGCGCCAGCGCCACGCCGACATGGCCCTGGTGGACGTGCGGATGCCGGACGTCAACGGCCTGGAGGTGCTGCGCCGCGTGCGCGAGGTGGCACCCGACTGCGCCGTCGTGCTGATGACGGGCTTTGCCGCCGTCGACACCGCCGTGGAGGCCATCAAGCTGGGCGCGATGGACTATCTCAGCAAGCCCATCGACTACGAGCGCCTGACCGCCCTCTTCAACAGCGTGCGCGAGCAGACCGAGCGCCGGCGCCGGCTGGCCGTGATGGACAGCGGGATCGCGCGGCGGCTGGAGTTCCACGGCATGGTGGGCCGCAGCCCGGCCATGGAGGACCTCTTCAGCCTCATCCGGCGCCTGGCGCCCCACGCGCGCGTGGCGCTGGTGGCGGGCGAGACCGGCACCGGCAAGGAACTGGTGGCGCGCGCCCTGCACGCGCTGGGGCCGCGGCAGCAGCGGCGTTTCGTCACGGTGAACTGCTCGGCCGTGGTGCCGACGCTGTTCGAAAGCGAGCTCTTCGGCCACGTGCGCGGGTCGTTCACGGGGGCCACCGAGTCGAAGGCGGGTCTCTTCGAGCACGCGGACGGCGGCACCCTGTTCCTCGACGAGATCGGCGAACTGCCCATGCCCGTCCAGTCGAAACTGCTGCGCGTCCTCGAGACCGGCGAGGTGCAGCGCGTGGGGGCCCTCGACCCGCGGCGGGTGGACGTGCACATCCTGGCGGCCACCAATCGCGACCTGCGAACCGAGTGCGCGGCGGGCAACTTCCGGAGCGACCTGTTCTACCGGCTCAACGTCGTGGAGCTTCGGGTGCCATCGCTGCGCGAGCGCCGCGACGACGTGCCGTACCTCGTGGCCGCGTTCCGCCAGCAGTTCGCGTCCAAGTTCCGCAAGCCCATCGAGGGCGTGACGCCCGGCGCCGAGCGGATGCTGGCCGAGGCGCGGTGGGACGGCAACGTCCGCGAACTGCGCAACACGATCGAGCGGGCGTGCATGCTGGCCGAGGGGCCCTGGATCACGGAGCGCGACCTGACCTACGTGATGCTGGATCAGCGGGGGACCGCGCCGGCACCGGCGCCGATGGTTGCAGCGCGGCCGCCGGTGGTCGTCGGGCGATTTCCCGCCGCGCCGGCGGCACCATCCGCGGCGCGCCCGTCAGGCTCGGAGTCGCTCAGCGACGTCGAGCGCGAGCACATCGTCCGGACGCTGGAACAGATGCACGGCAACAAGAGCCTGGCGGCGCGGGCCCTCGGCCTGAGCCGGCGACGGCTCTACCGGCTGATCGAACGCCACGGCCTCGAGCACCTGATTCAGCGCCGCGAGGGCGAACCCGTGCTGGCGGACGAGCCCGAGACGGCGGAGGCCGTGGAGGCGGAAGAGTTGGTGGCCGTGGCATCGTAAGGCTAGAGGCTAGAGGCTAGAGGCTAGAGGCTAGAGGCTAGAGGAGATTCTGACGGTGTCGTGGGAGACGGGCCCGCCTGGGTGTCGGCCAGGCGGGCCCGCGGTGCGTACAGGGACGGGACAGAAGCAAGAAGCAAGAAGCAAGAAGCAAGAAG
>CAYNDV010000014.1:49436-54543 GCA_964396055.1 uncultured Vicinamibacterales bacterium | reverse complement strand
TGGTGCCGGGGGCGGGGATCGAACCCGCACGAGGGGGGTGCCCTCACAGGATTTTAAGTCCCGTGCGTCTGCCAGTTTCGCCACCCCGGCGCGCCGCGGACGATCATAGCCGAATCTCTGCAGCGCAAGGGGCACGGGCGCCTGGCCGACCGGAGCGGACGTCCGAGCGCGAACGGCCTACTCCAGCGGGATGCGCGTCTTGTTCCGCTCGAGCCAGGCCGCGAATGACTGCAGCTCGGGATTGAGCGAGCGGCTCGTCGCCAGGTTCCTGGCACCGCAGAACTCTGCCTCGAAATCGTGCTTGAACTGGAACATGTTGGCCAGGTCGTCCGCGCCGGGAAACCCGAATCCGCGGTAGATGGCCGGCGGTACGGCGTTGTACTTCACCGGCTGGCCGAGGGCCTGGCCCAACGCCGCCGCCATCTCGGCCCCCGTGAGGTGGTCGCCGGCAATGCCGATGGTCTGGCCGACCAGCGAGGTGCCCCGCTGGAAGATCCCGTAGGCGCACTTGCCGATGTCGTCCGCCGCGATCCCGGGCAGCTTCGTCTCACCCATGGGCATGGTGATCGCCAGCACGCCGTCGGGCCCCTTCTTCGGCCCCATGCCGAACGCGACGAAGTTGTCCCAGTAGAACGACGTCAGGAGGAACGTCGTCGGCACGCCGGCCTGGGTGAAGAGCGCGTCGGCGCTGCCCTTGGCGTCGAAGTGCGGGACCTTGTACCGCTCCATCAGGGTCGGCATCCGATCGTCGGTCAGGGGCACCCAGCGGCGCGTGTCCTCGAGGGTCGACCAGATCGCGTGGTGCACCCCTGCAGCCTTCGCGGCCCGCGCCATGTTCGCCGCCTGCGCCAGTTCCCGCTCGGGCGAGAAGTGCTCCCAGAACGCGGTCACGCAGAACGCCCCGTACGCGCCCGCGAACGCGACCGCCAGGCTCGCTTCGTCGTCGAGGTTGGCCGCCACCACCTCGGCGCCCATCCCGGCCAGCGCGCGCGCCTTGTCGGTCGTCGCGTCGCGGGTGATGGCACGTACCGAGAACCCGCCGGCCGGGTCGGCCAGAATCGCCCGCACCAGCCCGCCGCCCTGTGCGCCTGTTGCCCCAATCACCGCGATCGTTTTCTTGTCAGGCACGGGAAATCCCTCCACGCGCCCCTGCTCCGCAGGGGCACTGAACTCAGACTCGTTGTGGAGGGTAAGACGCCGGGCCACGCCCCGGGGGTCCCGTGACTAGCGCGCCGTCTTCCAGACCGGCTCCGGCATCGTGGCCTCCGTCAGGACCGTCGCGCGGCCATCGGCGTCGATCCGGATGCCCGCGAAGCGCAGTTGTTCGAAGTCCATCGTCGCCTTCGCTCGCGCGAGCGCCACCGCCGCGTCCGGAGTCACCCGCCCGGTGAAGGCTGACCGGCCGTCAACCTCGATCGTCACCGGCTTGCCCCAGTCGATCGTCTGCTCGCCGAGCCAGACGACCACGTCGCCGATATGCCGACGGGTGACGCGAATCACCTGGCCGTCCCGCTCGCCCGTCATCCGGCCCAGCAGGGGTTCGATTTGCCTCGCGAGTGCCGCCGCATCGCGAGCAGCCGGCTGGCTGCCCGCCGGCAGCGGAGGGATCAGGTCGTCGCCCCACCGTTCTCCCACCCACGACAGGCCCTCGAGCCAGTAACTGCCCGCCTGATGGAGGTGCCGGAACACGTGGGTGAGCCGCTTCGGGTCGTCCTGGCGGACACCCGTGATGATCGTCACGATCGCTGGCCCGGGCGGCGCAAGCTGGTTGTGCACGCCGCCCGGTACTTCCAGGTTCGTGATGGGCAGGTCCATGCCCTGCAGCTCGCGGGCGAAGCGCCGGTTCGACTCGGCGAAGGTGCCCACCGGGTTGTCACCGATGTCCCGGATGATCAACGGATCCCGTTCGCCCCAGGTGTTCAGCACGGGCAGGTGCGCGACGTTGCGCACCAGGTGCGTCCACAGCCCATCGTCGGCCGGCGCCACGTCGAAGCCGGCCGCCATGCACACCATGCCGGCAAAGCGGTGAGGATAGTACAGCGCGGCGTACCACGCCCCGAACCCGCCGCGCGAATACCCGAAGGGATACACGCGATCCGCGTTGACGTGCACCTGGCGCGCCACCGCGTCGATGAGCGCCTGGTGTTCCGGGATGTAGGGCGGCGCCTCGATGAGGTAGTTCTTGAAGTACTCCGGCGACGCCACGACGAAATCGGCTCCGCGCCGCCCCAGCATCCGGTGTACCTGCTCGGCCCACCGGTCGGCTGGTTCCCCCGACGGATGCAGCGCGTAGATCAGCGGCCAGGCCCGATCCGGACGATACCCCTCAGGGACGATCAGGAAGATCCGCCGCTGCTGGCCGCCGCCCACGTCCACGGTCATCGTGTGGGACCCGGGTGTCAGCGCCGGGAACGCCACGGCCTTGTGCAGCCACTCGCGCAGCCTCGCCGGCCGGTAGTCCTTGTGCGCGGCGACGCGTGCCGCAGCCGACGCCCGGGCCCCGGCATCCGCCGCATCCCACCAGGCCCGCACCAGGACAATCGGGTCCTGAGGCGCAGCGCTCGCCGTCCCTGCCAGCGCACTCAGGACCAGGCACCCGACAACAGCCGTGCGCAGAGCGGCACGCGCCATGGCGCAACCTCGCAGTGGGGGCAGGGCCCAGTCTACACCGCGCCGCCGCAGCCTAGGCCCCGGTGGCGTCCGCCAGCCCCTCGGCCGGCGCCGAGCCGGGCCGCCGGCCCGCCTTGGCGGGCCGCTTGAACAGCCCCATCGCCCAGTCGCGCCACTGGCTCATGATGTCGTACACGGTCGGGATGACGAGCAGCGTCAGGATGGTCGACGTGATGACGCCGCCAATCACGGCCCGGCCGAGCGGCGCCCGGAAGTCCGCCCCTTCGCCCGATCCGATCGCCACCGGGATCATGCCCGCGATGAGCGCGAAGGTGGTCATCAGGATCGGACGCAGCCGCACGCGGCCGGCCTCGACGATGGCCGCCTTGCGCGCCATGCCCTGCTCCTCGGCGCTCTTGGCGAAGTCGATGAGCAGGATGGCGTTCTTGGCGACGATGCCCATCAGCAGGATCACGCCAATCATGCTCATGATGTTCAGTGTCGACCCCGTCATCCACAGCGCCAGCATCACGCCGATGAGCGACAACGGCAGCGACAGCAGGATGGCGAGCGGATCCAGGAACGACTGGAACTGCACGACCAGCACGAAATACATCAGCAGCAGCGCCACGCCCAGGGCCACCAGGATGCGCGTGAACACCTCCTGTTGATCCTTGGTCTGGCCGCCCTGCGAGATCGCGTAGCCGGCCGGCAGCGCCACCGCGGCGAGTTTCCCCTCGAACTCACGGATGACTTCGGTCAGCGCCCGGTTCTCGGTGTTCGCCTGGATGGTGATGACGCGTTCCCGGTCCAGGTGATCGATCTTGGCCGGGCCCAGCCCGCGCGTCACGCGCGCCACCTGGCCCAGCGGCACCGACGCCGGGCCCTGCGGCCCCGGGATCACCAGCGGCAGGCTCTCGAGATCGGCCACGCTCGCGCGCGCCTCCGGCACCAGCCGCACCGTCACGTCGCGCGTCTCGCCGAGGGGATCCACCCAGTCGCCGGCGTCGATGCCCGCAAACGCCGGCCGCAGGGACTGGGCCACCTGCCCCACCGTGACGCCCAGCGTGCCGGCCAGGGGCCGGTCCAGTTCGACGGCGATTTCCGGCTTCTGTCCTTTGGTCGACAACCCGACGTCGACGGCGCCGGGTGTTTCCCGCAGCAGGTCCGCCAGCCGCGCGGCCAGGCGGTTCAGCTCCACGATGTCCGGGCCGCGCAGCTGCACCTGGATTTCCTTCAGGTTCCCGAACGTGTCCTTGCTGATCCACGCGCTGACGCCGCCGAGGCGGGCCAGGTCGCGCCGCAGTTCCTGCGCCACCACTTCCTGGTGGCGTTCCCGGTCGTGCTTCGGCACGAGCCGCACGTAGACATTGGCCTCGTCCACGGCGCCCGACGCGCTGCCCAGGCCGCCGCTGCCACCGATGGTGGTGTAGGTGTACGCCACCTCCGGCTTGGTCCGGGCCAGCCGCGCCACTTCTTCCGCCTTCAGCCGCGTATAGGTGATGTTCGACCCGGGCGGCGTCTCGATGATGACGTTGAACTCGGACACGTCCTGCACGGGGAAGAACGACCCGCCGACGATCCCGAGCGCCGGCAGCGCGAGGGCCGCGAAGAACGACGCGGTCGCCAGGCTGACCATCGACCAGCGGTACGTCAGGGCCCAGCCGATCAGGCGCTTGTACCGATCGGCCTGACGGTTGAACCAGGTATTGAAGCGCTCCAGCCACCGGCTGATGAACCACCGGTCTTCGGTGGCCACGTGCGGGTCGGGCCAGTAGGCCGACAACATCGGGTCGAGCGAGAACGAGACGAACAACGACACCAGCACGGAGCACGCAATCGTCAGGGCGAAGGGCGCAAACCACTGCTCCGCCTCGCCGCCCATGAACGCCACCGGCACGAACACCACGACGATCGAGAACGTGGTGGCGGCCACCGCGAGCCCGATTTCGCTGGTGCCCTCGTGGGCGGCCGTCAGGTGGTCCTTCCCCATCTCGACGTGACGGACGATGTTCTCCCGCACCACGATCGCATCGTCGATCAGGATGCCGATGGCCAGCGACAGCCCCAGCAGCGACATCGTGTTCAACGTGAACCCGAACGCCAGCACGGCAATGAACGACGCGATGACCGAGATCGGCAACGCCACGCCCGTAATGACCGTCGAGCGCCACGAGTTCAGGAAGAGGAAGACGACCAGCACCGTCAGGACCGCGCCCTCCACGAGCGCGTATTCGACGTCGCCCACCGACTGCGCCACGCGCGTGCCGGCATCACGCACCACTTTCAGCTCGGTGCCCGCCGGCAGCGTCGGCTGCAGCCGGGCCACCTCGTCCCGGATGGCCTGCGCCACCGCCGTGGTGCTGTAACCCTTGGACTTGACGATCTCGATGCCCACGGCCTCGGCGCCGTTGAAGACGGCCGCCGACCGCGGCTCCTCGGTGCCGTCGCGCACCACGGCCACGTCACCGAGCCGGACCAGCCGGCCGTTCGACTC
>CAYNDV010000014.1:0-49336 GCA_964396055.1 uncultured Vicinamibacterales bacterium | reverse complement strand
TCGTTGCGGATGGCGTTGATCTCGTCGCGGATCTGCTGCGTGGCTTCCTGCAGGTCCTTCTCGTAGACGAACTGCACGAGGAACACCGCGAAGCTGTCGAGGGCGGACGACTGGATCTGCGACACGCCGCTGATGCCGGAGATGACATCCTCGACCGGCTCGAGGATCTCCCGCTCGACGTTCTCGGGCGCCGCGCCCGGGTACAGCACCGACACGACGACGATGGGCGGCTGGACGTCGGGGAATTCGTCGGTCTTCAGCAGCAGCAGCGACGCCAGGCCGAACACCACCAGCGCCAGCATGGTGACGACGGTGATGATCGGCTTGCGGATGGCGAAATCGGAGATGAACATGGACGGTCCCTGCGTCTACCTGGCGGCCGGTGTCACCGTGACGGGCGTGCCCGGGGTCACGGCATGCGCCGCGCCCGTCAGCACCACGTCGCCCGCGTCCAGCCCGGACAGGATTTCCAGCCGCTCCGTGCGATCGTCACGCACGCCCACCTGCACGGGCACCCGCTCCGCCCGGCCGTCGCGCAGGCGGAGCACCCACGGGGCGGAGCCGTTCATCTCGACGGCCGTCGCCGGCACCACGATTCCCTGCCGCACCTCGCTCGTCACCCGGCCCTCGGCGAAGAGCCCCGCCACGAGCTGCCCCGCCGTATTGGGAATAGCCACGAAGACCGTCACCTGGCGCGTCACCGGATCGGCGGTCGGCGCGATGCGTTCGATGCGGCCCTCGAAGACCTGCCCCGGGTACCCGCGCACCTGGAACTCGACCGGCGTGCGCAGCTTCAGCGCCGCCAGGGACTCGGATTGCACCGATGCCTCGAATCGCATGCTCGACGGATCGATGATGGTGGCCAGCGGCGTCCCGGGCGACACCACATCGCCGGCGTTCACGGGCCGCCCGCTCACCACGCCGCCAATCGGGGCCGTGACGACCGCGTCATCGAGCTGCTGCCGCACCGACGCCAGCCGCGCCCGGGCGTCGGCCAGCTGCGCCTGCGCGCCCGCGACCGACGTCCGGGCCAGTTCGAGGTCACGTTCCGCCAGGGCGCCGCCCTTGACCAACGTGGCGGTCCGCTCGGCCTCCCGCTCGGCGACGGCCAGCGCCTGCTCGGCCGACCGGACCGCCGACTGCGACGAGACGAGGGCATCCTGCAGGGGGCGGGCCTCGATGCGGGCAATGACAGTCCCGCGCTGGACGGCCTGGCCTTCCACGACGGTGACCTCGAGCACGGACCCGGACATCTTGGCGCGCACCGTGGCCTCGCGCGCGGCGCGCAATTCGCCCGACAGCAGCGGACCGGTCCGCAGCTCGGTCCGCTCCACCGTGACCACGCTCTCGGGGCCGATGGACACGGCCACCGGCGTCCGGGCCGCCGCAGGCTCCGCTGCCGGTTCGGCCCCCGGGCCGCACGCGGACGACAGCATCACGGCCGCCACCACGACGGCCAACGTGGTGAAGAAGAAGTGCCTCGATGGTGAGCGACGTCCGTGCATGATGACTAGTACCCTCCGCTGGAACCGTTGGCCGCCCCACCGCTCGCGGCCGCGCTGCCGAGCGGCAGGTCCGGCAGCAAGGCGACGCGCGTGCGCGCGATCTGCACGTCCCGGGCTGCCTGTGCCCGGTTGACCTGGGCCTGCTGCAGCACGAGCCGGGCGTCCAGCAGTTCCAGCTGCGTGGAAATGCCCTCCCGGTACCGCATCTCCGCGATGCCGTAGGCGCGCATCGCCTGCTCGACGGTGCCGGCACTGGCCTCCCAGGCGGCGACGGCGGCGTCGAGCACGGCCAGGATGCCCTCGGTCTCCGCCTCGGCCAGTTCGAGCGCCAGCTTCTGGCGCGCGCGCGCTTCGCCCAGTTCGGTGCCGGCGCTGGTGATGTTGGCTTTCGTGCGACCGCCGTTGAACAGCGGCAGCGACAGGCTGGCGCCAATCGTCCAGTTCGTGCGCCAGTCCTCGAACCCCGGCAGCCCGGCGTAGGCCACTTCCCCCAGCAGCGAGTTCACTGAGACGAACGGCAGGCGCTCCGAGCGGGCGATGCGCAGGGACGCTTCGCGGGCTGCGACAGCCTCGGCGGCCTGCTGCACGGGCACGCGGGCCAACGCCGTCGTCGAGGCCGCCACCGACCGCACCGAGGCGAGCGCCGCCGAGAACCGGTCCGGAGGCGGCAGCACCGCGTCGTCGAGGTCCGCCGCCACCGACACAGGCTCGGATGCCGGGATTTCCAGCAGCTGCTTGAGCCGCAGGTAGGCCACCGTGCGGCTGGCCCGGACGCGGATGACGTTGGGCCGCTGGTTGTCGCGGGCCACACGCGCGCGCAGCCACTCGAATTCCGGGAGGCGGCCGGCCTTGTACGACAGCTCCACCTGGGCCAGCGTGGCTTCGGCCTGCTGCAGGGTCGCCTCGGCAATCTCCACGAGGCGATCGGCCAGCGCCGCGTCGTAGAACGCCTGCGTGGCATCCAGGCGCAGCTGCGCACGGGAGGCCCGCAGCGAGCCGTCGGCCACCCGCCGGCCGGCGGCCGCGAGCCGCTCCTGGGCGTCGATTCGCCCGCCGGCATAGACCGCCTGCGAGAACGACAGGTTGAGCCGGAACGCGTTGGCCTGCCCGAAGGGCAACTCCGACAGGTCGCCGCCGCCGCCGAACATGCCCGCGCCGCCCACCGCGCCACAATCGATCGCGCGCTCGATCTCGCCCACACGCGCATCCAGCGGCCGCGACGGCATCAGGGTGAAGGGCTCGCAGGGCGGCCCCGCATCTTCGCCCGAGAAGAGTCCCGAGAACTCCGAGCGCAGGGTCCGGTCGTACGACGCCGACGCGCCGATCTGCGGGAAGCGCTCGCTGCGGGCCCGCTGTTCGCCCGCAATGGCCCGCGCCACGCCGAACTGCGCGATGGCGATTTGTTCGCTGCGCGCCTCGGCGAGATCGAGCACGTCGTTGAGCGTCAGCGGCCGCGCCGGGCCCGGAACGGGAGTGGCGGGAGGGGCCTGCTGCGCGCCGGAGACGGTCCCCCCTGCCAGCCAGATCACGACGGCGCACGCCGCAGCGCGGCACACGCCCTGGAGAAACGGGTTCTTGAGCATGCGTATTGGGCGGGCCAAGCCTCGCGGCCCACGGTATTGAGACTCACTCTGGTGTCGAGACGTTCCATTGTAGCTGGGAACCACGACAACCGTGCAACGCCGCGGCCGGCCAGGCGGAGGACAGCACGGCGGGCCCCCGCAGCGGATCACCGCCGACGCAGCAGTGCCGCCAGGGCGTCAGGCGACGTGACGGGTGACTGACAGGCGAAGTCGCGGCACACGTAGGCCGCGGGCCTGCCGTCCTGCGGCGTCATCGCCGTCACCGCCGGCGACAGACTCGCGGTCGCCCGCCCCGGTTCGACGACGGCCAGCACCGCAAACGGCAGGTAGTGCGACGACGCCTCACGCGCCAGCTGCCAGGTCGCCGGATCATCGAACGGGCCCGCGACGACCACCTGCTGAACGCCGGCGTGATACGCCGAGAGGGCCGCCAGCAGCATCGGCACGCCGCGGCCGGCGGCGGCCGCCCGCGTCCCGAACGCGCCCAGGAGGCGGTCGAGGCGCGCCGCCCAGCGCGTGTCGCCCGTGAGGTGCGCCAGCGCCAGCAGGTTGTGCGCGCCGACGGCGCTGGCCGAGGGTTCGGCGCCGTCGTAGTCGTCCTTCATCCGCAGCAGCACGCTCGGGTCGTCACCCGTCGTGGCAAACCAGCCGCCGTCGGCGTCGTCCCAGAACAACTCGTCCTGCCGGGCCTGCAGGTCCAGCGCCCACTCCAGCCAGGCGCCGTCGCCGTCAGCCTGGAACAGCTCAATCAGGCCCCAGACGACGTTGGCATAGTCGTCTGCGTAGGCCGCGATGGCGGCGTCGCCGTCGCGATAGCGGCGCAGGAGCGTACGGCCTTCGGCGCTCCACAGTCGCTCATGGATGAACCCGGCGGCGCGGCGCGCCGCGGTGAGATAGTCCACGCGTCCCAGCACCCGTGCCGCCCGCGCAAACGCGGCAATCATCAGGCCGTTCCAGGCGGCCAGCACCTTGTCGTCGAGATGTGGACGCGGCCGGGCGGACCGGGCTTCCCGCAGGCGCAGGCGTGCACGTTCGAGGCGTGCGGCCACCTCGGCGGCCGGCAGCCCGGACTCCCGGCCGACCGACTCCAGGTCCTGCGCGACGTACAACAGGTTGCCCCGGCCGAACTCGTCGTGGGGATCGAAGGGCGCGTTGCCCTCCGGTTCGATCCCGAAGCGCGCCCGGACGAGGTCGGCATCGTCGCCGGCCACGTCGGCCACCTCGTCGAACTCCCACAGGTAGAACGCGCCTTCCAGCTTGCGGGGCGCCGGGGCCCCGGGGTCCCGGCGGCCGCCCCGATCCGGCGGCACGCTGTCGGCGTCCTCGGCCGAGAAGAAGGCGCCTTCGGGAGAGGTGAGATCGCGCAGCACGTAGTCGAGGGTGTCCGAGGCCACGTCGGCGTAGACGGGTTCGCCGGTGAGCTGCGCCGCCTCCAGGTACGCCAGCACCAGCTGCGCCTGGTCGTAGAGCATCTTCTCGAAGTGCGGCACGCGCCACTCCGCGTCCACCGAGTAGCGGTGGAAGCCGCCGCCGACGTGGTCGCGCATCCCGCCGATCGCCATGGCCTGCAGCGTGCCCAGCGCCATGTCCCGGGCGGCATCCTCTCCCGTGCGCACGTGTTCGCGCAGCAGGAACAACAGTTCGCTCGGCCGCGGGAACTTCGGGGCCTGGCCGAAGCCGCCCCGTCGGTGATCGTACGCCGCGCGGAAGGCGGCCACGGCCGCGTCGAGCACTTCTGTTCCGGGAACCCCGCCGCCGCCCGGTGCCGCGCGAAGCCCTCTCAGGTGCGCGGTGAGCGACTCGGCCGATCGGCGCACACGATCCGCGTCCTCACGCCACGCGCGGGCGATTTCGTCGAGGATCTCGCTGAATCCCGGCCGCCCCCACCGCGACGTGGGCGGGAAGTAGGTGCCCCCATAGAACGGCTTCAGGTCCGGCGTCAGCCAGACGCTCATGGGCCAGCCGCCGGATCCGGTGGTCGCCTGCACGAACGCCATGTAGACGCGGTCGATGTCGGGCCGTTCTTCGCGATCCACCTTGACGGGCACGAAGTCCCGGTTGAGGCGGGCCGCCACGTCCCCGTCCTCGAACGACTCGTGTTCCATCACGTGGCACCAGTGGCACGTGGAATAGCCGATCGAGAGGAAGATGGGCTTCTGGCCGGCCCGGGCGCGGGCGAACGCCTCCTCACCCCAGGGGTACCAGTCGACCGGATTGTTGGCGTGCTGGAGCAGGTAGGGGCTCTTCTCACGAGCGAGGCGATTGGGCATGGGGGTCCGCGTGTTCCCGCCGCAGCCGGGCGTAGGTGGCCGTCACCTCCACGCCGTACAGCAGCAGCACCGAGGAGATGTAGACCCAGACCAGGAACCACACCACCGTGGCGATCGACCCGTGGATGGACGCGCGCGCGAAGTGGCGCACCCACCACGAGAACCCTTCGAGGGTCAGCCTCCACATCAACGCGGTCCAGACGGCGCCGGGCCAGACGTCGCGAAAGCGGACCTTGGTGTTCGGCACGAAATAGAACACCAGCCCTACGACGCCGACAAACAGGAAGAAGGTCCAGGCCTGGCTCCCCCACTCCGACACCTGCACGAGCAGCGGATATTGTTCCCAGGCCAGCGCGTTGACGCTTTCGACCTTGGCGGAACTCACGAGCAGCAGGGCCGCCATGATGGCGGCCCCGGTGGCCACCATCATGAGCAGCGAGAAGACACGGTGGCCCCAGAAGGTCCGCGGCCGCTCGACGCCCCAGGCGTGATTCACCGCAGTGCTGACGGCCCCGAACACGCCCTGGGACGCCCAGACCAGCGCCAGCAGCCCACCCACGCTGATCGGGACCGGCGCCTGGCGGAACACCTCGAGCTGGCGGTCGACGAAGTCCAGCTGCATGGGGAAGTACGTCAGCAGGAACCGCAGCACCTCGGCGTGCGCGCCGTGGTCGGCCGTGATCTGGCTGAGCACCGACAGCGACAGCATCAGGAACGGCAGGAACGACAGCAGGGCGTAGTAGGCGATGGCCGCGGCGTGGGTCAGGTCGTCACTGTTGTAGACGCCGACGACCCCACCCCAGATCGCCCGGCCCATCAGGACCACGCCCTTGCGCAGCGACGCCGCCAGGCGCGTCACCCGCACCACGACCACCGACCCGACATCGGTCCTCGGACGCGGCGACATGAGGGGGTCCTGTCACCGCCTAGAAGGGTGCGGGCGGCCGGCCCGACCCCTCCCAGGCGTCGGAACGGCCCGGAACGCTGCGGCGCAGGTCGTCGATGGCGGCCCAGCCGTCGCGCATCGCGACGCGCGCCGAGTCCACCGCGCCGCGCAGGCGCCGCACCTCCATCGCCAGATCTTCCATGCCGGGCGCCAGGCGCTCGCGCACCCGGCGGCCGTCCTCGGTCAGGAACAGGTACCCCGCGAGGCCGCCCACGACGGCCCCCACACACGCCGACAACGTGATCCGCGCCTTGTCGTCCACACCGCCTCCCGTGGTCGCTATGATACCCAGTCCCGGACTGGATTGCCGCGTATAATTCCCCTACTCACATGGATGTCCTCGAGACGCACGTCGAACCCGGCAGTGACGAGTTCCAGGCCCGCCGCCGTGTCAACGAGCAGCTGGCCGCCGACCTGCGCCGGCGCCTCGACGCCGCGCGAGCCGGCGGGGGCCCGCGGTACCTGAAGCGCCACCGCGACCAGGGCAAGTTGCCCGTGCGCGAGCGCATCGATCTGCTGCTCGACCAGGGCTCGCCGTTCCTCGAGCTGTCGCCGCTGGCCGCCACGGGCCTGTACGACGACGAGGCGCCGGGCGCCGGCATCGTCACGGGCATCGGCCGCGTGTCGGGCCGCGAAGTGATGATCGTGGCCAACGACGCGACCGTGAAGGGCGGCACCTATTTCCCGGTGACGGTCAAGAAGCACGTCCGGGCCCAGGAGATTGCGCTCCAGAACCGGCTGCCCTGCGTCTACCTCGTCGATTCCGGCGGCGCCTTCCTGCCGCTGCAGGCCGAGGTCTTTCCCGACCGCGATCACTTCGGCCGCATTTTCTTCAACCAGGCGCGCATGTCCGCGGCCCGCATCCCGCAGGTGGCGGTGGTGATGGGATCCTGCACGGCGGGCGGCGCCTACGTCCCGGCGATGTCGGACGAGACGATCATCGTGCGCGGCACGGGCACGATCTTCCTGGCCGGCCCGCCGCTGGTGAAGGCCGCCACCGGCGAGGATGTCACGGCCGAGGACCTCGGCGGCGCCGACGTGCACACGCGGCTTTCGGGCGTGGCCGACTACCTCGCCGACGACGACGCCCACGCGCTGCGACTGGCCCGCACGGTCGTGTCGACGCTCAACACGGTGAAGACGGCGCCGGCCGACGTGGCGCCTCCCGAGGCGCCGCTCTACGGCGCGCACGACCTGTACGGGATCGTGCCCGCCGACACCCGCCGGCCTTACGACGTCCGCGAGGTGATCGCACGGCTGGTGGACGGCTCGCGCTTCGACGAATTCAAGGAACGCTACGGCACGACGCTCGTGACCGGCTTCGCCCGCCTGCACGGCTTCCTGGTCGGCCTGGTCGCCAGTAACGGCGTCCTGTTCTCGGAGTCCGCCCTGAAGGCCACGCACTTCATCGAGTTGTGCAACCTGCGCGGCGTGCCCCTGATCTTCCTGCAGAACATCACGGGCTTCATGGTGGGCCGGCACTACGAGCGGGCGGGCATCGCGAAGGACGGCGCCAAGATGGTGCACGCCGTCGCGAACTCGGTGGTGCCGAAGCTGACGGTGATCATCGGCGGGTCATTCGGGGCCGGAAACTACGGCATGTGCGGCCGCGCCTACGACCCGCGGTTCCTGTGGATGTGGCCCAACGCCCGCATCTCCGTGATGGGCGCCGAACAGGCGGCTGGCGTGCTGACCACCGTGAAGCGCGAGCAACTCGCCCGCGACGGGCTGCCCTTCACGCCCGAGGAGGAGGACGCCATCCGGTCCCCCATCATCGACAAGTACGAGCGTGAAGGGTCCCCGTACTATTCCACCGCCCGGCTCTGGGACGATGGCGTGATCGACCCGGTGCAGACACGGGACGTGCTGGGCCTCGGCTTGTCCGCGGCCTTCAACGCCCCCATCCCCGACGCCCGCTTCGGCGTCTTCAGGATGTAGGCATGGCCTTCGCGCACCTCGCCGTACGCCGGGACGGGCCGGTCGAATACGTCGCGCTCAACCGGCCGGAGGTCCGCAACGCCTTCAATGCCGCCGTCGTCGCGGAATTGACCGCCTGGGCCGGCGAGGCCCGGCCCGGCGTCCGCGTGGTCGTGCTCGCCGGAGAGGGGCCCCAGTTCTGCGCGGGCGCCGACCTGGCCTGGATGGCGGGCATGGCCGCGTACTCCCGTGAGGAGAACCTGGCAGACGCGCTGGCGTTGTCCCGGATGTTCACGGCGCTCGACACGCTGCCGCTACCCCTCGTGGGCCGCATCCACGGCGCGGCCCTCGGCGGCGGGTGCGGTCTTGCCGCCGTCTGCGACATCGTCGTGGCCGCCGACGACGCGGTGTTCGGCTTTACCGAAGTGAAACTCGGCCTCGTGCCGGCAGTGATAGCGCCCTTCGCGCTGGCCCGCATCGGCCGGAGCGCCGCCCGGGAACTGTTCCTCACCGGGGCCCGCTTCACCGCCACGCGGGCCAGGGAGATCGGCCTCGTGCATGCGGTGGTGCCCGCAGGTGCCCTCGACGAAACGGTGGCGGGATACGTGCGCGAACTCGTCGGCGCAGGCCCCGAGGCCGTCGCCGCCGCCAAGGCGCTCATCCGGGAGGTGTCGCAAACGGCCCCGGCGGCCATGGCCTCGCTCACCGCAGGCGTCATCGCGGACCGGCGGGTCTCGGCCGAGGGTCAGGAGGGCCTGCGCGCCTTCCTCGAGCGCCGGCGGGCGGCATGGCGGGCAGACTGATGCTCAAGCGCGTCCTCGTCGCCAATCGGGGTGAAATCGCGCTGCGCATCATCCGCGCCTGCGAGGAACTGGGCATCGAGGCCGTTGCCGTCTACTCGGACGCCGACGCCGACGCCCCGTACCTCCGCCGTGCGAGGCGCGCGGTGCGGCTCGGGCCCCCGGCGCCCTCAGCGAGCTATCTCGACGTTGGCCGGATCATCGACGCGGCCCGCGCCACCGGGGCCGACGCCGTGCACCCGGGCTACGGGTTCCTGGCCGAGAACCCGGCCCTGCCCGCGGCGTGCGCCGCGTCCGGCCTCGTGTTTGTCGGCCCCACGGCCGACGTCATGGAGGCGATGGGGACGAAGATCGGTGCCCGCCGGCTCATGGCCGAGGCGGGCCTGCCGATCGTGCCGGGCGAGACGCCCGCCGACGCCAGCGACGCGGCCGTGGCCGACGCCGTGCGGCGCGTCGGTCTGCCCGCGGTCATCAAAGCCTCGGCCGGCGGCGGCGGCAAGGGCATGCGCGTCGTGCGCGACGCGGCCGATCTGGCCGCGGCCATCGCCGGGGCGCGCCACGAGGCTCGCGCCGCGTTCGGAGACGACACGCTGTATGTCGAACGCCTCATCGAACACCCGCGTCACGTGGAGATCCAGGTCCTGGCCGACCATCACGGCCGGGTCATCCACCTCTTCGAACGCGACTGCTCGACGCAGCGGCGGCACCAGAAGGTCATCGAAGAGAGCCCCTCCCCGGCCCTGTCGCCGGCCGTCCGGGCCCGGATGGGCGCCGCCGCAGCCGACGCCGCGGCCCGCGTCGGCTACCGCAACGCCGGCACGATGGAGTTCCTCCTCGAGGGGACCGGTGACGACGCCCGGTTCTACTTCCTGGAAATGAACACCCGCCTGCAGGTCGAACATCCCGTGACCGAAGCCGTGACGGGTGTCGACATGGTCCGCGCACAACTCGCCATCGCGGCCGGGGCGGCGTTGCCGTGGCGCCAGGACGACATCGTCCAGCGCGGCCACGCCATCGAATGCCGGGTGTACGCCGAAGACCCCGACGCAGGATTCCTGCCGCAGGCTGGCCGGGTCCGGCTCTATCGCGAACCCCGCCGCCCCGGGATCCGCATCGACACGGGCGTCGAGGAGGGCACCGAGATTTCGGTCCACTACGACCCGATGATCGCCAAGCTCATCGCCTGGGCCGAATCGCGGGACGCCGCCATCGCCCGAGCCCGCGCGGCGCTCGCCGAGTACGTGGTGCTCGGCCTGCCGACCAACGTGGCGTTCCTGCTGGATGTGCTCGGATCGGCCGCCTTCGCCCGGGGCACCATCGACACCCTGTCCCTGGACTCGGGCGCCCTCAGCGTGGCGCCCGCGGAACTCCCGCCGGCCGCCATCGCCGCCGCCATCGCGCACGACGACATCGGCCGCCCATCGGCGACGCCCGCCCCGCCTGCTGCCACGCAAGACCCGTGGGCGAGCCTGCGCGGCTGGAGGGGCGGCGCGTGAGCGCCGGACGCCGCTACACCGTGCGGTACGGCGACCGCGACGTGGCCGCCGAGCGCGTGGACGCACGGCAGGTCCGCGTCGGGGACACCCTGTTCACGATCTCGCCCTGCGGCGACGGCAGTTACCTCGTCGACGACGGCACCCGCACGTGGCAGGTGTTCGTCGCGGGCCCCGCCGATGCGCGCGCGGTGTTCGTCGAGGGGCGCAGCGCGGTTCTCGAGATTGCGGAGGCCGGCCGCGCCCGCGCCCGCGCCGGGCGGCACGGCGACACCGCCGCGGCGCCGATGCCGGGCACCGTGCTGGCGATCGCGGTCGCCACCGGGCAGCAGGTTCGTGCTGGCGAGGTGCTGCTGACCCTGGAGGCCATGAAGATGGAACTGCCGATCCGGTCGCCCCGTGACGGCGTCGTATCGGCCATCAACTGCGCCGAGGGCGAACTCGTCCAGCCCGGGACGGTGCTGGTGGAGGTGTCATGAGGCCGGCCCTCCCCGCCCGCGTCACCGTGGTCGAAGTCGGCCCGCGCGACGGGCTGCAGAATCAGGCGCAGGTGGTCCCCGTCGAGATTCGGGCCGCCTTCGTCGATCGGCTGGCGTCGGCCGGGCTGCCCGTCATCGAAATCGGCGCCTTCGTCAGCCCGAGGTGGGTCCCGCAGATGGCGGACACCGGCGAGGTGAGCCGGACGATCCGGCCGCACCCCGGCACGCGATACACGGCCCTGGTGCCGAATCTCACGGGCCTCGATCGGGCTGCCGATGCCGGGCTCACGGAGGTGGCCGTGCTGGCCGCCGCGTCCGAGACCTTCAGCCGCCGCAACACGAACCACAGCATCGCCGAGTCGCTCGAGGCGTGCGCGGCGGTGTGCGCCCGGGCCCGGGAACGAGGGGTGCGCGTCCGCGGCTACCTCTCGACGTGCTTCGGCTGCCCGTACGAGGGCCCCGTGCCTCCCGCACGCGTCGCGTCGCTGGTGCGCGCACTCCTGGACGCCGGCACGTACGAGGTGGCCGTCAGTGACACGATTGGGGTGGCCGGTCCGGGCCACGTCTGGTCAGTCCTGGAGGCGGTGGCGGCCGCGTCCCCGCTGGACGCCATTGCGCTCCACCTGCACGACACGCGCGGCACGGCGCTGGCCAGCGTGCTGGCGGGCCTCCAGGCCGGCATCACCACCTTCGATGCCGCGTGCGGCGGATTGGGCGGCTGCCCGTACGCGCCCGGCGCGTCCGGCAACCTCGCAACCGACGACCTCATCCACTTCCTGGACGGCCTCGGCATCGCCACCGGCGTGAGCCTCGACGGGGTGCTGTCGGCCTCCGCCTTTATCGCCGCCCACGTGGCCCCGGCGCTGCCGTCGCGGGTCTACCAGGTCCTGGGCTCGCGCCGTTCGGCCGGCGACACGAGGGACGCGTAGCATGCCCGGCGTCACGGTCGCGGGCCACCGCCTCGACTGCCGCCCGCTCATCGCCGCACCGGCCGACGCCCCCACCCTGGTGTTTCTGCACGAAGGCCTGGGTTGCCAGGAACAGTGGCGCGCGCTGCCCGACCGGATGGCGTCGGCACTGGGCTGGGGCGGACTCGTGTACAGCCGACGGGGGTACGGGCAGTCCGATCCCCGCCCTCGTCCCTGGCCGCTGACGTTTCTCGACGACGAGGCGCGCGTTGCCCTGCCCGCGCTGCTCGACGCGTGCGGACTCGGGCAGGTGTGCCTGTACGGACACAGCGACGGCGGCACGATCGCGCTGGCCTTCGCCGCAGCCTGTCCCACCCGGGTGCTGGCCGTCGTCACGGAGGCCGCCCACGTCATGGTCGAGGACGTCACCATCGCAGGGCTTCACGCCGTCCGCGCACGTTTCGCGACCAGCGGCCTGCGCGAGGCGCTGGCCCGCTACCACGGCGGGCGGGCGGACGAGGTGTTCGAGGGCTGGTCGGAAACGTGGCTCAACCCGGCGTTCAGGGCGTGGGATCTGCGGCCGGCGCTCGCCGGCGTCACGTGCCCGGTGCTGGCCATGCAGGGCGCCGACGACGAGTACGGCACACCGGCACAACTCGAGGCCATTGCGGCGCACGTCGCCGGCCCGGTGGAGACGTGGTTGATCGACGGCTGCGGCCACGCCCCGCACCGCGAGCGGCCCGACGACGTCTTCGCACGGGCGATGGCGTTCTACCGCCGCGTGGTTCCGCCTACTTCCGGACTGGAGGCTTCGTCGCGTCCGCCTTCGTCGTGATCCTCACCGTGCCGTTCTTCTCCATGGCGGCGATGACGCCGGCCACCGCGTCCATCTGGATGTCGGGCAGGTCGGGCGAGACGACGTAGGCGAACTTGTAGTCGTCGTTGCTGGTGGTCACCTGCCCGTACTCGGCCCGTACGGCGTTGAAGATGTCGAGCACGCTGCGCGTCCCGTCGATGAACCCCGACACCTCCGCCAGAGCCAGCGGTGGGAGCGGCCCGAGGCGGAATCCGGCACCGGGGGACGCGTCGGCCAGCGCGCGCGCCTCCGCCGAGAAGGGCCGGTGCAGCTTCACGGGCACCTGCCGCGCAAGTTCGAGTGCACGCGGCGAAGGCGGCGGCACGACCGGCTTCACGCCGGCCGCCGCAGCCCGCCCGCGATAGACAGCCTCGAGTTTCGCCGCCTGCGCGGCGCGGGCCGCCTCCAGCGATCCGACCAGCGCCTTCACCACGCCGGCCGCCGGCTCGTCATCCGCCAGCGACAGCACCGACTCGACGCCCCCTTTGCCGCGCTGAAAGGCCCAGGCCACCTTGTTCTGAGCCGCGGCGTGCTGGGCCGGCAGAGCGGCGCCGTCGGTGCCCAGCAGGCGGACGCTCTGGCGCGCCACCTCGGCCATCCACTTCTCGCCGTTCGACGCCGCCTCCCACGCGAGGGCCCGCGCCTCGGCGGAACCCGCCGTGGCCAGGTAGTAGAACCCCGCCGCCCCCATGAACCCGACCCGCTTCATCTGCGTGGGATCCGAGTTGACCACCCGGTCCTCGCTCGAGTGGTAGAAGTTGTCGGGCCAGTGGTTGAACTGCATGGCCGGGATGCCGGCCTGGACGAACACCATGTGATCGCTGTTCGAGATGAAGGGGACGAGCCGGTAGTTGAACGGCCCGTTGTTGCCCGTCGGCGTCCGGATCTCCGTCTGGTCGACGAAGACGAGCAGGCTGGCGATGAGGTCGTTCAGGTACGAGGGCACCGAGTCCGGCGTCATCTTCATCCGCAGGTAGGTGTCCGTGCGCTCGAGATCGGGGCCGGTCATGTCGAAGTTCATGGCCGCCAGCAGGCGGTCCGCGACGTCAGGGTGCGCAAAGAGCCAGGCGCGCGTGCCGGAGATCTCCGGCACCCAGAGGAAACGGATGGTCCGGCGCGGAGGCGGCAGGGCGCCGTCGCGGATCAGCCGGGCGAGCGTCCGGGCGATCTCCAGGGTCGTGCCGACGCCGGAGCAGTTGTCGTTGGCGCCGGGCGTGGCGATCGTCTCGAAACTGTGGGCCACCAGCAGGAGTTCCCCGGCCGACGGATCGCTGCCGCGGATAGCGGCGGATACCACGTTCAGTTTCTGGGGGTAGGTCCGGGTCTTCACGTGGGCCCGCATGACGATCGGCTGCCCCCGCTCGACGTACCGCTGCAGCTCCAGCATCTGGCGCAGGGACAACGTGAAGCCGAATCCCGTCTTCCCGCCCCGCGGCGACACGGCACTCCAGCCCAGCTGGTCGAGCGTGTAGCCGGGCGAGTCGGCACTCACGCCGGCGCTGCCCGTGCCGAGGGCGCCCGCGGCGCCGCGCAGATTCACGGCGGCGTTGAAGACCTGCCCCACCGATCCGCTGCCCAGCACGATCTTCCCCGTCACGTCCTTGCCTGCGTAGTCGGCTTCCCGGCCGGCGCCGACGTAGACGACCTCGGCTTCGACATCCGCACTCGTGCTGCCTCGCGCCAGCGCGGCGGGCACCATGAACAGGCTCGCCAGTTTCTTCTTCACCGGCTGCACCAGCCAGAGGTCCGCCTCCTCCGCGTCCCAGACCTCACCGGACGGGAAGTACTCCACCTGGACGTCCGAGAGGCCGTACCGCTCCGCCTCGCCGCGGATGTAGTCCGTCTCGAAGTACCGCCCGGTGTACTCCTCCGGCCGCCGATCGCGGTTCGCCGCGAGCATCTGCACGTGGAGGTACGCGTGTTCCCCTGAGTACTCGTGCAGGATGGGGTCACGAATCCCGGGCGGCACCAGGCACCGGTCGGGCGGTGCCTGGGCGGCGAGCACGGTCACCACCGACGTGACGACGAGACACAGCGCCGGCAGGCGGCGCGCACGGCATGCACGCATGGCAGGCTCCTCGAAGCGTGGCGCGCAGGATAACATACGCTCCAGGAGACCCCGCGTATGCGACTCGCGTCCCCTTCATCCGCCGCCCTGCTGGCGGTCGCGCTGCTGACCGGTGCCCACCCGGGTGCGCAGGACACTGCCGGTCTGGCACCGGCTGACGTCTCGCGCCTGGCATCCGTCGGCGAGGTACATATCGCGCCCGACGCGGCCCACGTCGCCTACACCGTCGTGTCGAACGAGCGGTCGGGTCGGCCGACCTCGAATCTCTGGATTCTCGACACGCAGGCGGGCACGAGCGAGCGGGTCGGCGACGGCCGGGACCAGGCCTCATCGCCCCGCTGGTCCCCGGACAGCCGCTGGGTGGCGTACTACGGCCGCGCCGACGTCCGCCCGGGCATCGTCCTCGTGCGGGTGGACGACCTCATCTCGGAACCCGAGCTGCTCGTTCCCGTGTCGGGCACGAACCACCCGCTGCCACACACCGGAGCCGCCTTCGCCTGGTCGCCCGGGTCCTCGCGCCTCGCCTACGTATCGGCCATGCCCGGCCCGAACGCCGATGCCGCCGAAGGCGACCCGGTGGTGATCACGCGTTACCTCTTCAAGCCGCCGGTGTCGGCGGCGTCCGCGCGGTTCAACGACAACCGCCGCCTGCAGCTGTTCATGGTGGACCTGGTGACGCGCAACCCGCAGCAGCTCAGCGACGGGCCGCACCACCTGCACTCGGTGGACTGGGCACCGAAGGGCGACCAGCTGGTGCTCGCCTCGAACCAGGGCAAGGACCCCGACCGCGTCTTCAACGACGACCTGTTCGTCTTCGACGTCGTGAAGCGGAATTTCCGGCGGTTGACCGACACGCCGGGCGTCGAATACGACCCGGCCTGGTCGCCGGACGGCACGCAGATCGCCCTGCGTGCGGTCACGCGCCCGCGCACGTCGTCGGAGACGACGATGGAGGACACGCACGTCTGGGTGATGAAGGCGGACGGCACCGCGCGGCGCGAGGCCGGCGCCGCGATCGACAACCGCCAGGGGGCGCCGCGCTGGTCGGCCGATGGCACGGGGTTGTACTTCACGGTGCAGGAACGGGGCGATGTGCGCCTGTACCGCGTGCCGGCCGCCGGCGGACCGGCCCAGGCCCTGGCGCCGCCCCCGGGGGAACGGGGCACCGTCGGGTCGTGGAGCGTGGCCAGGGACGGCACGCTGGCCTTCGCGATGGCGACGCCGTCTTCGCCCGCGGAACTCTATGTGCTGCGGCCGGGTGCGGGCGGTGCCCGCCGCGTCACCAACCTCAACGGCGAGGTGCTGGGCTCGCGGCGCCTGGCCGAGGTGGAAGCGTTCACGTACCCGGCGGAAGGCAACCTCACCATCGAGGCGTTCCTGACGAAGCCGCTCACCGTCGACGCCACGCGCAAACACCCGCTCATCGTGATGCTGCACGGCGGGCCTCACGCCCAGAGCGGTCCGCAGTTCTCGTTCAAGGCGCAGGCGTACGCCGCCCGCGGCTTCGCAACCCTGATGGTGAACTACCGGGGTTCGACGGGCTACGGCCAGGCCTTCGCCGACGCCATCCTCAAGGACCAGAACGGCGCGGAGGCGCGTGACGTCCTGGCCGGCGTGGATGCCGTCCTGGCGCGGTACCCGTGGCTCGACGCCGCGCGGATGGGCCTCGAAGGCGGCAGTTACGGCGGGCAGCTGACCAACTGGCTGGTGACGCAGACGCCGCGGTTCAAGGCCGCCGTGTCCATTGCCGGCATCGCCAACCTCGTGTCCTTCAACTACACCGCGTACTACCACGACTACCTGGCGGTGTCCTTCGGCGCCTATCCCCACGAGGGCGACACCGCCGACCTGCTCTTCCAGCGGTCACCGCTGCGCCACGTGGCCAGGGTCTCGACTCCGGTGATGCTCGTCCACGGCGAGCTGGACAACGACGTGCCGGTGACCGAAGCCGAACAGTTCTTCATTGCCCTCAAGGACGTCGGCGTGGAGACGATCCTGGTTCGCTATCCGCGCGAGGGCCACGGCATCCGCGAGGTGCGCCACCAGGCGGACCTCATCGAGCGGTCCATCGCCTGGTACGAGAAGCACTTCGCGGGGGCAGGGACATAGTTCACGGGGGTTCGCGGTGAACCCTGAACCGTGAACCCTACCAGTGGAGGTCCGCGGGCGCCGCGGGCAGCAGAAACGTGACCGCGCGTTCGAAGCGCGCGGCCCACGCCGCCTCCGTATGGGCGGCGCCCTGATCCTCGACGAACAGCAGCTGGCGCCTGGGCCGGTCGGCCGTGCGGCGCAGCAGCCTGGCCATCAGGCGCGCGTTGCGCACCTCGGCCCGGCCCTCGGCCGTACCGATGTCGAGATAGAGGCGCCCGCCCCAGCGCGGGTACGCCCCCACCACGCCGAAGATGGCCCGATCCGCCCACCACAGCGAGGGGCTCATGGCGCCGGCGAATCCGAAGACGCCGGGGTAGGTGAAGAAACCATGCAGGCTGATGAGGCCGCCGAGTGACGACCCCATGATGCCGGTGTGCGTACGCTCGTGGCGCGTCCGGAACAGCCGGTCGATCAGGGGCTTGACGGTGTCCACGATGAAGCCCAGGTAGGCTCCGCCCTGCCCCCCGCCCCGAAGGGGATCGGCAAACGGGGTGTACTCGGCAATCCGGGCCGCGCCCATGTTGGGAATGGCCACGACGATGGCCTCGTGGCCCGCGGGGGCAATGCGTTCGAGCGTGTCGTCCACGCGCCACTCCCCCGCGAACGACGTCGTGGCGTCGAACAGGTTCTGGCCGTCGTGCATGTAGATCACCGGGTAATGGCGGCCGCTGGACCCGTACGACGGGGGCAGGTAGACCTGGAGGTCCCGCTCGTTGCCCAGCTGCGGGCTCCGGACGCCTTCGAGCACCCGGATGTTGCCGACAATGTGACCGGTGGCGGGCCGTGTGCCCGCGCCGCTATCGTACATACGACTGTCGTTCACTCCGCGATCCCTGTATCGTATCCTACGCGCGGCGCGGGGCGCAGCCCGGCCGCCGTGCCGGCGCCGCCCCGCAGCCGGGATTCGTTCCAGGAGGTTATCCGTGGCCGCACCACTCACCGTCCTCTGCATCGCGACCTACGAGAAGGGCCAGGCGTTCATCAGCGAGTGCCGGCGGCAGGGCTGCCGGGTCCTGCTGCTGACCGACGACAAGCTGAAGGACGCCGACTGGCCGCGCGACGACATCGAGGAGATCTTCTACATCCCCCGGGATCTCAGCCGGGACGACCTCCTCAAGGGCGTCAGCGCCGTGGCGCGCTCGCGCCGGATCGACCGGATCGTCGCGCTCGACGACTTCGACGTCGAGATGGCCGCCCTGCTGCGCGAGCACCTGCGGGTGCCGGGCATGGGTGAGACCACGGCGCGTTATTTCCGCGACAAGCTGGCGGAGCGCATGAAGGCCCGCAACTTCGGCATCCTGGTGCCCGGCTTCGTGCACGTGTGCAACGACGAGGAGATCCAGCGGTTCGCCGACACGACGCCGCTGCCCTGGATCCTCAAGCCCCGCTCCCAGGCCGCCGCCATCGGGATGAAGAAGATCGAGCGCCGGGAGGACCTGGCGCCCGCCCTCGAGGCGCTCGGCGACCGCCGGTCGTTCTACCTGCTCGAACAGTTCGTCGCCGGCGACGTCTACCACGTGGACTCCATCGTGTGGAACAAGGAGGTCGTCTTCCAGAAGACGCACCGCTACGGGGCGCCGCCCTTCCAGGTGGCCCACGGCGGCGGCGTCTTCACGACGCAGTCGGTGCCGGAACACACGGACGCCTGGAAGGCCCTGGCGCGCATCAACCGCGACGTGATGACCACCTTCGGCCTGGTGCGCGGCGTGGCGCACACGGAGTTCATCCACAGCGCCGAGACCGGCCTGTTCCTGTTCCTCGAGACCTCCGCCCGGGTCGGCGGCGCGTTCATCGTCGATCTCGTCGAAGCCGAAACGGGCCTGAACCTCTGGCGCGAGTGGGCCCGCCTCGAGATCGAGGGCGAGGACGGGGCCTACACGCTGCCCCGGCACGACAGCCGGTTCGCGGGGCTGATCCTGACCCTGGCCCGGGTGCAGTGGCCCGATACCTCCGCCTACACCGACCCGGAAATCGTGTACCGGGTCCGCAAGGAGCACCATGCCGGGCTGATTGTCGCCTCGCCGGACCTCGGCCGCGTGGAGCACCTGCTGCGCGAATACGGCGAGCGGTTCGCGGGCGACTTCTACGCCTTCGCGCCGGCTCCGGACAAGGCCCCGGCCTAGGTGCGGCCCGGCCGGAGCATAGGTGCGGCGCGGCCGGAATGGTATTCTGGGAAGACGCATCCCGCGTAATCTGTTGACCGGTTCGTCACGAGGAGACCGACACATGTCCGTGAGCAATTCGAGCGCGATCTGGAAGGGCAATCTCACCGAGGGCAGCGGCACGATGAAGCTGGGCAAGGGCGGCTACGAAGGGCCGTTCACCAAGGCCTCCCGCTTCGAGGACGGCGCCGGCACCAACCCCGAGGAACTCATCGGCGCCGCGCACGCCGGCTGCTTCTCGATGTTCCTGTCGGCGATCCTGTCCAAGAGCGGCTTCCCGCCCGCCGAGATCCGCACCACCGCCAAGGTGCACCTGGGCGCCGGCCCCGCCATCACGCTCATCGAACTCGACACCCAGGCCCGTGTGCCCAACTGCGACGAGGCCACGTTCCTGCAGCACGCCGAACAGGCCAAGGCCGGCTGCCCGGTGTCGAAGGCACTCTCCGCCGTGCCGATGCAGCTGACGGCAACCCTGCTCACGTAGATTGGACGCCGGACCGTGCACCTGGTCGTCATCGGCGACGTGGCCTGGGACATCTTCATCCGTCCCGAGCGCGACCTGGTGCGCGGCTCCGACGTGTTCGGCACCGTCGATGTGATGCCGGGCGGCGCGGCCGCCAACGTGGCCGTGTGGGCCCGGCGCCTCGGCCTCGACGTCCTGCTGCGGGGCAAGATTGGCGACGATACGCTGGGCCAGGTCATGCGGGCGCACCTGCGCGCCGAGGGGCTCGACGAGGGCCTTCACGTGGTGCCCGGCGGCCTGACGACGCGCGTCGGCATCCTCGTCTCCGCAGACGGCGAGCACTCCTTCGTCATCGATCACACGAAGGTCCTGCGTTTCGGCGACGGGGACGCCCCGGCCGCCCTGGTCGATGGCGCCGACGCGCTGTTCTTCAACGGGTACGACCTGTTCCTGGCCCGGTCGGCCACCTTCCTGGATCCGGTGCTGGCCGCCGCCCGCCGGCGCGGACTGCCCGTGGTGTTCGACCCGTCGTCGTTCGCGCTGATCACCCAGTACGGGGCCGAGCGCCTCCGGCAGGAGGTGGGGCCACTGGATGTGCTGATCGCCAACGAGGACGAGGCGAAGGCCCTGGCGCCCCCGGACGGCCTCCACGGCCTGCTGCGGCACACGCGCCTGCTGGTCGTCAAGCAGGGGGCGCATGGGGCGGCGGCCCTGGACGCGAACGGCTGGACCCACGCTCCCGCGTTGCCCATCACGGTGGTCGACACCACCGGCGCCGGCGATGCCTTCGACGCCGCGTTCCTGGCCGAGTGGCTGGCGCATCGCGACGTGCCGCAGGCGTTGGCGGCGGCCAACCGCCTGGGCGCCTACGTCGCCAGCCACCTGGGCGGTCAGCCGCCGCCGCCGCCGGGCCACTAGGGCGCCAGCCTACTTCCGTCCCGCGTCTCCGCCCACCGCCCGCTGGAAGGCCGCTTCCGCCGCCGTCAACTCGGCATCGAGCACGGCCATGCGTTCCACCTGCGACTGCGTGGGCCGTCCTTCGTAGCCGTTGACGTTGCCGTAGAGCACGCCGATTTCCTCGCGAAGCCGCTGCTCGCCCGAGATCCCCTCGCCCCGCTGGGTCGCCGCGAGGGCCGCACGCTGCCGATCGAGTTCGTCCCCCAGCGCCAGCAGGCGCGCCTTCTGCGCGTCGGCCGCCGGCAGTCCCGCCGCGCGCTGGCGCGCCTCATCGCGCGCACGCGCCAGGCCCGCCGAGAGGTCCGCCAGGCGCTCCACCATCGCGAAGAGGCGGCGGACCGCCTGCTCCTGGGCCGCCCGGTCGGCGTCGGTATACCGCGACCCCGGCGCCGGCACCAGCGTGACCGTCGAGGTGAATGTCTCGGAGCCTTTCGTCATTCTGACGGCGTAGGTGCCGGCGGGCACGCGCGGCCCCATCAGTTGATAGAGGCTCGTCGGCCCCGCCGTGCCCGGCGCGCTGCGCGGCGCCCGCGATCGCATCGGCCACTCGACGCGATTGAGGCCCCGCCGCTTCGAGGCGTCGAGGGACGCCACGACCGTGCCGGCCGCGTCCAGCACCTCCAGCCGCATGTCGCCCACCATGTGCCGCCGCTTGAGGTAGTACACGATGACCGCCGACTCGCCCGGGGTCTCGCCCACGAACTCCCCGTCGCCGTTGAAGCCGAACTCGTTCACCGGCGTGATCATCGGCGCCGGCCGGACCGGCAGGAACGCGACGTCACGCTCCAGCGTGGTCGCCGTCAGGTGGCGCAGCGGCGTCAGGTCGTCGAGGATGTAGAGTCCGCGGCCGTGCGTGGCGATGACGAGATCGTGGTCGCGGGGGTGAATCGCCAGGTCGCGCACCGCCACCGGCGGAAAGTTCGCGGTGAACGCCCCCCACTGACGGCCGCCGTCGACCGAGATCCACAGGCCGGACTCCGTCCCCACGAACAGGAGATCCGCGCTCACCGGGTCCTGCCTGACGATGTGCGCGTAGCCCTTGAGGTCGGGCGTGGCGAGCGCCGTCCACGTGGCGCCGAAGTCGGTGGTCCGGTACACGTAGGGCGCCATGTCGCCGGTCATGTGGCCGTCCAGCGTGACGAACGCCGTGCCCTCGGCGTGCCGGCTGGCCTCGATGCTGCTCACCCACGTCTGCGGGGGCACGCCCGGCAGCCTCCCGGCCACGTTGGTCCACGTTATCCCGCCATCCCGGCTCACCTGCAGGTTGCCATCGTCGGTGCCCACCCAGAGGACGTCCCGGTTCCGGGGCGACTCGGCGATCGCGAAGATGGTGCAGTGGTTCTCCGCCGTCGAGTTGTCCAGCGTCAGCCCGCCGGTAGTGGCCTGCTGCTGCTTCTGCGGGTCGTTCGTCGTCAGGTCCGGCGACAGCCGTTCCCAGGACTCGCCGCGATCTCGCGACCGGAAGAGGAACTGCGCGGCGTAGTAGAGGGTGCCGGGATCGTTCGGGCTCAGGTGGATGGGCGTGTTCCAGTTGAAGCGGAACTTCGGCTCACCCGCCCGGGGCGACGGCTTGATGTCCTTGGCCTCGAGCGTCGACTTGCGGATGCGGAACAGGTTGCCGCCCTGGTACTCGTTGTAGACGACGTCGGGGTCCGTCGGATCGACGAACGCCCAGAACCCGTCGCCGCCCGTGAGCGAGTGCCAGTGCTTGTTGCCGATGCCGCCGGCCCGCCGCGAGGGCCCGTACCAGGTGCTGTTGTCCTGGAGGCCGCCGTAGACGTTGTAGGGCGACGCCATGTCCACGCTGACGTGGTAGAACTGCGACACGGGCAGGCTGCCGACGAACCGGAACGTGTTGCCCCGGTTGTAGGACACGTACACGCCGCCGTCGGTCCCGATGATCAGGTGCTCGGGGTTCTCCGGGTTGACCCAGATGTCGTGCACATCACTGTGGTAGCTGGGCCCGAACAGGCCGCCGCTCCCGAGCGCGCTGAACGTGCGGCCGCCGTCCTCGCTGGCGCCGGCCGTCTGGCCCATCTTGTAGAGCCGGTCGGCATGAACCGGGTCCGCGACGAGCCGCGAGTAGTAGAAGGGCCGCGTGGTCACGGCCGAACTGTCGCCCACCGCGACCCAGGAGTCCCCCCGGTCGTCCGATCGGTAGAGCTTCGTCTGCCTGGCTTCAACGGTGGCGAACACCAGGCCCGGCGTGACGGGCGACACGGCGATGCTGATCCGGCCCAGGGCCTCCCCGGGCAGGCCGCGTGACAGCCGCGTCCACGTGGCGCCGCCGTCGCCGCTGCGGTAGAGTCCGCTCTTCGGCCCGCCTGACGTGAAGTACCACGGCCAGCGCCGCACCTGCCACATGGCCGCGAACACCACGCCCGGATCGCGGGGGTCCAGGGCCAGGTCCGCGCAGCCGGTGTCCGGAGCCACCGTGAGCACCTGCTGCCACGTCCGGCCCGCGTCGGAGGTCCGATAGACACCGCGATCGGGGGCATCGGCAAAGAGGGCGCCCAGGGCGCACACGTAGACGACGTTGCCGTCCTTCGGATGGACGGCGATGCGGGCGATCCGCTCGGTCCGGTCGAGACCCAGACGGGTCCACGACTCGCCCCCGTCCTGGCTGCGATACACGCCGTCGCCAACCGACACGCTGTTCCGGACCCAGGTCTCGCCCGTGCCCACCCAGACGACCTTCGGGTTGGAGGAGTCGATGGTCACGGCGCCGATCGACTGATTGTGCCGGTCGAACACGGGCTTGAACGCCACGCCACCGTCCACGGACTTCCAGAGCCCGCCGCCCGCGGCGCCGACAAACACGGTGACGCGCTCGCCCGCCACGGCGTCGATCGCGGCGATGCGGCCGCTCATGGCGGCCGGGCCGATGGCCCGCGCCCGCAGCCCGCCAAAGGTCTCGCTGTCCACCTTCACGCCCTGGGCCCAGACGGGCACGGCCGTCGCCAGCGCGACGGCCGCCACAGCCGCGAGGACCCGGGCGCCCGCACGTCGTCCGCGCATGGCTTCCCTCCTCCTGTCGATCGGGTTCGGGAGTCTACTTCGGCATCTTGAAACGGGCGTCGTCCACGGGCACGTTGAGTTCGATCTTCTCGATCGTCATCTTCTGGCGTTGCGGCGATCCCTTCTGGCCCGCGTCGATCGAGTGCGGGTACATCAGGCCGCCCACGTCCTTCCAGTTGCCCACGATCGTCTCGGTCTCGACCGCGCTCCCGCGGATGGTGCGCGTCGCCTCCTGCTTCACGCCCAGGAAGGTCTCCGTGTCGATGTAGAACACCGTGACGTCCCCGTCCTTCTCGGTCAGCTTCACTTTGTAACACTCGGTGCCCTCGGCGCTCTCCTTGCCGAGCAACTCCGCCGAGTGCCCCTTCGCCTGGTAGTCCATCAGGGGGCCATCCATGTCCGCCTGCTCCTCGACCATCTTCATCATCTCGCTGGGCAGGGGCTCGGCGGTGGAACGGCCGCTCATGGGGTTCAGCATCCAGCCCGTGGTGCCGTCGTAGGCCTGGACGATCGACATGCCCTGGATCGAGATGTCGACACGCATGGACTTCGGGCGCTTCAGTTCGAGCACGATCGGCGCCTCCATCCCGGGGCCCAGCACCATCCGCCCGGACATCCGGACCGACTGCACGGCCTTCAGCTTCTCGAGCCCGCCCATGGCGGCGAAGCTCTTCGCCACGACTTCGTCCACGGTCTGGGCTGCGGCCGGCAGGGCGACGAGCATCAGCAAGGCGGCGGCGAACACGGACTTGCGCATCACGATGACCTCCTGGGGAAACTGCCCCATCTTACCGGAAACCTTCCGGTTGCGCGGTCGGCCGCCCGTCTGCTAGTTTGGGCGGCGTCGAGGGAACCTGTATGCCCCGCAACGCCGAAGTCGTCCGCCAGTGGAACATGCTCCGCGCCATTGAAGCCTCGAAGCACGGGCTGACGGCCAGAACCCTGGCCGAGATGGGGCGGGTCACGGTCCGGACCGTGTACCGCGACCTGCAGGCGCTCCAGGAAGCGCAGTTCCCCCTGTCCAACGAAACGCGCGACACGCGCGTCTACTGGATTCTCACCGACCCGCCGTTCGCGAAGCTGAGCCAGCTGGGCTTTTCGATGTCAGAACTGTGCGCGCTCTACCTGAGCCGCCGCATGGTCGAGGTCCTCACGGGCCTGCCCTTCCAGGCGCCGCTGCAGGCGGTGTTCGGGCGCTTCGAGAAGGACCTGCCGCCGGTCATGCGGAAGTACCTGGACCAGTTGCCGTCCGCCCTGGCGGCCGTCCCGCCGGAAGGCAAGGTCCGGAAGTCGGCCGGCTACGAGAAGCACGTCGAGGACCTGCTGCAGGCCACGCTGGACCAGCGGGAAGTGGACATGGTCTACCACTCCAACCTGCACCAGCGCACGAAGACCTATCTGGTGCACCCGTACCGGATTGCCTACGCGCACGGGGCGATGTACCTCTTCGCGTTCGTCCCCGAGTACGATCAGATCCGCACCTTCGCCATGCAGCGCGTCCGGAAGGTGCGGCTGCGTGACACGCGGTTCTCCCTGGCGCGGCCCCTGCCCGAGAACCCGTTTGCCGGATCGATGGGCCCGAATCTCGGACAGCCCACCATCCACGTCGTCCTGCGGTTCGAGCCCAGCCTGGCCCCCTTGATTCGCGAGCGGATTCACCACGAGAGCCAGCGGTTCACCGACCTCGAGGACGGAGCGCTCCGCATGGAGCTGGACGTCTGCAACGACTGGTGGCTGCGCAACTGGATCCTGGGCTACGGCCACATGGTGCGCGTCGAACAGCCGCAGGAACTGGTCCAGGAGATCGTCCAGGAACTGCAGCAGGCCCACGAACACTACACCCAGACGGCGCTCAGCGACGGCCCGGTCTCACTCGCGATGATGGACTGGAGCCTGCAGGGCCGCCTGCCGTTCGGCGAAACCGGCAGCTGACCTCACGACACCAGCGGGAGCGCCAGGGGCATCCCGGCCCCGACGTCGGTGGCTTCCGGAGCCGTCAGCCCGTCGACGGCGTGGCGGGCGGCAATCTGCGCCCGATGCAGCCGGCGGCGCGTCTCGTCGTAGAACGCCGCGCGATCGGCCGTGAGCCTGGCCGGCTGAGGCAGGGCACTGGCCAGGGGGGTGAGAAAGACAGGCGCCCAGAGGCGGTTGGCCCGGACCTGGTTCACCAGGTTCCGGTAACATTCAAAGCACAGGGTGTGCGTCCGGTCGGCCTTCACGTAGCCCCGGAACTGGAATCTCGACCGCCGCTGGCCGCATTCCCGACACACGTGGTGCGGTTCCGCACGCACGCTCCGGCGGTGTCCCCCGACCGTAACCTGAGCGATATCAACGACTTGCGCCATCACGCCGCGAGTGCCCTGTGTGCGGTCCATGGTCAACCTCCATGCCGTTGTCCTGTTCAAGAGCAAGATTACGGCCGGGATGTGACAGACGGGGACACAGGGAGGCCCGGCCGGCTGCGGCCGGGCCATGTGAACGTCAGGCCTGCCGCTCGGGGCGCCGGTCGCGCGCGAGATCCAGCAGTTCGTCGACGGTCCGGTCGAGTCGGTCCAGCAGCGGTGTCCGGCCGTGGGCCAGCAGCGCGTCCGTCACGCGGCGGTAGTAGTCGAGGGTGCCCTCGCGCCCGCCATTGAAGCGGGTCCAGATGATCTCCCCCGCCTCCCGGTAGTCGTCGCGCAACGCCCGCACGTTGGCCAGCTTGTCGGCCGCGCTGACCGTCCGCGCCGACGGCCCCTCGGTCGCGACGCGCACGATGTACGCCTCCTTGCGTTCGCGCCACGGCGCCTTGCGGGTGGGATCCTCCACCAGGCTGTCGCTGCAGCCCTCGACGATGGCCGCCACCTCGTCACCGAAACGTTCGCGGATCTCGCGCAGGCGTGGCAGCCCGCCCCGATCCTCGACGGCGTCGTGCAGCAACGCACCGATGGCTTCCGTCTCGGTGCCGCCATACTGCAGCACCAGTGCGGCCACCTCGAGCAGGTGCGTCACGTACGGGCTTCCCGTGCCCTTCCGCACCTGCCCGGCATGCACGTCGGCTGCGTACCCCACCGCTTCGCGGAAACGTCCAGACAGCTGCATGGCTCTATCCTTGATCAGGGCCGACCGCCGGCCACGGGCACCGCGCCGCCGACGGCCCGGTCCTTGATCTCGCCGAACTTCCGGCTCACGCTCGACAGGCGCTGATCCCATTCCAGGTTGATGGGCTGGTTGCGCACCAGGACGTGGAACTTCGTCATCACCATCACGAGGAACACGGGCTTCAGGAACGCCTGCCGGACGTTCGACGCCAGCAGCGCCGCGATGATCAGGCCGCCGATGAACCCGCCGGGCTTGGCCGACTCGGGCAGCAGCGCCAGCATCAGGAAGGCGGGCGCGAGCATCACGCCCCAGATGACAACGGTGAGCACCTTGTCGAGCACGACGACCCACACCGCCGTTTTGAGGATCTCCATGCTGTTCTGGGCGTAGTAGATCAGCGCATCTTTCGAACTGCGCCAGGTGTTGTCGTCGCCGCGCGCCAGGTTGTAGGAGAAGATCGTCTCGTCGATATAGGACGTTGCCGCCCGCACGATGGCGTTGACCACGCCCATCACTGACTGCAGCCCCGGAATCGGCAGCAGCCCCGTCACGAAGTTCAGCGTGCGGTTGAAGGCCGCCACCACGCCCTTGATCAGCAGGTCGAGGGCGAACAGGGCGTTCACCTGCCCGAACCGTTCCGTGACGATCCGCTTGCCGTAGGCGAACATGCCCTCGCCGCCCGCGGCAATCTCCCCGCTCGTCACCAGTTCGGTCAGCACCGCCACGTGCCCGGCCTGGAGCAGGTACAGGCCGTACCGCACGACGAAGAACCAGGCGTAGCCGTACCCCCCGAGGCCGACGATGAGCGCGCCCACGCCCATCCACGGGTGCACCGCACCGCCGAGCAGGGCGGCGAGGCCGAACGTCGCGGCAAACCAGAGGACCGTCACCAGTGTGAAACCGACGAGGATGCCGAAACGCACGAGGGCGTAGGGCAGCGTGCGCGACACGAGCGACACGGCCGTGCCGAACCCGGCCTGGTCGATGGCCAACGGATAGGCGTGCCGCACCGGGGCGTCCGGCTGGCTGTAGGACGGGCGTTCAGCGTTCATCTGGTCCTCCGGGACAGGCAGAGGGTACTGGCAGCCGCAGCGCCGGTCAAGCCGGGCCCAGTGCAGGTATCATGGCTCCAGGCACCGGCCTCCCATCCTCCGACCGTTCCTCCAAGGAGTCCACCATGCAGCGGCGCACCGCACTCATCCTGTTGGCCCTCGTCACGTCGTGGTCCGGCCTCGCCCAGGCCCAGGCCTCCCGCGGCCGGGCCATCACGCACGAGGATGTCTACCTGGCCAAACGGCTGGGCGCCCCGGCCGTCAGCCCGGACGGCCGGTGGGTGGTCGTCCCCGTCGCTGAACCGGCCTACGACGAGAAGGACGCGTCGAGCGACCTCTGGCTGTTCGCCGCCGACGGCAGCGCCCCGGGCCGGCGCCTCACGGCCACGAAGGCCGCCGAGAGCGGCGCGGCCTGGAGCCCGGATGGCACGCGGCTCGCGTTCGCGTCCCGCCGCGAGGGCGATGAGGCCGCGCAGATCTACGTGCTGGACCTCACCCGCGGAGGCGACGCGCAGCGCGTCACCAGCCTGTCGACCGGCGCGCGCCAGCCCCAATGGCGACCGGACGGTGGCGCACTGCTCTTCGTCAGCGACGTGTTTCCCGGCGCGGCAGACGACGACGCCAACCGCGCGGCGGCGGCCGAGCGGCGGGGACGCAAGTGGAGCGCCCGGGTCTACGAGGGGTTCCCGATCCGGAACTGGGATCGGTGGCTCGATGACCGGAAGCCCAGCCTGTTTGTCCAGGAACTGAGGGACGGTGCGGTCGCGCGCGACCTGCTGGCCGGCATCCCGGAGGCCGGCCGCGCGGGCTGGGGCGGCCAGATGGGTAGCGGCAGCGAGAGCATCGCCGCCACCTGGGCGGGCAACGGGCACATCTACTTCGCCGCCACCGAGAACCGCGACCAGGCAGCGTTTGCCGACGTGATCCAGTCCCTGTACGCGCTGGACGTGGCCACGGGCACGGTCACGCGGATGACGAAGGACAATGCCAGCTACGCGGCGCCGGCCGTGCACGCCGCCACGTCTGCCCTGTTCGCCCGGTTCGAACCCGCCACGGACCGGACGTACAACGCGTCGCGCCTGATGCGCGTCTCGCCACGGGACGGCACCCGGCAGTCACTCACGGACGGGTTCGATCGATCGGTGGGCGCGTTTGTCGTCGCCCCCGATGGCCGGACGGTGTACTTCCTGGCGGAGGACGCCGGCCGACAGAAGCTCTTCGCCGTCGGCGCGGCCGGCGGCGCCGTCACCGAGGTCGGCGCCCTGACCCTCGGCAGCTACAGCGCCGTCGACATCGGCGGACCGGTCGGCGCCCCGGTCGCGGCCGCCGTCTGGGAGAGCGCCACCAATCCCCCGGAGCTGGTGCGCGTGGATCTCGCCACCGGCGTCACGCGCCGCCTGTCGTCGTTCAATACCGCGCGCGCCGCCGAGATCGACCTGCCGGCCCTGCGGGAGTTCTGGTTCACCAGCAGCCAGGGCCGGCGCATCCACAGTTTCATGGCCCTGCCGCCCGGCTTCGACGCCGGCCGCAAGTACCCCCTGTTCGTCGTGATCCACGGCGGGCCCCACGGCCAGTGGGCCGACCAGTGGGTGGTGCGCTGGAACTACCATCTGCTGGCCGAGCCGGGCTACATCGTCCTGCTCACGAACTTCACCGGATCGACGGGGTTCGGGGAACGATTCGCCCAGAACATCCAGGGCGATCCCCTCGCCACTCCCGGGCAGGAAGTCCTCGAGGCCGTCGACGAGGCGCTCAAGAAGTACCCGTTCATCGACGGCACCCGCCTGGCCGCCGGCGGGGCCAGCTACGGCGGGCATCTCACGAACTGGCTGGCGGTCACCACCACGCGCTTCCGGGCGCTGGTCAGCCATGCCGGCCTGTTCGACCAGGTGGCGCAGTGGACGACGAGCGACGTCACGTACGGTCGCGAGGTGAACATGGGCGGGCCCGTGTGGGAAGGGTCGCCGGTCTGGCAGGCGCAGAACCCGATCCTGAAGTCCGCCGCCCTCAAGACCCCGATGCTGGTCACGGCGGGCGAGCGCGACTTCCGGGTGCCGATCAACAACACGCTCCAGTTGTGGAGCATCCTCCAGCGCCAGAAGATCCCCAGCCGGCTCATCGTCTTCCCCGACGAGAACCACTGGGTGCTGCGCGGCGAGAACAGCCGTTACTTCTACCGGGAAGTGCACGCGTGGCTGAAGCGCTGGCTCGCGCCGCAGCCCTGACGCCGGCGGGCCGGACCCGGGTGAATTCAGCGGGTCCGGCAAACCGGATTGGCCGAATCGTCGTCCAAGCCATACAATCAGCCCTCTCGGGCACTGGTGTGCCCGCAGCCCCAGCAAGGCGCCGAACCTATGAAAACCCGACTGTTCACGCTGCTCTGCCTGCTGCTGGCCGCCACGGCCGGCCCTGATGCCCAATCCACCGCCACCTGGCTGCGGTACCCGTCCATCTCGCCCGACGGCAGCGCCATCGTGTTCACCTACCGCGGCGACCTGTATCGGGTGAGCGCCGCCGGGGGCCCGGCCACGCCGTTGACCCAGCATCAGGCCCACGACTTCATGCCCGTGTGGAGCCGGGACGGCCGGCGGATCGCCTTCGCCAGCGACCGGTACGGCAACTTCGACGTCTTCGTGATGCCAGCCGAGGGCGGGGAAGCGACCCGGCTCACGTATCACTCGGCCGCGGAGTACCCCTACACCTTCACGACCGATGACAAGGGCGTGGTATTCGGCGCGGCCCGGATGGACACGGCGGCCAACCGCCTCTACCCCACCGGTTCGCAGCCGGAACTCTATCAGGTGCCTGCGGCTGGCGGACGTCCGATCCAGGTGCTGACCACGCCGGCCGAGGACGTGAAGCTGAGCCGCGACGGCCAGCGGCTCCTCTATCACGACAAGAAGGGCGGCGAGAACGTCTGGCGCAAGCACCACACCTCCGCCATCGCCCGTGACATCTGGATCCACGACCTGAAGGCCGGCACCCACCGCCAGCTCACGAGCTTCCCGGGCGAGGATCGCTCGCCCGTCTTCGCCGACGGCGACAAGGCCGTCTACTACCTCAGCGAGGAGAGCGGCTCGTTCAATGTGCACAAGATGGGGATTGACGGCGGAAAGCCCCAGCAGGTGACGTCCTTCAAGCGGATGCCGGTGCGGTTCCTCAGCCAATCCGACAGCGGCCTGCTCTGTTTCGGGTACGACGGCGAGATCTACACGCTCAAGCCGGGCGCCAGCCCCCGGAAGGTCGACGTCCGGATCGCCGTGGACGCCAAGGCCAACCGCGATCGTGTGGTCCCCGTCACCGGCGGCGCGCGCGAAATGGCCGTGGCGCCGAGCGGCAAGGAAGTGGCGTTCATCGCCCGCGGCGACGTCTTCGTGACCAGCGTCGAGGGCGGCGTCACCAAGCGCATCACGGCCACGCCCGAGGAGGAGCGTGGCGTCGGGTTCGCGCCCGACGGCAAGTCGCTCGTCTACGCGTCGGGCCGCGGCGGGCGGTGGGGCTTGTACGAAGCGCGCCGCACCCGCGACGACGAGCCGTATTTCTACGCCTCCACGGTCATCCGGGAAACGCCGATCGCGGTCGGGGCGGGCCAGCACACGCAGCCCGTCTACTCCCCCGACGGCAAGGA
This sequence comes from uncultured Vicinamibacterales bacterium, assembly GCA_964396055.1. GTDB lineage: Bacteria > Acidobacteriota > Vicinamibacteria > Vicinamibacterales > JAKQTR01 > CAYJPV01. The sequence goes on along the minus strand of CAYNDV010000014.1, from coordinate 17,999 downwards.
ACTGGCCTTCATCGAGAATCTCCACACCCTCAAGGTGCTCAACGTCGAGTCGAAGCAGGTGCGCACGCTCCTCACCGACCGGGAGATCTTCGGCGGCGCCCAGCACTTCACCTGGAGCCCCGACAGCAAGTGGTTGCTGTTCGACTATGCGATCCCCGGCCTGGCGCCCGGCGAGGTCGGCCTCGTCAAGGCCGACGGCAAGGGCGGCGTGACCAACCTGACGCTGAGCGGCTTCGACGATGGACGGGCCACCTGGGTGCTGGGCGGCAAGGCCATGATCTGGTTCAGCAACCGTGACGGGCTCAAGTCGGTGGCCCAGAGCGGGGCGGCCCAGCGTGACGTCTACGGGATGTTCTTCACCCAGGAGGCCTGGGACCGGTTCCGCCTCACCAAGGAGGAGTACGCGCTGGTCAAGGAAGCCGAGGAGAAGAAGGAGAAGGAGAAGCCCAAGGCGGACGCGGACAAGGAGAAGAAGGACGCGTCCAAGGACGCCAAGGTCGACGACCTCGTCATCGACCTCGACGGCATCGAGGTGCGCAAGGCCCGGCTGACCATTCACTCGTCGGCCCTGAGCGACGCGCTCATCAGCAAGGACGGCGACACGCTGTACTACCTGGCCCGCTTCGAGCGCAACGCCAACCTCTGGTCCACGAACCTGCGGACGCGGGAGACCAAGATGCTGCTCGCGCTCAGCAGCCCGGGCGGGGCGATGGAGTGGGACAAGGACCAGAAGAACATCTTCCTGCTCTCCGACGGCGCCATCGCGAAGATCGACCCGGCCGGCGCGAAGCGCGAGAGCGTGAGCTTCAGCAGCGAGGTGGTGGCTGACACCGAAGCCGAGCGTGCCGCGATGTTCGAGCACGTCTGGCGCCGCACCCGCGACACGTTCTACACGGCGGGCTACCACGGGGTGGACTGGGCCGGCATCCGGCCGCTCTACGCCAGGTACCTGCCCCACATCAGCAACAACCACGAGTTCGCCGAAATGCTCAGCGAGATGCTGGGCGAGCTGAACATCAGCCACAGCGGGGCCAGCTACGGCGCGTCGTCGCCCACCGACGATGCCACGGCGGCCCTGGGGGTGTTCTACGATCCGCAGTGGTCGGGTGCCGGCGCGAAGGTGGCCGAGGTCATCAAGGACGGCCCCCTCGACAAGGCCGGCATGTCGGTGAAGCCCGGCGCCATCATCGAGTCCCTCGACGGGCAGGTCATTTCGCCCGCCACCGACATCGCGCAGTTCCTGAACCGCAAGGCCGGCAAGCGGGTACTCGTCGGCCTGGTCGAGGAGGGCACGAAGCGGGAGATTGTCGCCAAGCCGATCACGCTCGCGGAAGAGAACCGGCTGCTCTACACCCGCTGGGTCCGGAAGAATCAGGCCGAGGTCGAGCGGCTCAGCGGCGGACAGTTCGGCTACATCCACGTGCCCGGCATGAACGACGGTGCGTACCGCACGGCCTTCGAAGAGGTGCTCGGGAAGTACCCCACCCGCAAGGGGCTCGTCGTGGACACGCGTTTCAACGGCGGCGGTGACCTCGTGGCCGACCTCGCGATGTTCCTGAGCGGCAAGCAGTTCTTCGACTACACCACGGACACCCGCAGCACCGGGTTCGAACCGAACTTCCGGTGGACCAAGCCCAGCGTCTCGCTGGCCAACGAGGCCAACTACAGCGACGGCCACTGCTACGCCTACATGTACAAGATGCTGAAGCTGGGTCCGCTGGTGGGCATGCCCGTGCCGGGCACCTGCACGTTTGCCGGCTGGGAGGGCCTCCAGGACGGCATCCGCTGGGGCGTCCCGGGCATGGGCGTCAAGGACTCGACCACGGGCAAGTACCTGGAGAACCTCCAGACCGAACCCGACGTGAAGGTGATGAACGAGCCCGCCGTGGTGATCACGGGCAAGGACCAGCAACTCGAAGCCGCCGTGGCCGAGCTGAAGAAACTAGTCAAGTAGGAAGAAGCCCGCGTCACGCGTGGGCCGGGAGCCAGATCGTGAAGATCAGCGATGTCCCGTTCGGCGTCACGGACTGGAGCCGCATCCAACCCGCCACTCATCCCGGAGAATCGGGGGTCGCGTACTGGCGCACGGTGGAGCTGGGCAACATCCGCGTGCGCATGGTGGAGTACTCGGCGGGTTATCTGGCCGACCACTGGTGCGAGCGCGGCCACGTGCTGCTGGTGCTGGAGGGCGAACTGGTCACCGAGCTCAAGGACGGACAGACCTTCGTGCTGAAGCCCGGCCAGAGTTACCAGGTGGCCGACGGGGCCTCGTCGCACCGGTCGCGGACGGCCACCGGCGCGACGTTGTTCATCGTCGACTGAATGAACCAATCCCGGATTGATTTATGCAACTCGATGCATAAATCAATCCGGGATTGCTTGTTACTTCACGAGGGCGTTGAACAGGAACTTGAACGTCCCGTGGGTCTGGGCCCGGTTCTGGGTCCGGAATCCGATCAGCACCACCCGCCCGTCGCCGTAGCCGATCGACGCCATCGCCGTCTTCCGGGCGACGTACCGCTCCCCGTTCAGCCACCCGCTCCGCTCCACGTCGCGATCCGCGTAGCGGACGATGATCTCGTTGCGGTGGTTGAAGTCCGTGGCCACCACGTCGAAGGCCGGGCTGTAGTGGAACAGCACCAGGCCCTCCGCCGGCATGCCCCACGCCAGCGGATGGGTGTTGTCGATGCGCACGCGCAGGGTCGAGCCGGGCACGAAGAACTCTTTCGTGCTGAGTCCCGCCACCGCGTTGCGGACCGGCAGGCCGAACCTCGTGATGGCGAAGTCCGTGGCCCCTCCCAGGGTCACCAGCGTGCCGCCCTTCTGGACGAAGTCCTTGATGGCGGTGACGCCGTCGGCGCCGATGCCGCTGCGGTACTCGGGCGGCGTCGTGTCCGGAACCGCCGCGTACGACGCCCGGCCAAATTCGCCCCCGCCGCCACCCTCGCCGGTGATCGTGCCCGTGGAGTCGTCGGCGAAGATGAAGACGTCGTACTTCGCCCGCAGGTTGCCGGCCTTGATCTCGGCATCGTAGACCTGGGTGAACGGGAAACCGAACTGCTCGAACAGCCAGCGCGTCCAGCCCTCGTCCATGTTGCCGCCGCGGTACCGCTGGTACATGCCCACCCGCAGCCGCGTCGTCTCCCGGGCCCCCTGCGTGACGTTCGACGCCAGGGCGGCGAAGTCCACCCCGGTCCTGCGGGCGACATCGGCCGCGGGACCGGCAGCAGACGCCGGCACCAGCCAGTCGCCGGGCTTGAGTCCGGCGCCGGCCGCGCTGACGCGGCGGACAGCCACGCCCGCGTCCCACAGCAGGTTCACGGCCCGGAAACTGTCGTTGAGGCGCCCGTCGAGCACGTAGCCATGGGGCGCCTTCGGCGCCACCGTGCCGACCCGGACGATGGGCGCGGCCACCTTCGTCAGGTCGGCCGTCACCGCCGCGGCGAGTGGATCGGCCGTGATGCCCATGAACTCGGCCAGCACGTCCTGCCCCATGTCGTACGGCCGGATCGGCGTGCCATCCTGCCGCCGCGTGTGTTCGTTGTCCGGGTAATGCGTCTCGCCGAGCAGGTAACGGACGAGCCCCATCTTGGGCTGCGCCAGCGGCACGTAGAAGGACCCCGCCGGATAGACCGTTCCCGCCGCCGTGAACCCCTTCGCCGACTGCAGCACCTCGATGCCGTGGGCCATCAGCGTGTTGACCAGTTTGGTGAGCGTCAACGGGTCGTGCTGTGCGGCCGATAGCGCGTACGCGACGGGGGTCCCCGCCGCGCCGCGCTCGGTCTGACGTTTCGCCTTGAGGTAGGCGTTCCACAGCACGGTCTCGCGGTTGCGCGCGGCCAGGTCGAGGGTGGCCCACGCCGAGACCTTCTGGCGTTCGACGATCCCCCGCAGCGTCCACCAGCCGCCGGGCCAGGGATTCGGGAAGTTCATCTGCTCCTTGTAGGTCTCCAGGGCCCGCGCGCCGCCAGCCAGCTGGCTCGGGTCGATGTAGAGCGGCGTCGCCAGGCGCACGCTCGCCGACTCGGTCAGCATGCCGGCGATATTGTGGAATGGCGTAATCCAGTGGAACCCGAAGTGGCCCCAGCCGGAGTACTGCGACGCGTTCGACACGCCCGACAGGCCGGCCTCCTCTTCCTTGTAGGCGATGTGGCCACCGTACCACTGCATCTCGCGCCACACGAGCGGGTCGGCCAGGGGCCGGATGGGCTCCGCGTACGGCGGCACGTAGATGCGTGCCCCGTAGGGCCCCATGTGGTGATGGTCCACGTAGGCCTGGGGTTTCCAGTCGACGAACATGAGCTTCCCGACGTACTGCGACTCCTTCATGTTCATTGTCAGGGCGTCGCGGTTGTTGTCGTGCCCGATGTACTTGTTGTAGAGCCACGGCAGCGACGCCCCTTCGTACGGGGTGCCGACGTACTTCATGTAGAAGTCGTGGATCATGATCGCGCCGTCGGGATTGAACGACGGGATCTCCAGGTAGATCACGTTGTCGAGGATGCGCTGCGCCTCGACGTCGGTCCGCGACACGAGGTCGTAGGTCAGCTCCGGGGCCATCTGCACGCCCCCCACCTCGCTGGCGTGCATGCTCATCGTCTGGCAGATGACCACGCGGCCGTCGGCGACGATCTTCCGGATCTCCGCCTCGGGCACGCCACGGGGATCGCTCAGCCGGAGGTTCATCTGGCGCAGGGCCTCCAGGCGGGCCTGGTTGGCCGGCGACGTCACAATGACCAGCAGGAACGGGTTGCCCATCTCGGTGGGCCCCATGTCGATCACCTTGATCCGGCCGCCGCTCTGCTTCTCCAGCAACCGGTAGTACTCGACCGCCTTGTCCCAACGGACCAGCTTGCGGTCGGCGCCCATCTGGAAGCCGAAGAACTGCTCGGGGGACGTGATGGTCCCCTGGGCCTGCACACGGCTCCCCGACGGGCCGGAGACCGACAGGGCCAGGGCGACCACGGCCACTCCCACCAGCCAACGTGTCCTGCGCATGATCATGTGCGTCTCCCTCGTGCGGGTGCGGGGCATCCGGACCGGCCGGGAGGATACCACAGGCCCGGTCAGGCGGGCGCGTGGGCCGTGGATCCCGTGCCCGGCGCGCTGTGCACGACGTCCCCGTCCACCAGGTCCATCCGTTCCGCCTGCGGCGACGCCGGCAATCCGGGCATCCGCATGATGTCACCGAGCAGCGGCACGACGTAGCCCGCGCCGGCAGCCAGAATCACGTCGCGGACGGTGATCTCGAAGTCCTCGGGCCGGCCCACCACCTGCGGATCGTCCGACAACGACTTCTGCGTCTTGGCGATGCACAACGGCAGGCCGCCGAAGCCCAGGGCCTCGATCTGCGCAAGCGCGCGCTGGGCGTCCCGCGTCCACGTGACGTCGGCGGCGCCGTACATCGCCCGGGCCACGGCCGCCATCTTCGCCGGCACCGGATCGCCCCAGCGGTACAAGGGCGTGAACGGCCTGGTGTGGCGTTCGGCGTGCGCCACGACGGTCTCGGCCAGTTCCACACCGCCGTCGGCACCCGACTCGAACACCCGCGACAGCGCGAAGGGCACGCCGGCGCTCTCGCACCAGCGGCGCACCACCGCCACTTCATCCGGGCTGTCAGTCGCAAAGTGGTTCAACGCCACGATGGGCGGCTCGCCGAACAGCCGGATGCTCTCAACGTGTTTCGCCAGGTTCGGCAGTCCCCGTTCGACCGCGCCGGGATTGGGCGCCGCCAGGCTGGACTTCGCGGCCCCGCCGTGGAGTTTGAGGGCCCGCACGGTCGCCACCAGGACGACCGCCGCCGTGTCGAGGCCCGCCGAAACGCACTTGATGTCGAAGAACTTCTCGGCCCCCAGGTCGAAGCCGAACCCCGCCTCGGTCACCGCCCAGTCTGCCCGAGCCAGGGCGAGGCGGGTGGCCACCACCGAGTTGCAGCCATGGGCGATGTTGGCGAACGGCCCGCCATGGATGAGCGCCGGCACGCCGTCGGCCGTCTGCACGAGGTTCGGCAGCATGGCGTCCTTCAGCAGCACCATCATCGCGCCGACGGCCCGAAGGTCGGCGGCCGTCACCGCCGCGCGGTCGAGGCTCAGGGCCACCACGATCCGCGCCAGCCGCGCGCGCAGATCGTCGTACCCGTCCGCCAGGCACAGGGCGGCCATCACTTCGGACGCCGGGGTGATGTCGAACCCGGTCTCGCGGGGAACGCCTTCGAGCACCCCGCCGAGGCCGATGACGACGTGGCGCAACGCGCGGTCGTTCATGTCGATGACGCGCCGCCACAGGACGCGGCGCGGGTCGATGCGCAGCGCGTTGCCGTGGTGGATGTGGTTGTCGAGCATGGCCGCCAGCAGATTGTGGGCGGCACCGATCGCGTGGAAGTCGCCGGTGAAGTGCAGATTGATATCGCTCTCGGGCACCACCCGCGCCAGGCCGCCGCCGGTGGCGCCGCCCTTCTGTCCGAAGGTCGGGCCGAGCGACGGCTCGCGCAGCGCCAGGCACACGCGCCGTCCGGTCCGCGCCAGTCCCTGTGCCAGGCCAATCGACGTGGTGGTCTTGCCTTCGCCAGCGTCCGTAGGCGTAATCGCCGACACGAGGACCAGGCGGCCGGGCGGCCGGCCGCTCTCGAGAGCGGCCAGCGGCACCTTCGCCTTGTCGCGGCCGTACGGGATGATCTGATCCGGCGTGAGGCCGAGATCCGCAGCGATGTCCTGGATGGGGCGCGCCGAAACGCGGGCGGGCATGGGCACCTCCCTGCGGGGGCACCGCGATTATCCCACCGGTGACCGCAGGTGCGGTAGCATACGGGCGCAGGCACGCTCGTCGCCCTGGAGGCTCTTCATGACGCCGCTCTCAGACTCGCCCGCCGCCCCCGCTTCTGTCGATCGCCGCACCTTCGTGAAGACCGCGTCGGCCGCGGGTCTCGGCCTGGCCGTCGCGCCGGCGGCCCTGGCCTCGCAGGGCACCTCCGCGCGCCGGCGGTATGCCATTGTCGGGCTCGGGTCCCGTCACAGCATGTACCGCTCGGCCCTCCTCGGACGGTACGCCGCGCACGCCGAACTGGTCGGGCTGTGCGACAGCAATCCCGGCCGCCTGGAGCTGTCGCGGAAGGCCTGCGCCGACCGGGGGGCCGCGGTGCCTGGCTATCCCGCGGCCGACTTCGATCGGATGCTCCGCGAGACGAAGCCCCACGCAGTCATCGTGACCACGGTCGACGCCACCCACGACGACTACATCGTCCGGGCCCTCGAGGGCGGCTGCGACGTCATCACCGAGAAGCCGATGACGACCACCGCCGGCAAGGTCCAGCGCATCCTCGATGCGCGCCGCCGGACGGGCCGCCAGGTGCGGGTGACGTTCAACTACCGCTATTCGCCGCCGCGCACGCAGGTGAAGGACCTCCTGCAGCGGGGCGAGATCGGTGACGTGCTGTCGGTGGACTTCCACTGGCTGCTCAACACGATGCACGGCACGGATTACTTCCGGCGCTGGCACAGCCAGAAGCGCAACTCAGGCGGCCTGATGATCCACAAGGCGTCGCACCACTTCGATCTCGTGAACTGGTGGTTGAGCGCGGTGCCGGTGTCCGTCAACGCGGTCGGCAAGCGGGAGTTCTACACGCCGGCCATGGCGAAGCGCCTGGGGCTGCAGTCGCATCACGAACGCTGCCGCACCTGCCCCGAGGGCGCCGCGTGCACCTTCCGCATGGACCTGGCCGCCAACCCCGGCCTGAAGGCCCTGTACCTGGACCAGGAGCACCACGATGGTTACTTCCGCGATCGGTGCGTCTTCAGGCCCGACATCGACATCGAGGACACGATGAACGTCATCGTGGCCTACGACACCGGCGCGACGCTCAGCTACTCGCTCAACGCGTTCAACGCCTGGGAGGGCTACACCGTGGCGTTCAACGGCACGAAGGGCCGGCTCGAGCACACGATCGTCGAGCAGATCTACGTCAGCGGCACCAACACCGTCCAGGGCGGGATCGCCGACGACGGCGTGCAGACCCGCCTCATCCCGCTGCGCGGCGAGGCCCGCACCATCACGCCGTGGACCGGCGAGGGCGGCCACGGCGGGGGCGACGACGTGATGCTGGGGGACATCTTCCTGCCCGATCCGCCCGCAGACGCGTACCAGCGCCGCTCGGACGAGCGCGGCGGAGCCGCATCCTGCCTGGTGGGCATCGCGGCGAACCAGGGCTTCGAGTCGGGCCAGCCGGTGAAGATCGCGGACCTGGTCACCGGGTTCGCCAGGCCGGACTATCCCCCAATGCCCGGCAAGGACGGCCCCGTGCCGATGCCGCCGGTCCGGCGCGGGTGACGCCCTGTTTCAGTCCCGGCCCGTGAGGTAGAGCGCCAACGGGGCCATCACGGCCACGAAGAGGGCCGCCGACAGGGCCACGAGTCCCAACGCGCCCAGCATCGGCGCGTCGCTGCCGGTGACGTGCATCGGCACGCCCGCCGCCGCGAGCCCCGCCCGCCACAGCCAGGCGCCAAAGGCGCGGACCGCCGGCGAGACAACGCTGGCGGCCGACACCAGCAGCCCGGTGCCGCCCGCCAGCGCCAGCCACTGATAGGCCGCGATCGGTCGCACGGCGTCCGCGGCCGCCTCACGGCGCGCCCGCAGGCGCAGGCGCCACCACATCGCAGCCGCCGGCGGCACGCGCGCCTCGGCGCTGGCCTGGCGCCCCTCCTCCAGCAGGGGGGCCGCGGCAGCGAGCAGCCCGGCGCACTGCTCGCAGTTCTGCACGTGCGCCCGGAGACCGGTCTCCTCGGCGGGCCACCCGGCCCCCTGCAGCGCGTCGAGCAACGAGGCCTCGAACGGACACTCGCGATCAGCCACAGTCCCCTCCCCCGTACCCGACCGTCCGCAGCAGCGCCGCCAGACGCCGGCGCGCCCTGAAGAGCAGCGGCTTGATGCTGCCCGCGCGCAGCCCCAGCACCGCACCAATCTCCTGGTGCGTCGCCCCCTGGGCGTACGCCAGCCACAACAACTGCCGGTCGCGTGGTTTCAGGCGAGCCAGTGCCCCTCGCAGGTCGGCCCGGCTCTCAGTCCGCTGGGCGAGCGTGCGGTCCCCGGGCAGTTCGCCCTCATCGTGGGCGGAGAACACCGGCCGGCACGCCCGGCGCCGGGCGCCGTCGCGGACCAGGTTGGTGGCGATCCGGAACAGGTAATGGCGCTGGTGCGACTCGTCTTCGCACGCGGGACCCGCGCGCAGGAACCGGTAGTAGGACTCCTGCAGGAGGTCGTCGGCCAGGTCCGCGTTACCGGTCATCCGTGACAGGTAGGCCCAGAGCGGTCGGGCCGTGCGGTCGTAGAACAGGCGGAACGCCGCTTCGTCCATCGACCACACGCCAGCCGCCGCGTCGGCATCCGACTCGAGTTCGTCAACGTGAAGGGCGGTCACGTCACGCATCGTGGCTGTCCCGGCGGTCGATCAGGCCCAGGCGCGCGGCCACGAGCCAGGCAGCCCCGCCCGACCCGATGAACCCCACGCCAATCGCGAGCGCGATCACGCCGAACACCATGAAGAACAGGGACGGATCGGCGTCGGTCTTCGCGCTGAGGAACAGCAACCCGGCCGAAGCGGCCAGCAGCACGGTCCCCACCTGCACCGACCACAGGATACGCGAGAACGGCGCCCCGACGGGCCTCGACTCCCCGGGAACCGGCGCCGGACCCGATTCGAGGAAGCGGCGCCCCACGGGCGTCTGGATGTAGGCCAGCAGCTCATCGGTGGTCGAGAACCGCTCGAGCAGCTTGTTGTGGACGTCGAACTGCGTCTTGGACACGCGGTTCCACCGCCGGTGCTCGATGACGGTCCGCACCAGCCAGACCACGACGCTGGTGACCACCAGGAAGACGAAGAACGCCGCGATGCCCGCGAGCACTTCCTGCGTCTGCCGCCGCTCCTGCATGGCACGGTCCCATTCCCACGATCCGCCGGCGGCAATCGGGATCCGCTCGAGGAAGAAGGCGGCGTTGCGCGCCACCTCCGGGTGACGATCGAGGAACGCCGCCAGACCGGGATACGCCGACACGTAGGCTTCGTTGGTCATCAGCGCCGGCTCGAGCTTGAACACGCGGCCGACGACCGGGGGGTACTTGTCGAGCAGCTGGTACAGCTCCTCGCGCGTCTGGTCGGCGGAAGGCTCATCGACGGGCACGTCGGCGGCTGCCCGATCGGCATCAGGCACCTGGGCCACCTGCACGCCGCGGCCGGCTTTCCGGATCGGAGCGTCCTGGGCCATCGACGGCTGCGGCGCCCCTGCAACAGTCACGGCAGCCGCGACCAGCAGGGTCCGCAGGCAGCGGGTAGTGGTGTTCAGCATCGGCACGGTGCTCCTCATCCGCCAATACGCGGCACCCACCGAACGGTTAACAGCCGCCGCTGCCTGTGCCCCGATGGATACTCATTCCTGATCGGGCTTCTCAACTCCTGCCTGACGTGCCGTCCTGTGCTAGCGTGGCTGCATGGCAGCCCCTCGGATCAAGGCCTGGATCGGCGGCGTCCTCCCGGTCGCCGGTCTCTGGACGCTCGCGGTTGCGCAGCCCCTCCTGGACGTCCTTGGGCGGGCACCCGAGTTCTTCGTCGTCCACGACTTTGACGCCATCGATCTCGCCGCTCTCGCCTCGCAGCTCGTCCTCGCAGGCCCGGTGGTGCTGGCGGCACTCCTCGGACTGGGAGCCGCCATCGGCCCACGCGCGGCCGCGCGGCTCACCGCCGGGCTGGTGGGCCTCCTCTCGGCGGTCCTCGCGATCCAGGCCGGATACCGCGCCGGCATCGAGTCGTGGAGTGCCACGGCCGGCCTCGCCGCCGCGGCAGGTGCCGCGGCAGGCCTGCTCTGGGTGCACATCCCGTTCATCCGTGCCATGGTGCTGGTGATGGGCGCGGCCGTGCTCATCGTCCCCGGGACCTTCCTGATGAGCGATGCGGGCCGGGCCCTGCTCCGGGCGGGCGCCCCTGCGGCGGCCGTCCTGGACGCAGGCCACCAGGTGCCCGTCGTGCTGGTCGTCTTCGATGAGCTCCCCCTGACGACACTGATGGATGGCAGCGGCCGCATCGCTGCGGCCCCGTACCCGAACTTCGCGTCGCTGGCCGCCGACGGCATCTGGTACCGCAACGCCACCGCTGTCAGCGACTACACCCGCTGGGCGCTGCCCGCCATCATCACCGGACGTTTCCCGAAGCCGGGCACCGTGCCCACGCCCGGCGATCATCCGAACTCGCTCTTCACGGCGCTTGGCGAGAGCCACGAGGTGCACGCGCGCGAGGCGCTCACCGCCTTGTGTCCGGCTGCCCTGTCCGGCCGCACGCGGCAGCCGTTCGTGCGCCGGCAGGCTGCGGCGCTCGCTGACGTGCGCGTGCTGGCCGCGCACCTCTTCCTGCCGCCGGCCGGCCGGATCGGCCTCCCGGACCTGACGCAGGACTGGGGCCGTTTCGGCCAGGATGATGTCAGCGGCTTCAAGCGCATCTGGAGGGACGCGGACGCGGATGACCCGAGAACGGAAGCCTATACGTTCATCGACGGCATCAGCGCGGACGCCGCCAGGCCGCCGTTCTACTTCCTCCACACCCTCGTCTCGCATCACCCGCCGCGGTGGCTGCCCAGCGGTCAGGCGGTGGCGGACTATGCCGAGCCTCCGGCCATCGTGAAGATGGGATGGGTCGAAGACTCCTGGCCCGTGGCGCAGTACCAGCAGGGGCACCTGCTGCAGGCCAGCCTGGCCGATCGGGTGATTGGCCGCCTCCGCGATCGTCTCGTTCAGACCGGACTCTACGACCGGGCGCTCGTGATCGTCGTCGCCGACCACGGTCTCTCGTTCCTGCCGGGCAGCCGCGTCCGCGACTTCACGCCGCGGACCGCCGGGGAGATACTCCCGGTCCCGTTCATCGTGAAGCTGCCCGCCGGCATGGGCCCGGGCCGTGGCGTCATCGACGATCGCAACGTGGAAACCATCGACATCGCACCGCTGATCGCCGATGTACTCGGGATCACCCTGCCGTGGCCGGTGGATGGCCGTTCGCCCCTCTCTCCTGGAACGGATCGGCCCGAGAAACGGATCGCCTACCGCGGCGCGCGGGAAGTGGCCACGTTCGCACCGGCCGCGGTCGCCGCGATGCGCGACCGCATCGTGGCCCGGAAGGAGCAGATGTTCGGCACGGCCGCCTGGCCGTCGCCGACGCCTGACGGCCTGGCGGTTCTGAGCGGCCGGCGTCTGGACTCACTCGAGATTCGGCCGCCCGAACGCGCCGAGGCCCGCCTCGACGCGCCGTTCGCGTTCGACCACGTCGATGTCGCGGCAGCGGCCCTGCCCGTCCAGGTGAAGGGGTCGATTGCGGACAGAGGATCGTCGGCGCCGGACACGACGCATGTGGCCCTGGCCGTCAACGGAGAACTTGTCGCGACCACCCGGACGTGGCACGCGACGCGGCGGTGGATGGCGATGATTCCGCCGGATCGCCTGCGCAACGGCCGCAACGACGTGCAGGCGTTCGTGGTCGATCCGGCCCAACCCGGACGTCTGTTCGGGCGCCCGACGGATCTGCGGGTGGCCGCCGGAGAGAACCTCCTGTTTGGCAGCCAGGCCAGGCGGCTGGCGATCTACGAGGGGTTCTACCGCGAAGAGCGCGCCGGCGACACACGATTCCACTGGACCGACGGGGCGGCGGCCATCCGCGTGCCCGTCGATCCCACGCGCCCGTTCAAGGCCCTCACCATCAGGATCCTGTTCACCGGTCGCGATCAAGCACACCTGGGGGTTCGGCTCAACGACTGCGTGCTGGTCACCGAGACGTTGTCGGCGGGACCGTGGGAGAAGACCATCCCCCTCGACGGATGCCCGCTATCCGGTCGCTGGGCCACCATCCGGCTGGACAGCGATACGCAGAAGCCGAGTGCCGGGGACAATCGGCGGCTCGGCGTGGCGCTCGCGGAGGTCTCGTGGCGCTGAGGCCGTCGCGGCTTCAGCGGCGATCGCGCTCTGAACCCGTCCCGCCCTGCTGACGCCCGCCGCGCCGGAGGAACCAGTTCTTGATGGCCTGCCAGCGCATGCCCACGCCGGCCACGAGCGCCGCCACGAAGGCGATGGCCCCCTGCAGGAGCATGCTGCCGGTCCCGGGATCGAGGTAGGCGGATGCGGTCCCGGGCACCGCGAGGACGATCCCGATTGATGCGAGCACGAGCGTTGACGGCTTCACCGTGATGACCCTCCGGTCTCCAACGCGGCCTCCGGCCGCCCGTTCAGACGCCGCGTCAGCGGCGGTATTCGAACAGCACGCGCCCGGAGCCTGACACCACCTCGGCCCGGACAATACGGTGTCTGGCGCGCAGGGCCCGGCGGCAGGACTCCTCGCTGTAGTCCGGGAAGATGTCCTCCCGGTTGGCCAGCATGCGCTGCACCATGGGATCCGGCTTCGGGACGAACTCCAGCACGCCCGACGGCGCGAGCGACGTCACCCAGTCGACGGCGTTGGTCAACGGGACGTTGCGCCCGATCGCCAGGTGGTGCAGTAATGCCAGGGCCAGCACGCCCCCGGCATTCGCGCGGTCGCCGAGCCCCCGCCGCTCGCCCTGGGCCCAGCCCTGGGTCGGACTGGGGTTGGCGGCATCGCCGTAGAGCGGCAAGAAGTCCAGCCCGCGCGCGGTGCTTCGGGCCACGGCGGCCTCGAGCGCCCCGAGGTCCAGATCGAAGCCGATGACCCGCGCCACGCCGGCGCCCAGCGCCGCCTCCGCGTAGTCGCCTGTGTTGCAGCCCAGGTCGAACACGGTCGCACCGGGATGAGCGCTGGCGTACCGGCGCACGAAGTCCCGCTTCGCGTCACCCTCGGCGGGTGTGTACGACGTGTGGTCGGCATAGTCGGCCCACACCGTCTCCCGGGTTCCTTTCGGCCGCAGGCCGGCAATCCATGTGCGCAGGCCGCTCAGCATCCAGACGAGCGCGGCCTTCGTCAGGGGCCTCCCTGGCGGGCGCTGTGGCCCGGCCCCCGAACTGGCATCGCGGCGGGCCCGTTGGGTGAGACGGGCATGCATGAGGACGTGCACCTGCGTCCGCCACGACCATCGAGCACGCACCGGCAGGACCCGCGCGAGATCCTCCACCGCAATGCCCTCCAGCGCGCCGCGGTACCACCCGTGGTGGGCCACGCCGTTGACGGCCCCGAGCAGCAACGGGTTGAGGAACTGTTCGCAGAACTGCCGGTACCCGGCCCAGTAGGCGCCCGGAACGTACCGGACGAGCGAGAGGAGGTCGATGAAGACGGGCCGCGTGCCGCGGAACTGCACGTTGTAGGCCGACGCATCAGACAGCGTGAAGCCCGACTCCAGCAGGCGGATCTGCAGATCGAGGTGGTGCAGCGCCGCCCGTTTCAGCAGGGAGAACGGCCACTCGTAGGGATACGAAATGAACGGAACCGGCTCGTGTTCGATGAGGTGCCAGCCCGGCTGCGCCAGCAGCGGCCGCAAGGCCTGAGGGACGTCCGCCGGGTCGGGGACCCACGACCGGACCACCGTGCCCTCCGAGGTCAGGCGATCCAGAAGACCCGACGCGCGGGCGGCATCGAAGGCCTCCCAGGCCGGGGCGGCCACGGTGCGGAAGACCCGTCCGTCCGCGTGCAGGACCGTGCCCGAGGGATCACGGTAGGACGCGCCATCGCGCACAGCGGCTGATTCGTCTGTCACGGCGTATCCGGCTTGTTCGACATGGCCCCTCGCCCGAAGGATGCAAAGACAGTGTAACGTCCGCAGCGACCCCTCGGGTAGCGTACGTGAGTGATAGTCTCGGGAAGGATACGCCCCGCGTGGTGACGGGCAGGTGGAAGGCGTGACGAACAGGTCCGTGCGGGATGGACGCCGGTCATCCCGCACGGCCGCGCGGCCGGGTGTCAGAAGCGGATGCCGCCGAGGATCAGGAAGGTCCGTGACTTGACCGACGCGTCGGCGTCCTTCGCCAGGCTGGTGAGCCCTTCGCTCCAGCGGGCCTCGATGAGCAGGGGCCCGAATTCCACGCCGCCCCCGAAGACCGCCGCCACCTCGAGGTCCTCAACCTCATCCGAGATGTCTTCGTCGTCCTGCTCGCCCAGGATGTTCGACTTCATCGTCGCACTCATCGTGATGTCGAACGACGGCCCGGCGAAGACGTACCCGCGCACGACCTTGCCGAAGGTGTAACGTGCGAGCACGGGAATGTCGATGCAGTCCACCGCGAGCTTCCAGTCGCCGCGCACGCCGCCCTCGGAGAAGTCGAGCGACACGCCCTTCTGCGTGTAGAGCACCTCGGGCTGAATCGAGAACCCGTTCGAGAACCGGATGGCCAGGAACCCGCCTGCCGCGAAGCCTGTTCGCACCGACGTGCCCGTGCCGGTCTCGGCCTCGAGTTCCTCCGTGATCTTCGGGACGTCGCCGAAGGCCACTCCCGCCTTGAGGCCGCCGCCCACGCTCTGCGCCTGAGCGCCGCCGGCGACCAGCCCCGCACAACACGCGACGACGGCGATGACGGTGACGCGCATGGACAGCACCTCCTCAGGACAATATCGGCGTGCCCGGCGTCACCGTCAAGCGAATGGCCCAACACGTCCCGCAGGCACGCGCGGCAGCCTTGGCGCGACAGGGGTCAGGACAATGCGATGACGGGGAGAAGTGTGGAGGCGCCGTCCGGATTTGAACCGGAGAATGGAGGTTTTGCAGACCTCTGCCTTACCACTTGGCTACGGCGCCCTGTCAGGAAAACGCTATCGGAACAGAGAGGAAGGTGGAGCGGGAAACGGGATTCGAACCCGCGACTTCGACCTTGGCAAGGTCGCACTCTACCACTGAGTTATTCCCGCTCAACGAAGTACTACGGTACCACATCGGCACGCCGGCCTTCAAGCATCACGAGGCGCCCGGCGCACGCCTGCGGGCCACCGAGACTCCTATGGTAGCCCAGGCGGGACGCCCTAGTCATCAGCCCAGAATGCCGAACGGATGACCTCGATGCCCTGGGATCCGTCGCCGTCGCCGGAGATGGCCACCACGTCAAACCGGCAGGCGGCCTCGTGCAGCCGCTGCCGGGTCAGGTAGTCGGTGGCCATCATCGCGATGCGCCGTTGTTTCCACGGCGTCACCGCCTCGGCCGGGTGCCCGCACGCGCGGCTGCGCCGCGCCTTGACCTCGACGAACACGACCGTCGCCCCATCCCGCGCCACGATGTCGATTTCGCCCAGTCTGGTCCGGTAGCGGCGCGCAAGAATTGCGTACCCCTGCCGCTCCAGTTCCGCGCACGCGCGGTTTTCGGCCGTCTTTCCGAAGTTCACCGTCTCCACGCTGGTCATCGACTCCAGCTCCAGCAAGAGTCGGTCCGTCGTGGCGTCCGGCTTCAGCAAGAGTCGGTCCGTCGTGGCGTCCGGCTTCAGCCGGACGTGCGAGCGGCAGGGCTGAAGCCCTGCCCCGCAAGGTATAATGGTGTGTTCGCCTGCTTGCAGGACCGCCCGCCGAGGGCGGCTTGCCCCGGTCGAGGTCCCCCCGGTTTCCCCGTCCACACTCGGACGAGTTGGAGCGCGAGCCCGGCCCTGCGCCGGGCGGGCAGGCAGCCATCATCCCGATTCATCTTCGTGGCGCCCGACGGGGGCGCGGGGAGTCATCGTATGAAAGTGCTGGTCTTCGGCGGCGGCGGCAAGATGGGCTCGACGGTGGGCTTCGACCTCGTGCGGTCGGACGATGTGACGGTGGTCGGCCTGGCGGATCGCAGCCACGGCGCCCTGGAGAACGCCCGGGCCTGGCTCAAGAGCCCCAAGGTCGTCACCCACCAGGTGGACGTGAGCAAGAAGGACGAACTCACGGCCCTGATGAAGCAGTACGACGTGGGCATCAACACCCTGCCGGACCGCCGTACGAGCTACATGGTGGTGGACGCCGCGGTGCGCTGCGGCTTCAACTTCGTGGACATCCTCGAGGAATACCACCTCCGCCCCGACACCTACGAGGTCGAGGGCCTGCAGCTGCCGGCCGGCATGACGCTGAACGGCTACGGCGACTGGATTCACGAGACCGCCGTGCAGAACCACGTGACGTTCATGGACGGCATCGGCTTCGCGCCGGGCATGAGCAACATCACGTGCGGCGAGGGCATCCGCAAGCTCGACACGGCCGAGTCGGTCGTCGCCCGCGTCGGCGGCATTCCGGCCAAGGAGGCCGCCGCCCGCCACCCGCTGCGCTACATGATCACCTGGGCCTTCTCGCACGTGCTGCGCGAGTACGTCATCAAGGTGAACGTCCTGCAGGATGGCCGGATCACCGAAGTGGACGCGTCCACGGGCCGGGAGACCTTCCTGTTCGACAAGTTCGGCCGGCACGAAGCCCTCGAGTGCGCCATCACCCCCGGCATGCCGAGCTTCATCTACACACGGCCGGGCCTGCGGGAGTTCTCCGAGAAGACCGTGCGCTGGCCGGGACACTGGGACGGCGTCCAGACGCTCAAGGAATGCGGCATGCTCGACCTCGACCCGGTCGAGATCAACGGCGTGAAGGTGGTGCCCCGGGAGCTGCTGCTCGCCCGCATCGAGCCCCGCCTCCGCGCCCAGCCCGGCGAGACCGACGTCTGCGTCATGTACAACACCGTCGTCGGCATGAAGGACGGCAAGCGGACGAAGATCTCCTACTTCCTGTGGGATGAAGCCGACACCGTCAACAAGGTGTCGGCGATGGGCCGCGTCACCGGGTACTCGGCGGCGATCGGCGCCGTCATGGTCGGCAAGGGCATGGTCGCGGCCAAGGGCATCGTCGCCCCCGAGGACGCCGTCTGCGGTGAAGGTTACACCTACTTCATCAACGAACTGGCGAAGCGGGACATCCGGATCGAGGAGACGGTCGAGGCGTTCTAGAGGCTAGAGGCTAGAGGCTAGAGGCTAGAGGCTAGAGGCTAGAGGCTGGAAAAGACGACGGGCGCGCGGGGGTTCCTGCCCTCGCGCGCCCGTCTCGTTGAAGCGTGCTCATTCTTGCTTCTTGCTTCTTGCTTCT
>CAYNDV010000013.1:0-55280 GCA_964396055.1 uncultured Vicinamibacterales bacterium | reverse complement strand
GGCTAGAGGCTAGAGGCTAGAGGCTAGAGGCTAGAGGCTAGAGGCTAGAGAGGCCAGAGGCAGACGACGGTTCACGGTTCACGGTTCACGGCTGTCGAACCTTGAACTTGGAACCTGGAACCTGGAACAACATCTCTTGCCCCACGCCCCACGTCCCACGCCCCTACCCTAACGCCCCCCTGAGGAACCGGACGGCGTTGCCGCTGCAGATGCCGGCGATGTCCTCGGGCGTGCAGCCGCGCGACGCGAGCAGGCCGACGAACTTCTGCAGATCGGCGATGGTGTCGAGATCGGACGGGCCCTGCTCGGTGCCGAACCCGCCGTCGAGATCCGATCCGATCGCCGCATGCCGGGCGTTGCCGGCGATCTGGCAGACATGGTCGATGTGGTCGACGGCGCGGGCCAGATCCACGCCCATCGCCGCCGGTGTCGAGGTGCCGCGCACCCAGCCCGGCGCCAGCATCCACGCATCCAGGGCCACGCCGATGATGGCCCCGCGCGCCACCAGCGCGCGGATCTGATCGTCCGAGAACTGCCGCTGGTTCGGCACCAGCGCCCGGCAGTTGTTGTGGCTGGCCCAGACGGCTCCGCGGAACAGGTCGAGCGCCTCCCAGAACGCCTCGTCGCACAGGTGCGTGGCGTCGAGGATGACGCCCAGCCGGTCCATCTCGCGCAGCAGGTCCCGGCCCCGTTCGTTCAGGCTCCCGCTCGACGTCGTGCCGTTGGCGTACACGCCCGGGCCGTAATGGGCCGGGCCGACGGCGCGCAAGCCGTCGGCGTACGCGCGCTCGAGGTGGCCGACGGTCACCAGCGAGTCGGCCCCCTCCAGGCTGAGCACGTAGCCGATGGGCCCGGCCCCGTCGCTGGCCTCCCACCGCGCCAGGTGGCGATCGAGCCCGGCCGCCGACGTGATCGACGTCAGTTCGCCCGCCTCCTCCATCGCGCGGTACCAGGCCAGCTGGCCCCGCGTCTGGGCCCAGGCCTGTTCCGGCGAGGACCAACCCGGTATCGGGCTGCCCCGCCGCACGTAGCGGGCGATGAGCGTCGCCACGCACACCCCGACGCGGCCCCGTCGCATCTCGCCGAACGAGACGGTATTGCGCCCGCGGTCGGGCCTGTCGGTCATGCCTCGTTCAGCGTCCCGGATCTCGTCGACCGTCCACCGCAGGTCGCGGTTCCACTCGAGGGCGTTCATCGACAGGTCGAGGTGGATGTCGGCAATCAGCGGCTGCGCCATCTCGTCCTCAGATCGTGATGCGGCGCGTGCCGGCCGCGATCGCCCACTCGTCCGTGCACCGGCCGTTCACGATCACGCTCGCGCGGTCGTAGCGCGCCACGGTCGGACAGATGTGGATGGGAATCCCGTACACCACGTCGCCAATGCGGAACCGGCCCGGGTCGGGGGTCTCGATGACGAGGTGTTCCTCGTTGTGGCCGACGAAGGTGTGCGGGCCGATGTCC
Organism: uncultured Vicinamibacterales bacterium; assembly: GCA_964396055.1. GTDB lineage: Bacteria > Acidobacteriota > Vicinamibacteria > Vicinamibacterales > JAKQTR01 > CAYJPV01. The sequence continues at coordinate 53,819 of CAYNDV010000013.1, read as the reverse complement.
TGCAGGACCACGCGCGGCGGCGGCATCTCGGTGGCCAGCGCCTTGGTGCCGAGGTCCAGGCACACGCGCGACGCCGACGGCTTGCTGACGACGCGTGTGACTACGACGGCAGCACAGAGCAGGTCGATGTCGGGGAACGCATTCCCGTAGCCCGCATCCCAGAGCAGCGTGGTTCCCGGGCTGAGCTGCACACCCGCACGCCGCGCATGCACCGGGAAGGTCGGCGAGCCGCCGGCGACGACCGCCGGCACCGGCAGGCCGCCCTGCTCGAGGGACGCAATCATCCCCTCCACCGGCCGGTAGCCCTCGTCGCACACGCGGATGCGGGCTGCGAGGTCCGACTCGCGGATGTGGCCGTCGTACACGTGCAGGCCGCCGAAGGTGACGCCCGACCTGGCGTGAATCAGGGCGCACAGGCGCATCGCTTCGTCGCCCGGGGCGATGCCCGTGCGGTTCATGCCGACGTTGACGTCGAGCCACAGACCGGCGTCATCATGCGCGGCCGACGCGGCCCGCGCCATCTGGTCGATGACGTCCTCCGCGTCGACAATCGCGCTGAACATGGTACCCGGGAACCGGCGCCTCAGCGCGAAGAACCGAGAAATGGCCGGCCCCACCGGCTGCAGGGCCAGCAGGACGTCGGGGGCGCCGGCCGCGGCCGTCATCTCTGCTTCGGCGATGGTCGAGCACTTGAACTTGTTGATGCCATGCTGCAGCTGCAGGCGGACGATCTCCGCGCACTTGTGCGTCTTGACGTGCGGCCGCAGCCGCGCCGGATCGCCGGCGATCCGGACCATCCGGCGGATGTTCTCCTCGATGCGCGCGGGGTAGAGCGCCAGCGCCGGCGTCGGGATTTCGTCCACGTTGTCGATGACAAACCAGGGTGCGTCCACAGGACCTCCCACACAACAATCCCGGATTGATTTCCGACACGATTCACCCGGAAGTCAATCCGGGATTGTTCGTCACGTCCGACACGATTCACCCGGAAATCAATCCGGGATTGATTGTCACACGAACAGGTTCAGCACCAGCACGCCCACGAGGCCCACCACCCCCACGGCCGTCTCCATGACGGTCCAGGTTCTGAGGGTGTCCTTGATGCTGAGGCTGAAGTACTCCTTCACGAGCCAGAAGCCGCCGTCGTTCACGTGGGCGGTCATCAGGCTGCCCGAACCGATGGCCAGGACCATCAGCTCGCGGTTCACGCCCGACGTCTCCACCACCGGCAGCACGATGCCCGCGGTGGTGATGCCCGCCACGGTGGCGGAGCCCACGCAGATGCGCAGAATCGTGGCGATGAGCCAGCCGAGCACCAGCGGCGACATCGGCGCCTGGTTCAGCAGGTCGCCGATGTACCGGCTGACGCCGCTGTCCACCATCACCTGTTTCAGCGCCCCCGCCCCCGCGATGATGAGCATCACCATTGTCAGGCTGCTGATGGCGTGCTCGAGCGACCCCATGATGTCGCGCATCGTCCTGCCCCGCGCGACGCCGAGGGTGTAGACCGCCATCAGCAGCGAGATGACCATGGCGATGACCGGGTTGCCCACCCACCCCAGCACCCGCCGCACGATGTTGGCCTCGGGGAGAACGTGGGCCGCCACGGTGGCGCCACCAATCAGCAGCACGGGCAGCAGCGCCGACACGAGGCTGGTGGCGAGCCCCGGGAGGTTGCCGTCCGCCGCAGGCTGGGTGCGCGTGAATTCCTCCAGCGGCTTCGCGTCGATCTTCTTCAGCGCGCGCGACAGCAACGGGCCGGCCACCAGGATCGCGGGAATCGCGATGATGATGCCGTAGACGAGCACCGTCCCGATGTCGGCATGGAACATCGTGGCGATGGCAGTGGGCGCCGGGTGCGGCGGGAGGTAGCCGTGCGTGACGGACAGGGACGCCAGTGTGGGCAGCCCCAGATAGAGCAGCGGCATGCCCGTGGTGGACGCCACCGCAAAGACGATGGGCATCATGATGACGAAGCCCACGTCGTAGAACAGCGGCACGCCGACGATGAAGGCCGTGAGCATCAGTGCCCACTGCACGCGGCTGACGCCGAGGAGGCGCGTGAGGCCGGACGTGATGCGGAGGGCGGCCCCGCTGTCGGCCACGAGCTTGCCCAGCATGCCGCCGAGTCCGAGGATCATCACGATGATCCCCAGGGTGTCGCCGATGCCCTTCTCGAGGGACAGGACCGCGGCGTTCAGGTCCATGCCCCCCGCCAGCGCGACGCCGAGGGACACGATGACGAACGCCAGGAACGAGTTGAGCTTGAAGCCGAGGATCAGCAGGAGCAGGACGGCGATCCCGAGCAGGACGATCAGCAGCGGCATCGGTAGATACTAGCGGGTGCCGACGCCGAAAAACAGCCAGGCGAACAGGGCGAGGATGGCCATGGCCACAGCGCAGATTATCCCGAAGCCGTCGTGCTCGCGGCGGGCACGTGGCACGAGGAACTGCAGGGCCCAGATGGCGGCCCCCAGCATCAGCACGGACCACACCGTCTCGGTGGTCGACATGGACGTCCGCCTCCGCCACGGTCCGGGGAGATCCGTTCCTCCGGCGGCTACGGCGCGACAGCCTTCGCTGGTGTTGGGTTGGCCTGCCTGGCCGTAGCTCGCCCGAAGGTCGCGCAGGCGGAGGTCGAGCGAAGGCTGGTGCGGAAGGGGGGATTCGAACCCCCACGCTCTTGCGAGCGCCAGCCCCTCAAGCTGGTGCGTCTGCCAGTTCCGCCACTTCCGCGAGGCGAGGATCAGCCGCGCGCGGCGCGGCTTGGGACTGCCATCGTAGCAGAGGCGCGCCCGCGCCTCAACCGCGCGGTGACTCCGTGCCGACCGGCAGGCGGCCGCCCGCGGGACCGTCGAGGGGCGTGACGGGATCGAGCAGCACCCACGACAGCGCGCCGAGCAGATAGACCACAGACGACGAGTAGAAGACAAGGTCCCAGCGGCCTGTCAGATCGAGGATGTATCCGGTGGCCACCGGGGCGATGAATCCGCCCAGGTTCCCCATCATGTTCATGGCCCCTGAGAAGGTGCCCGCGAATCGCCCGCCGACATCCATGCAGGTGCCCCAGGCGCACGGCAGGGCGAAGTCGTTGAACAGCCCCGCCAGGCCGATGAGCAGGGCGAGCGCGAGGGGGTTGCCCCTGGCGGAATCCGACGCGAGCAGGCAACCGGCGGCGGCGACGAATCCGAACGCCGCCAGTCCCTTGCGCGCCCGGCCGATGCCGCCGACGCGCCGCCCCAGCGCCCCGGCGCAGAAGCCCGAGATGAGCGAGCCGATGCCCCCGCCGAACAGGGGCAGGCCCGCCACGACCGCGAGCATTGTCGGGCCCAGGTCACGGCCGTGCTCCGACTGGAGGTAGGTCGGGAACCAGGTGACGTAGAAGTACCAGACGTAACTCAGGCAGGCGTACTGCAGCCACAGCAGCCAGGCCGATCGCGAGCGGAAGAAGACGGCCCACGGCACGCGGGCGTGGCGGGAGCCGAGGTTGTCGACGCCCGTGAGCAGGCGTTTCTCGGCCTCGTTGACCGACGGATGCTCGTGGGGATTGTCGCGGAACCAGCGGTAGAAGAAGAACGCCCAGACGAAGCCGAGCAGCCCGAAGATCTCGAACGCGCGGCGCCACGACGACACCAGCCCGAGCACCGCCACAACCAGCAGCGGCGTGACCGCCCCGCCCCACCGGGCCGCGAGCCAGAGGATGCCCTGTGCGCGCACGCGTTCATCAGGCGGCAGCCACGTCGTGAAGGCCTTGGTGATGTTCGGGAAGCACCCGGCCTCGCCGGCGCCGAACAGGAACCGGACGGCCATCATCGTCACAGCCGTGTTCGCCCTGGCCGTGGCCGCCGTGAAGAACGACCACCAGATGACGACCCGCATGAGGACCTTGCGGGGCCCGAACCGGTCACCCAGCCACCCCGCAGGGATTTCGAACAGCGCGTAGGCCAGCGTGAACGCCCCGAAGATGTACCCCGCCTGCACGTTCGAGAAATGCAGCTCCGCCTGGATCGCGGGCATCGCCTTCGAGATGCACACGCGGTCGATGTACTGAATGATGGCCAGCGTCACGGCGAACACAACGACCCAGTACCGGGCGTGCGTCGGGCGCTGCAGTCCGTCACTCATCGGCGGTCCTCTCCACGGGGCCGGAAGAACGGTCAACGATACTACGGGTCGCCCGGCACGGCGACGGGTGCCGGGGGTTTTGTAGTAGGCTTCGCCCGATGTACCTCACGAAACACCCGTCGGCGGACGGACCCCGGTGGGCGCTGGACGGCCGGCTCCTGCCGCCGACGATCAGCCTGGCGTCGTTGCTCGCCCTGCCGCGTCGCGCGATGACGGATCTGCTGCGCGCGCAGCCGTCGGCCGGGCCGGCGCCGGATGCCCTGCTCGCGCCCGTCGACGACAGCCACGAGGTGTGGGCGGCCGGCGTGACGTACGTGCGGAGCCGCGAGGCGCGCGAGGCCGAGTCGTCGGTGAAGGACGTCTACACCCGCGTCTACGAGGCAGCGCGGCCGGAACTGTTCTTCAAGGCCATCGGGTGGCGCGTCGCCGGCCACGGCATGCCAATCCGCGTGCGCGACGACAGCCGCTGGAACGTGCCCGAGCCCGAGTTGACGCTCGTCATCAACGCCCACGGCGAGATTGTCGGACATTGCGCGGGCAATGACGTATCGTCGCGCGACATCGAGGGCGACAACCCGCTGTACCTGCCCCAGGCCAAGGTCTACGACGGCTCGTGCGCCCTCGGCCCCGGCATCGCGCTCGGCGACGGGGAACCCCTCCGGGCCCTGGAGGTCCGCGCCGGCGTCATCCGGGCCGGCCGCGAGGTCTTTACCGGCGAGACCACGACCGCGCGGATGAAGCGGCCCCTGGAGGAGCTGGTCTGCTACCTGGGCCGGGAGCTCGCCTTCCCGCGCGGCGTCTTCCTCATGACAGGCACGGGCATCGTGCCGCCGCTGGAGTTCTCACTGGAACGTGGCGACCGTGTCCGGATCGCGGTCGGATCGCTCACACTCGAGAACGAGGTCGATCCACGGCCGCGTCTCTCGGCATCCTGAGTCGTTGTCCATGTCACTCGAGAAGGTGCTCATCGACGGTCAGTGGCGCGAGGCCGACCAGCCGGCCGGCCGGTTTTCCGCAGTCGATCCGGCATCCGGCACCACGTGCAGCCGCACGTTCCCCGTGTCGGGTCCGGCCGACGTCGAACGCGCGTGCCTGGCGGCTGGCGAAGCCGTGGCGGCGCTGCGCGGAATCGAACCGGATCGGCTCGCCTCGTTCCTCGAGGATTACGCGGCGCGCATCGAGCGCGACCGCGACGCCCTCGTGGAGATCGCGGCGCGCGAGACGGCGCTGCCGGCCGAGCCGCGCCTCCGGTCGGTGGAACTGCCCCGCACGACCGATCAGCTCCGGCAGGCGGCAGCCGCGGCGCGGGACCGGTCGTGGTGTCACGCCACGATCGACACGGCGGTCAACATCCGCTCGAAGCTCGGGCCCCTGGGCGGGGCCGTGGTGGTGTTCGGCCCCAACAACTTTCCCTTTGCGTTCAATTCGATGGCCGGCGGCGATTTCGCGGCGGCCGTCGCGGCGGGCAACCCGGTGATCGCCAAGGCCAACACCGGCCACCCGGAGACGACGCAGCGGTTTGCCGGGCTGGCGTTCGAGGCCGCCGTGGCGGCCGGCCTGCCGCGCGCGATGGTCCAGCTGATCTACCGCACGCCGCCGGAGGCGGGGTTCCGGCTCGTGTCGCATCCGCTGGTCGGGGCCACGGGATTCACGGGCAGCCGCAGTGCCGGCCTGCGGCTGAAGGCCGCAGCCGACGCCGCCGGCAAGCCCATCTATCTCGAGATGTCGAGCGCGAACCCGGTGTTCGTCCTGCCGGGCGCGCTCGCCGCGCGCCTGCCGGCGATCGCGCAGGAACTCTTCGCGTCCTGCGCGCTCGGCGCGGGGCAGTTCTGCACGCGGCCCGGCCTCACCGTGGTCGAGCAGGGCGCGCACGCGGAGGCGTTCCTCGCCGAGGCCGCCAGGCTGTTCGGCGCGACGCCGCCGGGCACGCTGCTGGGAGCCCAGGCGCCGGCAGCCATCGACGCCGCCGTCGGGGAACTGGTCGCGCACGGGGCGTCGGTGCTGACGGGAGGCGCGGTGGTCGACCGCCCGGGATACGCGTACGCCAACACGCTGCTGCGCGTGTCGGGCGACGCGTTCGTCGCGCACCCGGAGGCGCTGCAGACGGAGGCCTTCGCGACGGTGAACCTCGTGATCGTGGCCCGCGACGCGGACCAGATGATCGCCATCGCCGGGGCGCTGGAAGGCAACCTGACGGGCACTGTTTACAGCGACACCGGCGGCGCAGACGACGACCTCTACGCGCGTGTGGAGCCCGTGCTCCGGCAGCGTGTGGGCCGATTGCTCAACGACAAGATGCCGACGGGCGTCGCGGTGACGCCCGCCATGAACCACGGCGGCCCGTACCCGGCGACAGGGCATCCCGGCTTCACGGCCGTCGGCATCCCGGCGTCGATGCGCCGGTTCGCCGCCCTGCACTGCTACGACAACGTCCGCCTGCACCGGCTGCCGGCGGAACTGGCGAACGTGAACCCGACGGGCCGGATGTGGCGCGTCATCGACGGCGCCTGGTCGCAACACGATGTCCGCGTCTGATCTGAACGCCCTGCTCGGCGGCGGCGGCCTCGTCGCCTCGACGCGCACCAGGGCGAGCGGGCCTGCGGGTCAGCTGCCGCTCACCTCGGACCTGCTGCTGCACGAACCCAGCGGGCGGCTTTTCGGCATGACGCAGGACGCCGGCATGGGCTGGACGCCGGCAGACGTCGGGCGCGAGCAGTACCTGATCCTGAGCACCCAGGGCGGACTGCGCGAGCCCGACGGCAGCCCTCTCGCGCTGGGCTACCACACGGGCCACTGGGAACTCGGCCTGCTGGTCCGGGCCGCGGCGGAGACCCTGCGGGACGCCGGTGCGATGCCGTTTGCGGCCTACTGCAGCGATCCGTGCGACGGCCGCACGCAGGGCACCGTCGGCATGCTCGACAGCCTGCCGTACCGCAACGACGCCGCCATCGTCATGCGCCGCCTGATCCGGTCGTTGCCGGGCCGCGCCGGCGTCCTGGGGATCGCCACCTGCGACAAGGGTCTGCCGGCGACGATGCTCGCGCTCGCCGGCTGCCGCCACCTGCCCGGCATCATCGTCCCGGGCGGCGTGACACTGCCGGCTATCGACGGCGAGGACGCGGGCAAGGTGCAGTCGATCGGCGCGCGTTACGCGCACGGCCTGATCGACATCGACGAGGCGGCCGCGATGGGCTGCCGCGCCTGTGGCACGCCGGGCGGCGGGTGCCAGTTCCTCGGCACGGCGGCCACCGCGCAGGTCGTGGCCGAAGCGTGTGGCCTCGCGCTCACGCACAGCGCCCTCAGCCCGTCGGGGGAGCCGGTGTGGGTGGAAGCGGCGAGGCAGGCTGCCCGGGCGCTGGTGCGGATGGCCGCCCGCGGGACCACCCTCGCCGACATCCTCACGCCGCACGCGATCGAGAACGCCATGATGCTGCACGCGGCGTTCGGCGGCTCGACGAACCTCCTCCTGCACATCCCGGCGCTCGCCCACGCCGCGGGCGTGCGCCCGCCGACGGTCGAGGACTGGACCCACGTGAACCGTCGGATTCCGCGCCTGGTCGACGCGCTGCCGAACGGGCCCCGCGACCATCCCACGGTGCAGGTCTTCCTGGCCGGGGGCGTGCCCGAGGTCATGCTGCACCTGCGCGCGATGGGCCTGCTGCACCTGGACGTGTTGACCGTCACCGGCGAGACGCTCGGCGAGAACCTGGACTGGTGGGCGTCGAGCGGCCGCCGCCGCGACGCGCGGGCCAGGCTCGAGCAGGCGGACGACGTCGATCCCGATCGGGTCGTCATGGGACCGGACGCCGCCCGGCGCGCGGGACTCACCTCGACGGTGGTCTTCCCGGTGGGCACCATTGCGCCCGAAGGATCCGTCGTGAAGGCCACGGCCATCGATCCCTCAGTGGTGGGCGATGACGGCGTGTACCGGCACCGTGGCCCCGCGCGCGTCTTCACGTCCGAGGCCGACGCGATTGCCGCGATCAAGGGGCACGCCAGCGCGGGCGAGCCGGTGAAACCCGGCGATGTGGTAGTGCTGATTGGGGCCGGGCCTCTGGGCACCGGGATGGAGGAAACCTACCAGCTCACGTCGGCGCTGAAGTACCTCCCCTGGGGCAAGGCCGTCGCGATCGTCACCGACGCGCGCTTCTCGGGCGTCTCGACCGGCGCGTGCATCGGGCACGTGGGCCCCGAGGCGCTCGCGGGCGGACCGATTGGCCGACTGCGCGACGGAGACGTCATCGCGATTGAGATCGATCGTGAGCGGGGCACCGGCCGGGTCGATCTCGTCGGGGCCGAGGGCCGCGATCTCCGGCCTGACGAGGCCGAACGCCTCCTGACCGGCCGGTCGGCCCATCCGGGCCTTCATCCGCACCCGGCGCTTCCGGACGACACCCGGCTGTGGGCGGCGCTGCAGCACGCCAGCGGCGGCACGTGGGCCGGCTGCGTCTACGACGTCGACCGCATCGTGAAGGTGATTGACGCCGGTCTCGAGGCCCTGGCGGAAAAGGCGCGCCCGCGTTAGGCCTTCGGCTCGCGCAGCATCAGCAGCAGCATGCGCGCGGGCTCCGGCGCCTCGAGGCCGTGCGGCACGTCGGCCGGCATGCGCACGATCGTGCCCGGCGTGGCCTCCACGGGCGTGCCGCCAATCGTCAGGATCAGGCGCCCTTCCTGCACCATGACGAACGCATCGAACGGCGACGTGTGTTCGGTCAGTCCCTGACCGGCATCGAAGGCGAACAGCGTGAAGTTGCCGCCGGCGGTTTTCGCGAGCACGCGGCTGGCGATCCCCTGGGCGGTCGGCGTGATGAGCGCCTGCAGGGCCAGGGCTTCGGACGGCGGAATCGACGGTGCGGGCACGGACATGGAGTGCTCCTCGCGTGATGGCTTCCGAGGTCCATGCTACCGGTGCGGCGCACAACGCCCTATGACGCCCGTCATCAGGGCCTGCCCGCCGCGGGCCGTCAGCGCGGCCAGAGCCAGCCGAACGTCCCGGCCGTCAGCAGGCCATAGACGAGCCCGTCGATCATCGACTTGATCGTGGTCGACCAGGCGCGCTTGAACCAGATCGACTGCTGGCAGAGCGCCAGCGCGTAGCCGACGAACGCCACGGTTCCGGCAAAGCGGAACACGGCCAGGTAGTGCGCGTCTGGCCCGAGCGCGCGCCCGGTCACGTAGGCCGCGAAGAGGCTGACCACCAGGCAGTAGACGAACCACTGGGCCAGCTCACTGCCCATCGTCGGGGGCCCAGGCTGCATCACGGTCAGGACCGCCACGGGTCCGTCGGTCATCTTCTTGACGAACGCCGGGTCCTTCATGGCCGCCATCGATCCGCCGTGCGGCAGGATGTAGTCACCCGGCGTCACCCCGGCCTTCCGGAGCGCCGCCGCCACGTCATCTTCGTTCGGCAACCGCGCGTAGTCGCCCTGGTGCCACGCGGGAATGGCCATGTGCAGGATCGAGCTGGCCACGAACACGATCACGGCCGCCACGAGGATGGGGAGCCAGAGTGCGAGAATCGGCACCATCGGTCGTCCTCCGATCTGGAACTGTGGAGGCGCACAGCATACCACGGGGCTGCCGGCGGACCCCGCGCGAACGCCTACTTGCTGAACGTGGCGACAGCCGTCCGCGCGTCAGTCATGGGCACGCGGCAGGTCAGCCGTTTGTGGGTGCACGCTCCGGTCCAGCCGGTGAAGATCGTGCCCACGCCCTTGACGGCCTTGAGCTTGACCACCGTCCCGTTGGGATAGTCCTCGGCGCAGTCGGCTCCGCAGGCAATCCCCGGCGGCGTGCTCGTCACCTGGCCCTCCGCGCCGTTGTTCAGAACCACGGTCACCGTCAGCGGACGCAGCAGTTCGAACCGGGCCGTGCACTTCCGGTTGATCGCCATCGTCACGACGCCGTCCTGGCAGTCTGGTGCCCCCGCCCAGCCCAGGAACACCGATCCCGCCGCCGCCACCGGCGTGAGCGTCACGCCCAGCCGCCGCGCGAACAGTTCGGTGCAATCGCCGGGACACGCCACCCCGGCCGGCACGCTGGTCACCGTCCCGGCGCCGGAGCCCGTCAGCAACACCGTCAGCAACTTGCCCGGCAGGAACGTCGCCGTACAGGTCACGTCCCCCCCCAACGTGATGGTCCCGTCCAGGCAGTCGTCAGCGCCGCTCCAGGCGTCGAACACGGATCCCGCCTGAGGCACGGGCGTCAGCGTCACGACCGTGCCGTGGGCGAACTCCGCGCTGCACGCCGCACCGCAGGCGATGCCCGCCGGCGTGGAGAGGACGGTGCCTCGTCCGGCACCTGCCTTCGTCACGGTCAGGGTCCGCACGAGTTCGAAGGTGGCCGTGCACGAGACGTCTGCCCAGGCCCGCACGACGCCGTCGGCGCAGTCGGCATCGCCGCCCCACCCCGTGAACACCGAATCGCCGGGGGCCTCGGCGTCGCCTGCGGCCGCGACCGCCGTCAGCGTCACCTCCGTGCCGTTCGCGAAATCGGCCCCGCACGTCGCGCCGCAGTCGATGCCCGCGGGCGCGGACGTCACCGTTCCCGACCCCGTGCCGGCCTTCGTCACGGTGACGGTCGGAAACGGGTCGAGCAGCGGGCCCACGACGAAGGTGTCCAGATTGCCGTTCGTGTCGCCGGCGACGAGGTTCGTCGCGTACGAGTTGAACATCGCCATGGGACCCTCGGTGGTGAGCGACAGCGGGCCGGTGTAGGTGCCGCCGTTGGCCTGCGTGCCGTCGGTGGCCACGCTCACGCGGACGGTTCTGCCGGTCAGGCGGTCGTGCACGAAGGAATCCGCCACGCCGTTGGTGTCGCCAGCCACCAGGTTGGTGGCGTACGAGTCGAAGGCGACGAACCGGCCATCGGGACTCAGGGCCGGGTTCTCGTTGGTGCCATTGGCCTGTTCGCCGCCGGTGGCCACCGAGACGCGCGTGGTCGAGGTGCCCCCGGCCTCGTCGAAGACCCCGTTCTCGTCGGCGTCGCGGTCGATCACGAAGACGTCCTGGATGCCGTTCGTGTCTCCGGCCACCAGATTGGTGGCCCACGACCGGAACGCGACGAACCGGCCGGCCGCATCGATCGCCGGCAGCAGACTGCGCTCGTTGGCGGGCGACCCGTCCGGCGCCGACGACAGGCGACGTGTCGCCACGAAGCCGGGTTCGTCGAAGATCCCGTCGGCATCGGTGTCCCGGTCGCGGACGAAGATGTCCGACCGTCCGTTCGTGTCGCCAGGCACCAGGTTGGATGCTGTCGAGTAGAAGACGACGAAGCGGCCGTCGGCGGTCATCCGGGGGTAGTCGGATCCGTCGTTCGCCTGGGTCCCGTCCTCTCTCACCGACACGCGCACGGTGGCCGTCGCGCCGGCTTCGTCGAAGACCCCGTCCTCGTCCGTGTCGCGGTCGATGACGAAGGCATCGTACACGCTGTTCGTGTCGCCCGGCACGAGGTTCGGGGCGTACGAGAAGAAGCTGACGAACCGTCCATCGTCGGTGATGTCGGGCCAGTAGCTGTCGTTGTCGACCGGGGAACCATCGTGGCTGGCGGTCAGCCGCACGGTGGCGGTCTGTCCCGGCTCATCGTAGATACCGTCCGCGTCGGCGTCGCGATCGTGCGCGAACACATCCATCACGGGGCCCGGGTCGCCGGCCACCAGGTTCGACGCCTGTGACGCGTAGACCACCCACCGGCCATCGGCGCTGATGGCGCAGTCCCATGAATTCCCGTTCGCCACGCCTCCCGCTTCCGGCTGCGAGATCAGCACGGTGGTGCCGGCCTCCCGGTCGCGCACGTAGATGTTCCAGATGTAGGCCGTGTCCACGCCCACGAGATTCGTGGCCTGGGAGCGGAAAACCACGTAGCGCCCCCCTGGGGTGATCTGATAGGCCTGGTTCGTGTTGTTCGCCTGGCTCCCGTCAGCCGCAACGCTCACGCGCGTCGTCGTGGAATCGGCCGGCAACTGAGCCAGCGCGGGCATCTGCATCAGCGCCAGTGCGCCGAGCAGGAGGCCTGCGACGCCGTGACGCCAGCGACGGCTCGCGCCGGTCACGCTGGCGGGCAACACGTGGGTGGAAACGCCGACGGGCGGGTACGACATGGCCCCTCCTTCCGGAATGCCGCGGCAGAACCGGACGACAGGGGCCCGAGGCGGACCATCGCAAATGTATCGCGACGGCGACGGTGCGAACGGCGGAGATGCGGTGAGTCTACCGCAGCGGGCGGCCGGCGTCCATGTCAGGCCGGCGCGGGGGCCGAGGCGGTCGCCTACGCCCCCGTCATGATGCCGCCGTCGATGGTGAGAGCCGTGCCGGTGATCCAGCCGGATTCGCCCGACGCGAGGAACAACGCGGCCCGCGCGATGTCGTCGGGCGTGCCGAGGCGTTTCAGGAGCGTGCGCTCCCCCACCGCCGCCACGGCTCGTGCGGGGTCGGGAAACGCCACGGCTGACGCCCAGATGAGCGGCGTGTCGACTGGACCGGGGCACACGGCGTTGATGCGGATGCGCGGGCCGTAGTCGATGGCCGCCTGCCGCACCAGCGCGGTCACGGCCCCCTTCGACGCGCAGTAGGCGGCGTGGTTCGGAAACCCCTTGAAGGCCGCGATGGACGAGATGAGGACGACGGTGCCGCCGCCGCGGGCCTCCATCGCCGGGATCGCCGCGCGCATCAGGTAGAACGGCGCATCCAGGTTGACGGCGATCGTCTCGCGCCACGTGTCGAGCGGCACGCCCGTCACCGACCCGAGCCCCAGCTGGCCGGCGCACGAGACGACGGTGTCCACGCCGCCGAACGCGGCCACGCACGCGTCGACCAGCCCCCGATTCGTCCCGGACTCGCCGACATCGCCGGCCACGAACTCGGCGCGGCCGCCACCGGCCCGGATCTCTTCGACGAGCGTCCGCCCGCGATCGCGGTCACGTCCGCTCGCCACCACCGACGCGCCTTCACGGGCGAACAGGAGGGCCGTGGCGTGGCCCATCCCGCTCGTGGCCCCGGTCACGATCGCCGCCTTGCCGTGCAGACGAGGTGTGATGGCCATACCAGGGCCGAGAGTATACCCCGGACGGCCGCGCCTGCCGCTACTTCACGGCCACGTCGTCGATGTTGAAGGTCGTCGGCAACGTCGAGTCGGTGGCGGCGTTGAACCGCAACTCGATCGTCCGTCCCCGGTACGCCAGCAGACTGAACGTCCCCCGCCCGGTCCACGATCCGGGCGCGCCCTTCTGCTGGTTGCTGTACGTGGCCAGGCGCTTCAGCAGCGTGCCGCGCGTATCGCGGATCTCGACCTGCAGCGTATCGTAGGCGCGGGCGCCGGCCGCCTCCGTCGACGTCACGGACAGCCAGAAGCTGACCGCGGCCGAGGTGGCACCTGCAGGGATGGTGATCCGCTGCCGCAGCTGGCCCCTGGCGTAGTTGCGCCCGCCCAGCACCGCGAAGCCGGCCCCGGTGTGCGCCAGCGCCGGATCAGATCGATGGGACACGTCGCCGGAGACGCTCCAGGGTGCGAGGCCGCCTTCGAAGCCGCCGTTCACGAGCAGGTCGGTCGCGCCACCCGACACGGTGAACCGCACCGGGACGGCCAGCGGCGAGTTGGAGGCGCCGGCCGACGCTACAGTGATCGTCGCGTCGTAGGTGCCAGCCGACAAGGCGCCCGACACGGACGCCGACAGCGACGCGGGCGTCGTGCCGCTCGCGGGCGAGACGCTGAGCCACGCGGCACTGGACGTCGCCGTCCAGGCCAGCGCCGCACCGGTGGCGCCGAGCGCGATCGTCTGCGACGCGGGCGCCTGCCCCACGGCCGCCGCGAACGTGAGGCTGGCCGGGGATGCGGTGAGGGCATTGCCGGCCGGGCCTCCGCCCTCGCCCACGTTGTAGACCACCAGGGCGAAGTCCTGGTCGGTCGTGTCGGCGTTGCCCGGCACGCCATCACCGGCGATGTTGGCGGCCCGCACCGTCACCGTGACCGCTCCCGACACGCCGGCCGGCAGGACGACGGACTCCACGTTGTTCTTGAGGTCGGCTGTGCCGCCCGTCACGGACCACGCCTTCGCGAACACGTTGCCGCGGTATGTCTGCCCGCCGACGGTCACGTCGAGGTCGAGGTTGTTCACCCACGGGGCCCCCGTGGTCGATCCCGGCGCGTCGGTCCACGCCAGCGTGACGCGCACCGGCGCGCCGGTGTCCACGACACTACCGGACACCCGGTGCGTCTGGCCGGTGGCACCGAACACCACCGTCTGGTCCGTCAACCGCCGCGGCACGTCGTCGAACGCGCGCCCGAGATCCACTCGGCCCATGCCCTGGTTGTTCGAGGGCAGCGTGTCGTTGGCGCCCGTCCCGGTCATGTACGCCGCCGCGTTCATGAGGTACGCCTTCACCATCGCCGGGCTGGGCGCGCTCCGGCCCTCGTTGAGGAAATGCTGGTAGACGAGGGCGGCTGCGCCCGCTACGGCGGGCGTGGAATGCGACGTGCCGCTGGACCACCCGTAGAGCCGCTGCGACAACGGCCAGTACTGGTCGCACACGCTGCTGCCGTCGTAGCTCGACTGCGGCACGCCGGCCTGGATGTGCGTCCCTGGCGCCACCAGGTCCGGCTTCACCCGGCCGTCGCCGCCCGACGGGTTCACGGGCCCGCGGCTCGAGAACCCCACGACGTCGTTGGCGCTGTCGGCCTGGCTGTTCGGCACACCGCAGCCGTCGGTGCCGGTCATCCGGTAGTTCTCGCTGGCGCCCACGGTGATGATGTTCTTGGCCGTGCCCGGGCTGCCCACCGTGTTGGTCGTCGGCCCGTCGTTGCCGGCAGCAAAGACCACCGTCATCGGTTGGGCTCCGCTCGAACCGGGTTGTGCGTCGCGCACGATGCGATCGAACTCCTGCGCGGCACTGTCGTAGCGGGTGCTGTCGTAGCCCCACGAGTTGCTCGAGATGCGGGCGTTGCGGCCCCAGGCCGTGCTCTCCCACTGCGTCGGCGTCGCGTTGCCGTTGCCGAAGATCGCCGTCACGCCGACCCGGGCGTAGGGCGCGATCCCAAGTCCGTAGCGATAGCCGGACGCATCCCGATAGGAGGATCCATCGAGCGCGTTGAGGCCGCCCACGATCATGGCGTTGAGGAACCCGTGACCGCCCTGCGCGCCCGTCTGGCTGGTCGGGTTCAGCTGAAACGCGACGCGGCTGGACGCCATGTCCGGATGCCCCTGCAGCGACGGCGCGTCGTCGACGACGTTGACCACGAAGGAACCGAACTGGGCCGCCGTGAAGCCCCGCGCGGTCAGCCAGGCCAGGTAGCCCGGCCCCGTCGGCCGGGTGCCGGTGAGATTACCGGCCATGATCTGCCCCTGGATCTCGTCCAGGCGCCGGCGTTCGCGTCGTTCCTCGATGGCGAACACCCCGTCCACCTGGGCCATCGTGGCGAGACGGGAGGCGGGCACCCTGAGGGCAACGTTGAGGAAGTTCATCACGCGGTGCGCACCGGCCGACGAGGTGGCCAGCCCTTCGAGCACGTCCACGGCTTCCATGGCGCCGGGACCCTGCACCAGCTGCACGGTGACGTCCACCTCGCCGCCGTCGCCGGCCGCCGCACGCGCGCGCAGTCCCGGCGTCAGCCGGTACCCGGGCTGGTAGGCGCCGACAAACTGCACGTGGGGCCGCGACGCGCGCCACGCGCGCAACCGGTCGGCGGCGCGGCCGTGCGCCTCGACCACGTACGCGTTGGCGGGCACGTAGGCCACGACCTGGATACCGGCTGAGGCCAGTTCGCTCAGCCACGCGTCCTGGATCGGCCCGATGAACTGCACGACGAACAATGAGTCCGCGAGGGCCCGGCCGGGCTCGACCACCGGCGCGTCAGGGTCCGGGCGCGTCAGATCCAGGGCGACGCGCGCGGGCGCCTCGCCCGGGCCGACGCCGTCGCCGGCCTGCCGCAGGTCGGGCGGCAGGTCGCACGCCGCCGTCGCCGGCCGGGTCGTGTCGATCGCGCACCCGTTGAATACCACGAGGTTCATGTCGTTGCGGGACCAGGCGCCCAGGGCATCCACGGCCTCGGGACCACCCAGGCGGCGTTCGTCGACAACCACCAGGCGGAAGCTCCCGTAGTCCGCCTCGTACAGCAGGGCTTGACGCTGCGCGATCGCCCCGACCGCCGCCGTGTCGGACGTCCCGACGATCAGTTTCCGGCTGCTGATTCCCTGCTGAGCGGCGGTGCCGTTGCCGTACAATGCGGCGACCAGCGCGACAGCCAGCAGTCCGAACCCGGCCCGCAGACGGCTGTGTGAGTGGGTGCTCGATGGCATGGGGTCCTCTCCTTCGTCGAACAGGCGCGTGCTGCCCTGTAACGCGACAATCACCCGGCAAACCCGCAACGGTCCGGCCGGGCCAGGAGTCCGCTACGTGAAGCCACGGGTCGTCCCCGACGTCGCCGGCGACGTGGCCGCGGTCGCCCGGCGCGATCCCGGGGCGGCCGACCGGCTGTTCCCGGTCGTCTACGCGGAACTTCGCCGGCTGGCGGCCCACTACCTCCGAGCCGAGCGCCAGGGCCACACCCTGCAGCCCACGGCCCTCGTCAACGAGGCCTACGTCAAGCTGGTGGACCAGACCCGGGCCGACTGGCAGGGCCGCACGCATTTCGTGGCGGTGGCGGCCGGCGCCATGAAGCGGGTGCTCGTCGATCACGCCCGGCACCACAATCGCCTCAAGCGGGGCGGCCGCCTGCTGGCCGTCACGCTGCAACCGGATCTGGTGGCCCTCTCCCCGGAGGGCGTCGATGTCGAAGCCATCCACGACGCGCTGGAGCGCCTCGCGGTGATCGATCCCCGTCAGGCCCGGATTGTCGAACTGCGGTTCTTCGGGGGCCTGTCGGTGAAGGAGGCCGCCGAGGCCCTCGGCGTCTCGGTGCGGACGATCGAAGCGGAGTGGACGCACGCCCGCGCTTGGCTGCGACGGGAGCTGGATCGGAGTGCGCGGTGACGCCCGAGCGCCACGCCCGCATCAAGGCGGTGTTCCTGGAGGCCTGCCAGCAGGACGCGGCCACGCGCGGCGCCTGGCTCGACGACGCGTGCGCGGGGGATCCGGACCTGCGCCTCGAGGTCGAGTCCCTCCTCGCCTACCATGACGAGTCCGCGGCGGCGGCCGCCGGTGCCGTGCCGGAGGACGGCCCCGCCGGCACCCATCGCGCAGCGGGCCGGTTCGATACGGGCACGCTGCTGGCCGGCCGGTTCCGGATCGTCGCGCTCGCCGGCCGTGGCGGCATGGGCGAGGTCTACCGCGCCGACGATGTCGTGCTGGGCCAGCGCGTGGCGTTGAAGTTCCTGCCGGCCGGCGTGGCGGCCGACGCGGCCGCCCGCGAGCGCGTGTACCGCGAGGTGCGTCTGGCCCGCGAGGTCACCCACCCGAACGTGTGCCGCGTCCATGACGTCGGGGAACACGAGGGCGACGTCTTCATCTCGATGGAGTACGTCGACGGTGAGGATCTCGCCTCGCTGATGCGGCGCATCGGGCGCCTGTCGCCCGCCAAGGCCGCGGAAGTGTCGCGGCAGGTCTGCGACGGCCTGGCCGCGGTGCATGCCCGGGGCGTGCTGCACCGGGACCTCAAGCCTGGCAACGTCATGATCGACGGGCGCGGTCAGGTGCGGCTCACCGATTTCGGCATCGCGACTCCGGCGCACGCGCCGGCCGATTCGACGGGCACGCCCGCCTACATGGCGCCCGAGCAGTTGCAGGGCCGCGCGGCCTCGGTGCAGAGCGACCTCTACGCGCTCGGGGTGCTCCTGTACGAGATCCACGCCGCCCGCCATCCGTTCGCCGGCCCGGCCGATGCGCCGCGATCGCTGGTGGAACTCACCGGAGACATCGACCCGGCCATCGACACGGTGATCCTGCAGTGCCTCGATCCGGATCCGGCCCGACGGCCCGCGTCGGCCCGTGTCGTCGCCGGGGTCTTCGCGGCGCCCGATCCACTCGCCGCCGCGATCGCGGCCGGCGAGACGCCGTCGCCGGAAGCCGTGGCCGCCTCGCGGCTGCGCGGCCACGCCGTGCGCCCCGCGGCGGTGTGGGCGGCAGTGGCGGTCTGCGTCCTGGCCGTCGCGGCGTCGTTCGCCCTGGCCGGACCGTTGTTCGACCCCGCCCGGCAGGGCCTCGACACGAGCCCGGCCGTGCTCGCCGATCGTGCCGCCGCGGTGCTGAAACAGACCGGGGCGTTCCACGCGCCCGCATCCGACGCTGCGGGTCTGGCCGTCGCCGATCCGGCCATCGATGCAGCAAAGCCGGTGCTCTTCTGGTACCGTCGGTCGACGGCGCCGCTGGTCCCGGGTGAGCTGCGCAACGTGTTCTGGGGGTTCTCGTCGGTGACCCTCGACGATCCGCCGAATCGCCCCGGCGCATCCAGGGTGGTCCTCGATCCGGCCGGGCTGCTGGTGCTGCTCGAAACCGTGCCGGAGGCCACGTGGCCACGGCCCGGGCCGGACGCGCCGGCGGTCGACTGGGCGCCGGTGTTCGGTCTCGCCGGGCTGGCGTCAGCCGCCTTCGCGCCGGCCGAACCCGAAGGCCTCCCGCCGTTCCACGTCGATGCGCGGCGCGCGTGGCAGGGCCCGGATCCGGCCGTGCCGGGCGGGTATCTTCACGTGGAGGCCGGCGAGTACGGCGGGCGCCCGGTGTACTTCCGGGTGCGTGAGTGGGCCCGCGCCCTCGACGAGCCGCCGGCGGAGCGATTCGGGCTGTTTCTGAAGCTGACCGACCTCCAGTTGCTCCTGCTGCTGGTGGCGGCGATTCCGATTGCGCGGCGCAACTTCGCGCACGGCCGCGTGGACAGGCGGGCAGCCCTGCGGCTGGCGGCCTTTGTGCTGGCCGCCCGGCTGGTCACGTGGGTCATGCGCGCCACCCACGTGGCCGACTGGGATGCCGAGGTCGACCGGCTCTTCGCTGCGACGGGATCGGCCCTGCTGGAAGCGGCCCGGGTGTGGCTGTTCTACGTGGCCCTCGAGCCGCAGGTGCGGCGCATCTGGCCGCAGGTGCTGATTTCGTTCAACCGCCTGATGGCCGGACGCCTGCGCGACCCGATTCTCGGCCGCGACGTCGCGGTCGGCGCGGCGATCGGCGCGGCCTACATGCTGCTGCTCCTGCTCGACGAGGCCCTGCCCCGCTGGCTCAGCCTCCTGGATCAGCCCTGGCGGTTCGATCCTGATGTGCTCGTCGCCACCCTGGGCACGCGGGGCCAGGCGGCCACCGCCGTCGAGGTGCTGCTCGACGCGATCTACGACACGGTCTTCACGGTCATGTTCCTGGTCCTGCTGCGCGCGGTGCTGCGGCGGACGTGGCTGGCCGCGGCGGTCTTCGTCGCCGCCACGGCCTGGCTGACCGCGCTCGAAGGCGTTCATCCCGCG
Organism: uncultured Vicinamibacterales bacterium; assembly: GCA_964396055.1. Classification (GTDB taxonomy): domain Bacteria; phylum Acidobacteriota; class Vicinamibacteria; order Vicinamibacterales; family JAKQTR01; genus CAYJPV01. The sequence goes on along the minus strand of CAYNDV010000013.1, from coordinate 34,321 downwards.
ACGTCGTGGCTGGTGATGGGCGGGCTGGTCGGCGCGCTCACCGGCGTGGCCCTGCTGCGTTTCGGGCTGGTCACGGCCCTGACGGCCACCTTCGTGAACTACCTGCTGCAGTCGTACCCGCTGACGCTCGACCTGGGGGCCTGGTACGCCGAGGCGTCGGTCTTCGCCGTCGTGGTCGTCGGGACGGTGACCGCCTACGGGGCCTGGGCCGCCCTCAGCGAGTAGCGGCGGATCTCTGTCGGCGGAGGCAGGACGACGCGGCTCGCCAGCCGGTCAGGCGCGGTACACGCTGACGCCGCCCACGAAGGTCTGGCGCACCTGCAGGTCCCGTGACAGCAGCACCAGGTCGGCCGCGTAGCCCGCCTCGATCCGCCCCCGTTGATGGCCGAGGCCCAGCACCCGTGCCGCGGTGCTGGTCATGGTCTGCAGCGCGTCCTCGAGGCGGCAATCCGTGAACCGGATGACGTTGCGCAGCGCCTCGTCGAGGGACAGGATGCTGCCCGCCAGGGTGCCGTCGGCCAGGCGCGCGCTGGTGGCGTCCACGTGCACGTCGAAGTCCCCGAGGCGGTGTCGACCCGGCGGCATGCCCAGGGCGGCCATCGCATCGGTCACGACACTCATGCGGGCGGGCCCGAGCGCCTTCCAGGCGAGCCCGACGATGGCGGGATGCGTGTGGACGCCGTCGGTGATGACGCCGACGGTGACCCGGGGGTCGGTGAGCAGCGCGCCCGGCAGGCCGGGATCGCGGTGGTGCAGGGCCGGCATCGCGTTGAACAAGTGCGTGCCGTAGCGGATGCCGGCATCGAAGCCGGCGCGGGCCTCGTCGTAGGTGGCCATCGTGTGGCCAGCGCTCACGAGCACGCCGCGCGCGGTCAGGGCGGCGACGACCTCCAGCGCGCCGGGCATTTCGGGCGCGAGCGTCACCAGACTCACGCCCCGCTCGGGCGACCAGCCCTCGACCGCAGCCAGGGTGGCCGCCTGGATGTGCGCCGGGTTGTGGGCGCCCTTCTTGCGCGGGTTGAGGAACGGCCCCTCGACGTGGAGGCCCAGCGGCGCCGCCCCCGCGAAGCCGGACGGCCGGCCCTCGGCCACGACGCGGCGCGCGGCCTCGACGGTTGCCAGCGGCGACGTGATCACGGTCGGCAGGAACGCCGTGACGCCGTACCGCGCCAGGCCCGCCGCCACGTCCCAGATCGACGACGGGTCCTCGGTGAAGTCGCGCCCGAAGCCGCCGTTGAACTGGAGGTCGATGAACCCGGGCACGAGGAAGTCGCCGCCGGCATCGACGCGCACCGCGCCGTCCGGGACGCTGCCCGCCAGCAGGTCAGCCGTGGGGCCCACGCTGCGGATCCGGCCGCCGTCGGCCAGCACGGCGCCGTTCGCGATCCGGCGATCGGGCGTGCAGATGGTCGCGTTCGTGATAAGCAGCATACACAACTCCCGGGACCGCCCGGCGGCCCCACGCCGTCACTGTCAACGCAACGCGGGCAGGCTGGCGGCGGCGATCGACTGGCCCACGCGGCGGCTCTTCTCGTCCGGCAACTGGATGCTGACGCGTGCCGCCACGTCAGGAAACTCCTCGGCCAGCACCGCCTGCGCCCGTTCGAGGATCAGAGGCCCGCCGCGCCCGGACGTCACGCGGCCGAGAATCAGCACGTGGCGCAGGTCGTAGAACTCCGCGTAATGCGCGAGGCCGTAGCCGAGGTACACGCCGATCGTGTCCCAGATCTGCGCGGCACCCTCGTGGCCGGCCTCGAGCTGGTGCTGGACGTGTTTCAGCTTCTCCGCCTTGGTGACGGCGGGGCCCGACGGCAGCGGGATGCCCACGAGGGGCGCCAGCCGGAACACGCACTGCTGCGAGAAATAGAGTGCGCCGACGCCGCGGTCGCCCGACCACTCGTCGGCGGGCGCGTCGGGGCTGTAATCGACGGGCGCAAAGGCGAGTTCGTTCAGCCACCCGGTGATGGCGCCCTCCGGGTTGACGTACCCGGCCGCTTCGCTGCTCCCCATCGCCACGCCGAGCACCCCATCGTCGCCGATGGACATCGCCCCGGCCAGCGCCGTCACGTCGCCGTCGTTCACGACCTCGAGCGGCACGCCGAACTCCTCGCGGATGCGCAGGAACATCGACCGGATCGTCTCGAAACGATCCGGGGGGATGCCGCGGAACAACGAGGCCACCATCGGCCGGTTGTCCACGTACACGCCGGCCGAGCTGCCGCCGATGGCGTCGAGCCGCGGCATCCTGGTCTGCGCGAGGCGCAACGCGGCGGTGATCCGGCCGTAGTGGTAGGCGGGATCGGCCTGCTCGACAGGCTCCCACACGATTTCGTCGCTGAACACCGCCTCGCCGTCGACCACCGCCGATACCTTCAGGTCGGAGGCGCCGAGATCGAACCCGATGCGGCAGCCGTCGAGGTGGCGGCCGAGCGGCTGGCCCGTTTCGCGGGGTGCGGGCGTGGCCTCGAAGGCGCACGGCGTGATCGTGAAGGGGTGCTGGTAGATCTGCGCCCCCATGAATTCGTAGTCGAACCGGCGCGCCCCGTCCGGCGCGTACACGGACGCGAGGTGCGCCGCGACGGCCGGCGATCCGCCGACGTACACCCGCCACCCGCCGCGGGCCCACAGCAGGAATTTCAGCAACCGCTCGGCGTAGACGAGGTTGGCCGCGGCGCGCGGGTGATCGTCGGGAAAGACGACCGTGTCGAAGCGGGACACGGCGCCACCCGTGCGCTCGAGCGCGAGCGCCAGGGGCACGCCCGCGCCGGAGTTCCGGACCTCTGCGGCAAACGCCCGGCTTGCGAGCGACGCGGGCCTGAAACCTGGATCCAGAGGGGGCGTGATACGCGGGGCGACGAGGCGGAACGCGGTATCCATGGGTCACCTGGCGGGCCGCCGGCGGGAACGTCCGCGGCGGCCGGCCTCCTGGAATTGTACAACCTCGCCGCGCCTCCGGGGTGCCTGCCGTGCGCGCCCGCTCGCGGTGGATCCCGCCGCGCGCCTGTAGTATGGTTCGCGATCAGCGTTCCTGAGGACGCCCCCGTGGCCCCGCGACAGACTATGGACCAGCCTCACGGACAGGGACCGGCGGCGACGCCGGCCGACATGGAGCTCATCCTCGACATCGGCCTGCAGATCAGCGCCGAGCACGACCTCGACCGGCTGCTGCGCCTGTCGGTCGAGCGCATCAAGGCCTCGCTCGACTACTCGTACTGCGCCGTGCTGCTCCAGGAAGGCCAGGACCTGGTCATCCGCGCGGTCACGTCGTACCCGGACGCGTTCATCGGCAGGCGGGTGGCCCTCGACCGGGGGCTGACGGGACGTTGCGCGCGATCGCGGGCTGAGGTGCTGGTCGCCGACGTGACGCAGGACCCCGCGTACGTCCACTTCGGCGACGAAGTGTTCCGCTCCGAGCTGGACGTGCCGATCGTGTTCCGCGGCCGGCTGCTGGGCGTCCTCAACACGCAAAGCCGGCTGCCGGCCGCGTTCGGCGAGCGCGATCTGCACCTGCTCCGCGTGCTCGGCACGCAGCTGGGCGTGGCCATCTACAACGCGCGGATCCGGTCGCAGCTCGAGCTGGTGCAGGCCATCGGGATCCAGCTGGCCGCCATCACGCGGCCCGAGCTGCTGTTCCCGTGGATCGTCAACCAGATCCGGGACCGGCTCGGCCACGACTCGTGCGCGATTCTCAAGGTCGACGGCGGCGAACTGGTGTTCGAGGCGTCCACCGGCGGCTACTCCGCCGACCTGCTCGGCCTGCGCATCCCGTTCGGCCGCGGCATCACGGGCCGCTGCGCGCTCGAGCAGCGCCCGATCAACGTCGGCGACGTACGGGCCGAACCCAACTACCTCGCGTCGGGCATCGACGGCGTCCGCTCCGAGATTGCCGCGCCGATCCTCTTCGAGGACCAGCTCCACGGCGTCCTGACGATCGAAAGCGTGGCCGAGCATGCCTTCGACGAGGACGACGTGCGGCTGCTGTCCACGTTGAGCGCCCAGGTGGCGGTGGGCCTGCGCCAGGCGCGGCTGATCGAGGACGCGCAGCGCATGGCGGTCACCGACCCGCTCACCGGCCTGTACAACTACCGCTACTTCCACGATCGCCTGCGCGGTGAAATGGCCCGCTCCACCCGGTACGGCCACCCGCTTGCGCTGGTGATGATCGACCTCGACGACTTCAAGGCCATCAACGATCGTTACGGCCACCTGAAAGGCGACGACGTGCTGCGGGAAGTGGCCCGGACCCTGCGCCAGAGCACCCGCAACTGCGACGAGGCGATGACCGTCAAGCAGACCGACGTCGACATCGCCTCGCGTTACGGCGGCGAGGAGTTCATCGTCATCATGCCCGACACCGGTGTGGCGGGGGCCGAGATCGCCGGCGAGCGGCTGCGCGCGGCCATCGAGGCCGAGGTGGGAGCCCGCGCCGGCATCCTCGGCCCGGACGGCCGCCCGGTCCGGATCACCGGCAGCTTCGGCGTGGCCGCCTTCGAGCCGGGCCAGACTCCCGAGGCGTTCATCAAGCGGGCCGACGACGCCGTCTACGCCGCCAAGGCCGCCGGCAAGAACCGCGTCTCGGCCGGGGCGTGAACCGCGGGCGCCCGTCGGGTAACATGCCGTCATGACGATCTTGTGGTGGGTGGTCGCAATCCTCGGCGCGCTCGTGGCGCTCTACGTCGTCCAGGGCTTCTACTTGTCGTCGGTCCTGCGCTGGGAGGATGCCCGCACCGTCGGGCTCAGCTACTACGGCCTCCCGCCGGAGGCGCGCACCCGGTTCCGCCGCCGCCTGCGCCTCCACGCCTGGCTGCTCGCGCCGATCCTGTGGCTCAACGCGCGCCTGGCCCGGATGGACTTCCGGAAGGCCCGCATCCAGTACCGCGGCGTGTCGGCGCCGGGCGGCACCACCAGCGTCAAGACCTTCGCCCGGGCCGAGTCGTACCTCCCCAGGCCCGAGGACGTCTTCGTGGTCACCCAGATGAAGTGCGGCACCACCTGGATGCAGCACGTGGTGTTCCAGATCCTGCACCGGGGCCGCGGCGACCTCGTCGAGACGGGCCGGCAGATGTACGCCGTGTCGCCGTGGATCGAGGGGCGCATGAGCGTGGACATCGACGAGGCGGCGCCCATCGGCACCGAGCGGCCGACGCGCATCATCAAGACCCACCTGCCGGCCTCGCTCTGCCCCTTCTCGGGCGCGGCGAAGTACATCTACGTGGCGCGGCACCCGGTCTCGTGCTTCGCCAGCTGCATCGACTTCGTCGTGACCAACGTTGGCGCCATGGCGCCGCCCCTGGCGCAGTTCGAGGAGTGGTACACGTCGGCGGACCTCATGTGGTGGGGCACGTGGACCGATCACGTGAAGGGCTGGTGGGACCGGGCGCAGCGCGAGCCGAACGTGCTGTTCCTCTACTTCGAGGACATGAAGAGGGACCTGCCCGCCGTCGTCCGCCAGGTGGCCGCCTTCCTCGGCGTCGCGCCCCTTACGGACGCCGAACTGGCGGACGTGGTCCACAAGTGCGGCTTCAAGTACATGCAGCAGCACCAGGACAGCTTCGAGATGCACCCGCCGCACCTGCTGCAGACCAACGCCGAACTGTTCGTCAGCGGCAGCGCGGAACGCCACAAGGACGTGCCCGAGGCCGCGCGGGCGCGGGTGGCCGCCTGGACCGTGCGCGAGATGGCCTCCAGCACGTTCCCCCTGGGCGAGAAGTACCCGGACGTGGCCGAACTGGCCAGGCGCGCGGGTCAGTAGGCCCGATTCGGCGACCCCGTCAGCAGCCGTCGTCGGCGTCAGGATCCAGCGCCTCGCGCCTGGCCCGGACGCCGGCCGTGCGAGCGCCGTCGGTCTCGAACGACTCGTCCTCCGGGCCCGTGGCATAGCCGATCCGCTGCAGGAGCGCCGTCAGGCTGTCGTCGTCGCAGACCTGCGGCTCGGTGGCGATCTCGAACGCGTGCCAGAGTTCGTGGCCGAGCCACCCGATGCGGTCAGCGAGCGGGCGCCGCACGTCCAGGGCCACGTGCACGGCCCGGTAGTCACCACAGCCGCCCAGCAGCTGGAGCCAGCCCGTTCCGCCCTCCACGCCCGGCCGCAGTTCCACGAAGACCAGCAGGTCCGAGCCCTCGAGGGCGTCCACCAGCGCCCGGACCGTGCCCGAGCGGCACCGGGCCTCATCGAGGAATCGCGACGCGTCCAGGTTGCCGTTGACCAGGCCCCGGACGTTGACCACCGAGGTGCCGGGCGGCGGGCCGGCCGACTCGGCGCGGCGCGGACGGGCCGGTTCAGCGGGCGGCTCGCCGGCCTGGGCGCCGGGCGCAGACACAACCACCCACACGCAGGCCAGGACGACTGCGGACAGGACACCACCGGTGCGCACGACGTTTCTCCGTGTTCGCGGGGGACCGGGACAGGAGCGCGCGGGGCCGCTTGTGGGAGGGGGCGCCGGGAAGGACCGACCGACGCAAGACGGCGCGCTCGGGACCACTCTAGCGCACGGGCCGGGAAACGTAAAGGGACCGGGGGACGGCCGCGCGGGTACGCAGGAACGCCGCCGGCACGCGGGGACGGCCCTGCGCACCGGCGGCGTGTGCCGGGATGACGGGAACGGGCTACTGCCGCTTCTTCGCGCTCCAGCCGGCGGACCCCATCCCGCCGAATTCGAAGATGCCCGACATGGTGTCGCCTTCGACCTTGCCGCCGAAGACCACCGACATCTGCTGGCCCTGCATGTCGACGACGATCGTGTACTTGATCTCAGTGCCAACGATGGTGCCCTCGAGCGCGACTTCGCCCATGGGGCTGGCCTGGGTGCCGGTCAGCTTCTCGCCGTCCTGCTTGAAGGTGGCAGTCAGGTTCATCTGCCCCTGGGGCGTCTCGACGACCATGTCCCACACGCCCGACACGTCGACCTTCTCGGCCTTGGTCTCCGGCTTGGGCGGGTCCTGGGCCAGGGCCACGGCGGGCACCAGCAGGGCAGCGAACACGGCGATGACGAGCAGCTTCTTCATGGATGTCTCCTGGAGGATTCCGGTCCGCCCCGGCAGCCAGCCCGCGGGCGGATGGGGAATTATACAGGCCGTTCGGCCGTTCGGCCGTTCGGAAAAGGCAGACCGCTCGACCGTTGGGCCGGGGGGCGGCCTAACGGTCGAGCGACACGGCGCGTCTCCGCCCTTACTCCCGTTCCAGGAACGGATACCGATAGTCCGACGCCGGCACGAACGTCTCCTTGACCGTCCGCGGGCTCACCCACCGCATCAGGTTGTGCGGGCCGCCGGCCTTGTCGTTGGTGCCGGAGCCGCGCGCGCCGCCGAAGGGCTGCAGACCCACGGCCGCGCCGGTCGGCTTGTCGTTGAGGTAGAAGTTGCCTGCGGCGTACTTCAGCGCGCGGCACGCCTCGACGAACACGTAGCGATCCTGCGTGAAGACGCAGCCCGTCAGGGCGTACGGAGACGTGGTGTCGACCAGTTCGAGCGCGGCGCGCCAGGCCTGGTCCTCGTAGACGTAGATGGTCAGGACCGGGCCGAAGATCTCCTCTTCCATCGTGACGAAGTGCGGGTCGGTCGTGAGGACCACGGTCGGCTTGATGTAGAAGCCCTTCGTCTTGTCACCCGTGCCGCCGGTGAGGATCTCGGCGTCGGGCGAGGCCTTGGCCTTCGCGATGTAGCCGCTGATGTTGTCGAACGACGCCTCGTCGATGACGGGATTGACGAAGTTCGACAGATCCCGCACGTCGCCCATGCGGAGGCTGCCGATCATGTCCAGCATGGCGCCCTTCACCGCGGGCCAGAGCGATCGCGGGATGTAGGCGCGGCTCGCCGCCGAGCACTTCTGCCCCTGGTACTCGAAGCCTCCGCGCACGAGGGCGGTGGCCACCTCGTACGGATCCGCCGACGCGTGCGCGAAGACGAAGCCCTTGCCGCCGGTCTCGCCGACGATGCGGGGATAGCTGCGGTACCGTTCGAGGTTGGCCGCGACGCCGCGCCACAGCGCGTTGAACGTGCCGTTCGACCCGGTGAAGTGCACGCCCGCCAGCTCCCGGTGCGCGAGGGCCACCCGTCCCACCATCGACCCGCTGCCGGGGACGAAGTTGATGACGCCCGGCGGCAGGCCCGCCTCGCGGAAGATCTGCATGAGCACCCACGACGACAGCACCGCGGTGCTGGCCGGCTTCCACACGGTCGCGTTGCCCATCAGGGCCACCGACATGTTGAGGTTCGATCCGATGGCCGTGAAGTTGAACGGGCTGACCGCCAGCACAAACCCCTCGAGGGGCCGGTACTCGAGGCGGTTGAGCTGGTCGCCCCGCGACCGCGGCTGCTCGGCGTAGATCTCGCCGGCGAAGTACGCGTTGAAGCGCAGGAAGTCGATCACCTCGCACGCGGCGTCGATTTCGGCCTGGTAGACGTTCTTGCCCTGGCCCAGCATCGTGGCCGCCAGGATGCGGTTGCGGTACTTCTTCGAGATGAGTTCGGCCGCGCGCAGCGTAATCGAGGCGCGCTCCACCCACGACAGGGATTCCCACTGGCGCCGCGCCTCGACGGCCGCCTCAATGGCCGCGGTGACCTCCGCCTCCGACGCCTGGTGATACCGGGCCAGCACCGACCCGTCGTTCGGGTTGAGCGCCGTCGCCAGGTTGCCGGTCCGGACTTCCCGGCCGCCGATGACGAGCGGGATCTCCAGGGGCTGCGCGGTCATGGCCGCCAGCTCCAGGGCGATGGCCTTGCGCTCGGCGCTGCCCGGCCCGTAGTTGAGGACGGGCTCGTTCTGCGGAGACTCGATGCGAAACACACTGTTGTTCATGGAACGTGCCTCAACAACGCCCGCCAGGGGCGCCCCGGACGCCACCAGCGGGCCGCGCCTTCGCCACGCGCGGCGCGCATCCGGGAACCCACGTCCGGGTAGAAACGATGATCAGGGACAGACCAGTATAAATCGGCCGGAGGGCCGGAGGGGAGCCCGCCCGCGGAAACGGACGTTCAGAAACGCGCCACCATGGTCACGGTGGCGTTCAGGCCCGGCGCCGCGACGGCGCGGGCGTCCGGACTGACCGGGTACGTCTGATCGAGCAGGTTGCGCACGGCCACGTTGATGTCGAGCGCCTTCCCGAGCGACAGGCCGCCGGTCAGATCCAGCAGGGTGTAGCCCGGCATCCGGACCTCGGTCGGCCCGGGGCGGTCGTCCTCACCGAAGAACGCCGCCCGCACCGCGACGAACCCGCGCGTGGACACAGGACGCCGCAGGCCGAACGTGAAGGTCGCCGGCGGGATGTCGTCCAGCGCCGCGTCATCGTCGAGCGCGAGCCCCCGCGTGACGGTCGCGGTGGACTCCAGCGTGACGCCCGCGCCGACCACAGCGTGCAACTCCAGTTCGACGCCCCGGATCTGCGCCCGGCCGCGGTTGCGGAAGTAGTAGAAGTCCGGCGCCGTCTGGTACCGCTCGATCAGGTCGTTGATGCGGTAATGAAACACCGACAGCGCCGCCCGCACGCGCGACGACGTGTAGCGGAGGCCTGTGTCGAACTGGAGGCTGCGCTCCGGCTCGAGGTCGGGGTTGCCGGTGATGAAGCCGCGGCCCGTGGGCCCGCGGTAGTACCGGTCCGAGACGGTCGGGTCGCGGAACCCGGAGCCCGCCTGGCCCGTGAGCGAGAATCCGCGGCCCAGCACGACGCTCACCGATCCGCTGCCCGACAGGGCCGTGTCCGACGTGGACTGATCGCCGAAGTAGCCGCCCACGTTCTTCGACCCGACGTGATCGCCGCGCAGGCCGGCGCCCACCGTCACCCGCGGCCCGAACGCCGCCTCGACCGTGGCGAAGGCGCCGCTGTTGGTGCGCCGGGCCTCGTCAATCGAGACGGTGGTCGATTCGGCGGCGATGTTCCCGGCCAGGTCGTACTGGCGCACCATGTCGGTGGCGTGCACGTTGAAACGGCCGTTGACGTCGACGCCGAACTCGAACCGCGCCTGGCTGAACAGCTTTTCGGCCGACGCGCGCACCTGGTAGTCGTCGGCGGTGTAGTCCGCGCGCTCGAGCGACCGCCCGCGCGTGGCCGTGGCATACCGGTCCTGGTCGGTCATCTGCCGGTACCGGCCGCCAAAGGCGCTGAACGTCATCCGTTCGAACCCGCCGACGCGCCGCAGGTCGTAGCCCATCGTGAGCCGATGGGAGTCCTCGATGGGATAGTAGAACCGGACGGTCGTCGAGTTGTTGCGCGGACGGTCGATGTCGCGGCCGAAGTCGCTCTGCAGGACGGCGCTGAACACGCCGCGCCCGACTTCGTGTTCGCCCCGCGCGAGGAATCCCTGGTCCGTGGCGCCCGAATTGACGACTTCGCCGGCCGGGCTCGAGTAGTTGTCGAAGTCGCGGTAGTGCGCCTGGAACATCAGGCCGCCTTTGCCGAGCCCCTTCGCGATCTCGGCGCCGATCCGCTGCTGGGGAATCCCGGCGCCGGCGGCGCCGACCACGCGGAACGACAGCGGCGTGCCGGGTGCGATGCGGCGGGTCCGCGCGTAGATGACTCCGCCGAAGGCGTCGGACCCGTAGGCCACCGACCCGGGGCCGCGGGCGACTTCCACGCCGTCCAGGACGAAGGGATCCACGAACGTGGCGCTGGGGCCGACGCGGCGATCGCTCGTCACCCGTGCGCCGTCGATGAGGATGAGCGTGCGGCCGCGGGCGAGGCCGCGGATCGCCGGGACCGCCGCGTGGCCTTCCGATACGCTCGACACGCCGGCGATGCTCTCGAGGGCCTGGGTAAGGTTGGCGGGCTGGCGCGTGAGGATCTCCTGCGCCGGCAGGAGGGTCGTCGCGCTGCCCAGCGTCGCCTCGATGTCGGGCGCGGCCCCGGCGGTCACCGTGACCGTCTCTTCCACCAGCGACGAGATCTTGACCTCGAGCGGCCCGTCGCCGGGCAGGGCTTCCACCAGGACCGGCTTCGTGAAACGTTCGCCGGGCAGGATGACGAGGATCTCGAACGGCAGCGGCGGATCGGGCTTCCACGTGAACCGCCCGTCGGCGTCGGTGTAGACCACGCCCGGGCGGCCGAGGATTGTCACTTCCGCGTTGGGAACGGGCTTGCCCGTCCGCTCATCCACCACGCGGCCTTCGAGGGCCAGGGCCACGGCCGGCGCGCACAGCCCGGCGATGCCGCACAACACGCCACACGCAAGCAGACGACGAAGACGCATCGGATTCACCTGTCCCGGGAGTCTAGGAGAAGGCGGGACCTACTACCAGCGGTCGTAGACGGCCGCCGGTGCGGCCGCCCGTGTCGCAGCGCCCATCAGGGCAAGTGCTGCACCATCCACTCGGCCGCGCCGTAGAGACCGCGCGCCACATCACCGGCCAGCCACAGCGTGGCGGCCGCGGCCACCAGAACGAGGCGCCAGCGGAACCCGCGCGCAGGCTGCGGCACGGCCGGGCCGCCGGCCATCGCCAGGAGGCGCCGCACGCGGCGTTCGATCGCGCCCCCGCGATAGAAACACGTTATCGACGGGTGCAGCGCGGGCCGGACGCCAGGCGCGAGCCGCGCCACCGTCAGCAGGGCGCCCGCCAGTTCCAGGGCGCCGGCACCGGAGGCGGCCGCATGGTCGTCGGCCGCATCCTCCGTGGCATCCTGCCAGGCCTGGTTCATGGCAGCCGACCGCCGCGTCCACGACAGGGCGTCCACGAACCCCGACAGCCACAGGCGCCGCAGGTTATCGCCGGCGAGCACGTGCCAGCGTTCGTGCGCCGCAATCGCCGCGAGTTCGGGCGGCGTGCAGGCCTCGGCCACCGACCGGGCCACCACCAGGCGCGGACGCCGGAACCCGACCACGGCCACCAGCGGGAATTCGGAATCGACGGCCCAGGCCGGTCCTTCCGGGCCGGGCCAGGCGAGGGCGATCGGCTGCGACACCCGGCACCGCAGGAACCGCGCGGTGGCGACGACGTGCGCCGCGACACGGGCGGCGCTGGCCAGCGCGAGGCCCGCGCCGGCCCCCGCGAGGCCCCACAGCACGCCGCCGGGGCGCTCGTCGGTCGACGCAGGTTCGAGTACCGCGAACGACAGCCCCACCGCCAGGGCCGTCACCGCAGCCGCCACCGTGGGCGCGGCGCGCCACGCAAAGATCCAGCGGGCACGCGCGTGCGCCACGCGATGACGGCAGGCGGCGCTGACGGTCGGCCAGGCCATCCAGACCGCCGCGGACACCGCGAGGTTGACCGCGCAGAACACCGCGCCAGTGACGATGGCGGTCAGCGCCGCGGCCGTCACGGGAACTCTCCCCGGTCGCGGGCCCGCCGCCGCGCGCGGACCAGCAACTCCAGTTCGTCGAGGGCCGCCGCATCCTGTTGGGTGACAGTGTCCACGAGCGTCGACAAGACGGGCCGCAGGAGCACGCCATCGCCGAGCAACCGGGCGATGGATTGCCGCGCCGTTTCTTCGGCGAGTTCCTGGTTCGAGAACTGCGGCCAGTACAGGAACGCCCGCCCGTCCCGCAACCGGTCCAACACGCCCTTCCGGTACAGCCGGTCGAGCGTCGTCATCAGGGTGGTGTACGCCGTGCCCGGGAAGTCGGCGTGCACATCGCGCACGCTCGCGGGATCCTGCCGCGCCCAGAGCCACTCCAGCACCCGCCGCTCGAGGGGTCCGAGCCCGCCAGCCGCGGCGGCAAGGCCACGAGTCGACCGTTGCGGGAGCCGTTCCCTGAACATCGCGCGGATTATACCCGGAGCGGCGGTCCGGACTGCGACACCTCGCGGGCCATGACGGCGTCACGACGGAACCGCACGATCACCCACGTGCCGACCAGGCCCGCCAGGGGAATGCCGACCACGACGGCCATCGGAACCGTGTTGCGCCACGCGAGCAGCGCGGTGGCGAACACGATCGACAGCCACATGGCCGCCAGGGCCCGCTTTTTCGCCGCCCACGGCAGCGGCACTCCCGGGTCGAGGTACACCGCGTAGCGCCTGAAGAGCGGCATCTCGCGCAGCCGGCGTTCCAGCCACGGGCAACTGCGGGTCAACAGGTACGAACCCGCGATCAGGAAGACGGTCGTCGGCAGGCCCGGCACCACAGCGCCCACCGCGCCAAGGCCGAAACAGGCCAGGCCGAGAGCGGCATAGAGCCACCTGACCGGGGACGACGGCTGTGCGGGCGCGGCAGTCGCGTCCGTGGCCGAAAACGGGCACGCGCGGGGGGCGGGGGTCTTCATCAGGTGATGTCTGGACTAGCCAACTGGCAGTGTACCACGGGTCGCCGCAGGGTGCCACGACCCCGCGCTGAGGCGCGCATGAGCCCAGTCCGCCTCAGCCGGATCCCCGGCGGCACGCCAGAAGCGGTCCAGCGCGGCGTACCGTCCCGCCAGGTCGAAGCCCAGCAGCCAGTGCAGCTTGCGCAGGTCCACGGGGCACAGGTGCAGCGGCCGACGCTCGCTCTCCTCGGGGTTCGCCGAGCCGTTCATCAGGCACCGGAAGTACACGCAATGTGCGAGCCCGGCGATGTGGCCGATCTCGTGCGCGAGCACCCGGCAGCACCGGCGCCGCATCGCCCCCTGCCGTTCGCCAGGCACGTCCTCGCAGAACGGCGGACCGAACCTCGCGACGCTGCACACGCCGACACGGCACGACGGCGAGGCCGTGCCGAACGAGAACGAGATGAGCGGGCTCGGGTACAGGTCCTGAGCGGTGAGCCCCAGCACGCAGAACGCGTCGGGGGGCCGGTCGGCCCGCAACCCCTGGAGCACGGCCGCCGCGGACACCTGCCACCCGCCGGTGTCCGGCGCCCGGCGCGGCGTGAGGTCACCGGGCCGCATCGGCCGGTCCGGCAGGACGCGTACAGGGAGCCCGAAGAACGCCGAGACAAAGGCCGCCAGCAGGGAGCGGCAGGTGTCCGACAACCCGGTCAGGTCGTCGTACGGCTGCAGGTAGATGACGCGCCGGATCGCCTCGGGCCGCGAGACGGCCGTCACGAACTCCTCGAAGGTCTGCCCGGGCTCGTGGCACAACGTCCGCCACTCGCGCGGCCGCGATGCCGGTAACCGATCGAATCCGCCGTCGGTCAGCCACGCCCGCACCCCGGCCGGTTCGCCGTCCAGTTTGCCGAGCGCCTCCCGCCAGGTCCTGTGCGCCATTCACACTGCTCCACCATCGAGACAGGCACGATCGGTTCCCGCCGGCCGTCGCGAACGACGTCGCGCAAACCCTTGCGCCTGCTGGGCCGTGGAGTCCCTGGTGGTGCAGTCCCCCCGCATGCACGATTTCTGAGTGAAACGGTGGGTTTCAGAATGCACGTTCTCCGACAACCGGGCGTAAGCTGTTCGTGTCGCCCCTCCCGCCCCCGACGCCCCCCGACGCCCCCCGACGCCCCCCGACGCCCCCGGGTGCCATATGCGAAACGACACCGACCTGCTGCCACCGGAGGTCTTTGAGTTCAGGGCCGATGCGGGAGAGGTGTGGATCCACGATCAACGGGTCCGGATCGTCAGCGCCGCGGCTGTCGGCCAGGCCAAACACGACATGCGGGCGCTCGTGGGTCCCGACGAGGTCCGCCGCCTGGCCCGTCGGTTCGGCTACGTGCACGGGTATCTCGACGGCGTCAACCTGCGAGAAGGTCGCCCCTGGGCCGATCCGTCCGAGGGGCTGCGTCTCGCGCCCGCCCTGATGGCGCTGGAAGGTTTGGCTCACGCCGAGCTCACGCGCCTCGACCTCGATACCTCGACGGGCCATCTCACCATGGAGGTGACGTGGCGGCACTCGTGCGACGTGGAGGAGTACCTGTTTCTCGCCGCCGAACCGCCGGCCCAGCCCGTCTGCTGTTCGCTGATCGGGTACCTCTCCGGGTATGCCACGGCCTGCTTCGGCCGCGAGGTGTGTTTCCAGGAAACCACGTGCGCCGCAGTGTCCGGCAGCCACTGTGCGGCGGTGGGCCGCGACGCGGAGCAGCCCGAAGCGGACCGCGAGGCCTGGCGGTGCGTCGGGACGGCGGACCTGATGGCGGACGCCGACCGTCTGATGGAAGCCGTGCGGCACCGCCGGGAAGCCGACGCGCGCCGCGCCACGCGAGGCGGCCAGGCCCGCCGTGAACTGGAGACGCTGCGGGAGCGGGTGGACGACTACGTGCGCGGCTCGCAGATGGTCCTGGCCAGCCGGGCGATGCGCGAGACGCTGGAACTGGCGGCCCGCGTGGCCCCCCTCGAGACCAGCGTGCTCGTCTCCGGCGAGAGCGGCACCGGCAAGGAGTTCGTCGTCCGCATGATTCACGAGCAGAGCGGGCGGGCCCGGGAGCCGTTTGTCAGCGTGAACTGCGCGGCGCTCACGGAATCACTGCTGGAGTCGGAGCTGTTCGGGCACGTGCGCGGCGCCTTCACCGACGCGGTCCGCGACAAGGCGGGCCTCTTCGAGCTGGCCAGCCGCGGCACGCTGTTCCTCGACGAGGTCGGCGAGATGACGCCGGCGCTGCAGGCCAAGCTGCTGCGGGCGGTGCAGGAGCACGAGATCCGGCGCGTCGGCAGCGAGGTCGTCATCCGCGCGCACCCCCGGGTGATTGCGGCGACCAACCGCGACCTGCGCGCGGCCGTGCACACGGGCACGTTCCGTGAGGACCTGTACTACCGGCTGGCCGCCTTCACCATCGAGGTCCCGCCCCTGCGCGAGCGCCGGGAGGCCATTCCCGCGCTGGCCGCTGAGTTCGTCCGACGGGCGGCCGCGCGGTTCGAGCGCCCGGTCGAGGGCATCGCCCCCGACGCCATGACGGTGCTGCTCGACTACCCCTGGCCCGGCAACGTGCGCGAGCTGCAGCACGCCCTCGAGCGCGCAGTCATCCTGGCGACCGGCCCGCGCATCACGACCCGCGAACTGCCGCCCGACCTCCGCCTGCCGGACGGCGGCCAGCCGCTGCCCGAGACGGCCACGTTCGACCTGCACGCCCGCGAGCGGGAGGTCATCGAGCGCGCCCTGGCCCGCTTCAACGGCAACCGGCGCAGGACCGCAGAGGCGCTCGGCATCAGCACCGTGACGTTGTGGCGGCGCATCCGACAGTACGGCGTCACGCTTCCCGGCGGGCACCGGTGACGTCGGCCGGCGCGGGGTAAAATGGCCGGCACACCCCGACCGCCGCCGCGGTCCCGCCCGGGAGCCTGACATGAAACGACTGCCGCCGATCGCCGTGCTGCTCGCCCTGGCCGCCGCCGCCCCGGGCGCCCAGGCGCCCGCCCGCCGGGCCGCGCCGCCATCGCCCGCCCCGGCCTTCTCGATGGTCGAAGCGACGATCCCGGAGATGCGGGCCGCCATGGAACAGGGCCGCGTGACCTCCCGTGAGATCGTCCAGCAGTGCCTCGTCCGCATCGCCCTGTACGAAGAGACGCTCAACGCGGTGATCGCCGTGAATCCGAAGGCCCTGGCCGAGGCGGACGCCCGCGACCGGGAGCGGCGCGAGGGCCGGGTGCGAGGCCCGCTGCACGGCATTCCGATCGCGCTGAAGGACAACATCCACACCACCGACATGCCCACCACCGGCGGAGCCCTGGCGTTCGAGGGCCTGATTCCGCCGTACGAGGCCACGCTCACGAAACACCTGCGTGACGCCGGCGCCATCATCATCGCCAAGACGGTGATGACCGAACTGGCCAACTGGATCGCCGGGTCGCCGATGCCGATGCCGACCAACTACAGCGCGGTGGGCGGGTACGGGCGCAACCCGTATGACCCGCGCCGTGATCCGCGCGACGGGGTCGCCGACGGCCGGCCCGCCCTCGCCACCGGCGGCTCGAGTTCGGGCATCGGCACGGCCGCCAGCTTCTGGGCCGCCAGCGTCGGCACCGAGACGTCGGGGTCGATCCTCAGCCCGTCGAACCAGAACATGCTCGTCGGGGTGAAGCCGACCGTCGGCCGCATCAGCCGCTACGGCATCATCCCGATCACGGCCGACCAGGACACGGCGGGCCCGATGGCGCGCACGGTCACCGACGCGGCCATCCTCCTGGGCATCCTCGAGGGGGCGGCGCCCGATCCGAACGACGCGGCGACGAAGGCCTGCGCGCCGCCGCCCGGCCGCGACTACACCGCGTTCCTCAAGCGCGACAGCCTCAGGGGCGCGCGCATCGGCATCCCGCGCGCGTTCTTCTACACCGAGACGAAGGTGCCGGGACGTGACCGGCCCGCCGGCGGCCTGAACAAGGACGCCGCGGCGCTGATGGACGAGGCCATCGCCGTGCTGAAGGCCGAGGGGGCCATCATTGTCGATCCCGCAGACATCCCGAGCGTGCTGGAGACCGATCCCACGAAGAACTTCCTTGCCTGGGGCACGTGCTCGGGGGTGGACAACGCCAGGGGCCGCGACGCGGGGTGTTCGGTGGTGTTCAAGTACGGGATGAAGCGCGACTTCAACGCGTGGCTGGCCACGCTGGGCGCGGCGGCACCCGTGAAGAGCCTCACCGAGCTGCGCCTGTGGAACCTCAATCACACACGGGCCAACGCGCTGAAGTACGGCCAGTCGAACCTGGATGTGTCCGACGAGATGGACCTCGCCGCC
Organism: uncultured Vicinamibacterales bacterium; assembly: GCA_964396055.1. Taxonomy (GTDB): domain Bacteria; phylum Acidobacteriota; class Vicinamibacteria; order Vicinamibacterales; family JAKQTR01; genus CAYJPV01. Next base: position 16,814 of record CAYNDV010000013.1, on the reverse strand, counting down.
GACCGGGCCCGCTACGAGGCCGATCGCGCGAAGGACCTGGCCCTGTCCGGCACGACCGGCATCGAGGCCGCGATGAAGGCGCACCGGCTCGACGCGCTGCTCTTCCCGGGCGGCAACGGTGCGTCGATCGCGGCCAAGCCGGGTTACCCGACGGTGATGGTGCCGATCGGCTTCGTGCCCAACGCGCCGCAGGGCTCGCCGTTCCCGGCGGGGTTCAACGCGAAGCCGGCGCCGTACGCGGCGAGCTTCACGGGGCTGAGCTGCAGCGAGCCGCGGCTGCTGGCGATCGCCTACGCCTTCGAGCAGGCCACGAAGAAGCGTGTCCCGCCGCCGCTGGGGCAGTAGGCCTGCCGTGGGCGACCACGACGCGTCGGGGGCCGGCGCGCTGACTGCACGCGCGCGGCTGGCGGATCGCCGTCGCGTCCGGCGGCTTGCCCTGCTGGGGGCTGCGGTCGTCGGCCTGGCCGGCCTCGCCGCCCTCACCGGCACCTACGACGTGACCGCGGCGGACTTCGGCCGGGCCCTTGCGCGGCGTCTCGGGTGGCTCACGGCCGCGGGACCGGTGCCGGTTTCCGAGGCCGTGGCGTGGAACCTGCGCGCGCCGCGCGTGCTGCTCGCGCTCTGCGTGGGAGCCGCCCTGGCCTCGGCGGGCGCCGTCTTCCAGGCCGGATTCCGCAACCCGCTCGTCGAGCCCTATATCCTCGGGGTCTCGTCCGGCGCCGCGTTCGGCGCGGCCCTCGGCATGGTGGTGCCGCAGTTCCCGCTGTCGGTCCAGGCCGCGGCGTTCGCCGGCGCCCTGGTGGCAGTGGGCCTCGTGCACGCGGTCGCGCGCACCGGCGGCGAGACGCCAGTGGTGACCCTTGTCCTGTCCGGCATCATCATCGGATCGGTGTTCTCGGCCGGGGTGTCGATCCTCAAGTACGTCGCCCAGGACGCCGCGCTGCGCGACATCGTCTTCTGGCTGCTCGGGGGGTTCTACTTCGCCACGTGGCGCGACGTGGCCATCGTCGGCCCGTCGGTGGCGCTCGCCGTCGGCGTCATGACCGCAGGCGGCTGGGCGCTCAACGTCCTGACGATGGGCGATCACCAGGCGCAGTCGCTGGGCGTCCATCCAGGCCGGACCCGCGCGGTGCTCGTCGCGGCCGCGACCGCGGCCACTGCGGTGTCGGTGGCGGCAACCGGCATCGTCCCGTGGGTGGGCCTCCTGGTACCCCACGCGGCCCGGCTGCTGCTGGGGCCCGACAACCGTCTGGTCGTGCCCGGCTCGGCGCTGCTGGGCGCCGGGTTCCTGCTGGCGTGCGACACAGCCGCGCGGGGCCTGACGTCGGCCGAGATCCCCGTGGGCATCGTCACCGCCCTCGCGGGCGCGCCGTTCATCGCCTGGCTCATCCGCCGGCGCGGCAGCGGGCTATTCGGGTGACGCCATGCTGAGGGTCCGCGATCTCCACTTCTCGTACGGCGATCTCCCGGTGCTGCGCGGCGTCTCCCTCGATGCCGCCTCGGGCGAGATCTGCGGCTTGTTCGGCCCCAACGGCTGCGGCAAGACCACGCTCTTCCGGTGCTGCCTGGGCCTGCTGCCGGGCCGCGCGCGATCGATCGCCATCGACGGGCGCGATCTCGCGGGTCTCGATGTCGGCGATCGGGCCAGGCTCGTGGCCTACGTGCCGCAGGAGCATGCGTCGCCCTTCCCGCTGCTGGTCCGCGACGTGGTGATGCTGGGCCGCACGCCGCACCTGGGCCTGCTCGGCGCTGCCGGCGACGAGGACCGGCGCATCGTCTTCGAGACGATCGACTGGATCGGCCTGACGGATTTGTCGGAGCGGCCCTTCAGTCACTTGTCGGGCGGCCAGCGTCAGCTCGTGCTGATTGCCCGCGCGGTGGCCCAGCGCACGCCGCTCATCCTGCTCGACGAGCCGGCCTCCGGCCTCGACTTCCGCAATCAGGTGCGCATCTGGACGGTGCTGCGCGCCCTGGCCTCGACCGGCACCACGGTGGTGGTGTGCACGCACGACCCGAACCACGTGTCGTGGTTCTGCGATCGCGCGATCGTGATGCGGGACGGCGTCGTCGCGGCGGCCGGGCCGCCCGACGCCGCGCTCGACGCGGCCACGCTCGACGCGCTGTACCCCGGCACGTGCGCGGTGGTGGCGCTCGAGGGCCGGACAACGGTGGTGCCGCGCGTGGTCCTGGACCGGCCGGAGCAGGGGCGATGATCCGCTGGGGCCTGCTGGCCCTGTTCATGACGTGCGCCGTCTCTGCCTGCGGCGGCACCGCCCCGGCTGCGTCCGGCCGCGGTGGCGCGGCCGACGCCACGCGCGTCGTCACGGACATGCGCGGCGTGGAGGTGCGCGTCCCGGCGGTCATCACCCGTGTGGCCACCGTCAACGACGGGCTGGTCGAGAGCGTGATGACGCGGCTCGGTGTCGAGCGGTCGCTCGCCGCGCTCGGGTCCGACGCGCAGCGCAGGACGTGGTCCTACTCGTACCCGTCGTCGTCGGGGGCCGCGTGGACAATCGCCGACGGCATGGGAACGATGCGGGCGCTGCATCCGTGGCTGGCGGACCTGCCCGTGGCCGCCGGCCCCACAGGCAACGCCGTCAGTATCGAGACGCTGGCGGCGGCCAGGCCCGATGTCGTCATCCTGCGGACCGGAGACTGCACGCTCGGGGTCGATTCGGATGCCGCGGGCAGGGTCACGTCCCTGCTCGCCGCAACGGGCATTCCGGTGGTCGTGCTTCGGTCGACGGCGGTGTACCGCCACCGGGGCCCCGACACGTTGCGGGAGGAAATCCTGGTGCTGGGCCGCCTGTTCGGGCGCGAAGCCGAGGCGGCCGCGCTGGCCGACGACCTCGCAGCGGCGGAACGCCTGATCACGTCGCGGGCGTCCGCCGGCCGCGGCCCGGTGCCGACGGCGGCCTACCTCGGCCTGGCGTCCGGTGCCCGTGATGCCGGGGGCGCGGCGTACATCTGGGGCACGGACACCACCGAATCGTGGATGCTCGAGCAGCTCGCCGGCGGCCGTAACGCGTACCGGGGCCCCGGGGCGCGCGTGCTCCTCAACGCCGAACAGATCCTCGCTCTCGATCCCGACGTCATCTTCCTGCCCACCTCGGCGGGCTACCATCCCCGGCGCGAGCTGGCCGAGGCGCCGTACTTCGCCGAACTGCGCCGGCTGAGGGCCGTGCAGGCGGGGCGTGTCTATCCGCTGCCCTGGACCCCGCTGAACTGCGCCCGCCGCCTCGAGTACCCCATCGACCTCATGGTGATGGCCAAGGGCCTGTACCCGCAGCGGTTCGCCGACGTGCGCGTCTCCGACTGGGTCCTGGACTTCTACAAGACCTTGTACGGCATCGACGACGATCAGGCGCGCCGGCTGCGGCGCGCCCAGTGGCTCGAATGGATGGCGGACGAGGGGTTCTGAACCGTCGGAGGGCCGACGCACGGGCCCGGGGCCGTCGGGCCCCGGGCCCGTGCGCCGGGCTACTTCGCCGCGGCAGGCTTCGGCGGGTCGATCACCAGGTTCTGGATGAAGAACTCCATCATCCGCTGCTGGTTCACGCCGGAGTGGCCGGCGTCGGGCCCGACCTGCACCTCGAAGCTCTTCCCCGCTTTCTGCAGGGCCTGGATGAGCTGCATGGCGTTATTGGGGTGCACGTTGTTGTCGGCGGTGCCGTAGTAGATCAGCAGGCGCCCGTCGAGGGTGTCGGCGTATTTCATCGCGCTGCCGAGCTCGTAGCCCTCCTTGTTCTCCTGCGGGATCCACATGTACCGCTCGGTGTAGATCGTGTCGTAGTGGTTCCACGCCGTCACCGCCGATGCGGCCGACGCCGCCCGGAACACCTGGGGATGGCGCAGCAGGGACATCGCCGACGAGTAGCCGCCGTAGGAGGTGCCGAAGATGCCCACCCGGTCCTTGTCGACGTACGGCCGGCTCCATAACGCCTTCACGCCCGCCGCCATGTCGTCCATTTCCACCTGCCCGAGTTTCTGGTAGATGGCATCGAGCGTCCGTTTGCCCATGCCCGGCGCGGCGCGCGAGTCGAGGTTGACGATCAGGAACCCGTACTCGGCCATCGGGTTGGGCGCCACGAAGGTCTCGCGCGCCGTGTTGCCAGCCGACGCCGGGCCGCCGTAGACCGGCACGAGGACCGGGTACTTCTTTGACGGATCGAAATTCGAGGGGAAGCTGATGAGCCCGCGCAGCTGCGTCGTGCCGTCCGCAGCGGTGAACGTGAACATCTCGGCCTTCTTCAGGCCCAGCTCCGTGAACTTCGACAAATCGGGGGCCGCCAGCTCCGCCGCCGGCGTGCCGGTGACCGCATCCACCAGGCGCGTGGCCGGCGGCGTCGCGTGGGTCTGGTAGACATCGATGAACCAGCGGTTATCGGGCGAGATGCCGCACGCCGCGGGGCCGCCCGGCGGCGGGCCGCCTGCACGGCCGGTGGCCGTGCAGGTCCCCACCGAGTGGTGGAAGGCCGGGTCGGTCAGGCGGACGTCCGCCTTGCCATCGAGGCCCACGCGGTGCAGCTGCAGCTTGAGGGGGTTGTCGCCGTCGCGGGCCATGACGAACAGGACCTTCGCGGCCTCGTCGAGCTTGACGATGTTGCCGGCCTCGAAGCCCTCGTACCGCGTCAGCGGCGTGATGAGCGTGCCGTTCAGATCGTAGAGGTAGTAATTGCGCCAGCCCGTGCGCTCCGACGCCCAGATGAAGCGGCGCCCGTCTTCGAGGAACAGCTGCGTGGGGCTCGTCTCGACCCACCCGGTGGGCCACTCCTCGCGCAGCACCACGCGGCAGGTGCCGGTGGCAGGATCGGCAGCCGTGAGTTCGATGATGTTCTGGCGGCGATTGGCCCGGAGGAACAGCAGTTCCCGGCCGTCCGGCGACCACCGGATCCGGTACACGTAATGCCCGACCACCTCGTTGTCGAAGGGCTTGCCCCCCCGCACGTCGACCCGGACCGTCTTCTTCGACGCGACGTCGTACACGAACAGGTCGACGACCGGATTGGGATCGCCGGCCTTGGGGTATGCCTCGATGTCGGCCTTCGAGTACAGCTTCGTCTGGTCCAGCTGCAGGAAGAAGTCGGGCACCTGCTTCTCGTCGAAGCGGTAGTACGCGAGCCTCTTCGAGTCGGGCGACCACCACATCGCCGTCGTCTGGTCCAGTTCCTCGCCGTAGACCCAGCTGGCGGTGCCGTACTTGATCCGGTCCTTCTCGCTGCCGTCGGCGGTGACGGCGATCGCGCCCGACCCGTCGGCGGCGCTGACGAACAGGTTGCGGTCCTTGTAGAACGCCTTCAGCGCCTTGTCGGGCGAGTCGGTCGAGGCCACCTGGCGCCCTCGCTCCGGCATGCCCATCCGGCCGCCTGCCATCGGCGGTGTGGCCGTGGCCGGCCCGACCTCGGTCGTCGTCCTGGTGGCGATGTCGAACCGGAAGATCTTCCCGTCTCGTGTGTACTCGACCGCAGTGCTGTCCTTCCACGACGCGACCAGCGCCCCCGACTTCACCGCGCCCGGGATTTCCTTGCTCACCCGCGCGTACTGTTCGTAGCCCGGCATCGTCCTGAGGCGATCCTGGGCCGAGGGCGCCGCCGCGGCCAGTACCACACCGGCCGCAAGCGCCGCGCCCCACACCTGCCTGAATCTGATGGTCATCAGTGCTCCCCTGTCACGTCCCGGCCCGGCCCGGCCGGGTGGAACCCTGACGCTACCACAAGACCGGGGCAGTTCGGGTGCCAGACCGCTGATGGTGGCCGCTCATTCTTGACCGTCACCGGACGCCGGACTACCCTAGCGCCACGCGCGTCCTCGCCCGGTGGCATGCGTCTCGGCGCGGCGGCCGGCCGGCGCGTCGAGCGGACTCCTGTCGTGATGATTTGCAGTCGCAGACTGGCGGGCGCGCCCGCCCATGCATGGCTATCCGTGCTGGCCCTGGTGCTGTGCGCCGGCGGCGCACACGCCGACCCGGCCCGGGCCGATGCCCCTGCGCGCAGCGTCCTGGTCATCGAGTCCTACGGCATCGGACAGCCGTTTGCGGACCTCTCGCGGGCCGGCCTCAGCGAGGTTCTTGCGCGCGCGGAGTTCCCCGTCGAGGTCTTCTTCGAGCATCTCGATGTCAACCGTGCCCCGGCCGGCGATCTGTACCTCGACCACTTCGAGGCGCTGCTCCGAGCCAAGTACGCCGGCCGCCCGCTCGACGTGCTCGTCGCGTGCGACGACGATGCCCTCGCGTTCCTGGGCCGGCGGCGCGCCTCGATCTTCCCCGGCGTGCCCGTGGTGTTCCTGGGCATCAACGAGGTGGACTGGCGGCGGCTCGACCCGGGCGCCGACGTAACCGGGGTCACGGCGTACCAGGACCGTCTGGCGGCGGCGAAGACGATGTTGCGGGTCTTGCCGGCGACACGCGAGATCGTCGCCATCGTCGATGACACGAACACCGGGCGCGCCGAACGGGTGGCGTTCTCGACGGTCGCACCCAGGCTGCCGTCGGGCGTCAGCGTGCGCTTCCTGTCCCTCGGCGACCTGACAATGGCGGAACTGGGCGACCGACTCGCGGCGCTGCCGCCGACCAGCGCGGTCCTGCTGCTGAACGCGGCTGTCGATCGGGCCGGCCAGTCGTACGGGCCCGCCCAGAGTACGCCCGTCGTGAGCCGTCGCGCCTCGGTCCCGGTGTTCGTGCTGAACGAGAGCCGCGTCGGACTGGGCGCCATCGGCGGACTCGTGACCGGCGGCCCGGGAGCCGGCCGGGCCGCCGGCGATCTGGCTCTCGCCATCATGCGCGGCACGGACGTCCGGTTGATGCCCATCGTCAACGGGGCCCCGCCGCGGCTCCTGTTCGACTACGCCGTCCTCGCGCGCTTCGGGATACCGGTGGACCGACTGCCGCCGGGGAGCGACGTGATCAACCAGCCGCAGACGTTCGTCGGGCAGTACCGGACGCAGGTCATCGCGATCGCCGTGGCCTTCGGGGTCGTCACGCTGTTCCTGGCCATCCTCGGGCTCGAGGTGCTGCGGAGGCGCCGCGTCGAGGTCTCGCTGCGCAAGAGCCAGGCCGCCCTCGCCGGCGTCCTCGACTCGGTCCCGCAGGGCGTGTTCTGGAAGAACCGCGAGGGCGTCTACCTCGGCTGCAACCAGGTGTTCGCCGCGGCCACCGGACTCGCCGAACCGGCGGACATCGCGGGCAAGACCGACTTCGACCTCAGCTGGTCGCGCGACGAGGCCCTCGCCTACCGGGCCGACGACGCGGAGGTCGTCAGGAGCCGGCGATCCAAGCGGCACATCGTCGAGCCGCTGCGGCGGGCCGACGGGCAGGTCCGGTGGATCGACACCTCCAAGGTTCCGCTCGTGGACGATCGCGGCGAGGTGTACGGCGTCCTTGGCATTTTCGACGACATCACCGACCGCCGCCACGCCGACGAGGAGCGCGATCGTCTGCGGGATCAACTGCAGCAGGCCGCGAAGATGGAGGCCATCGGCCGCCTCGCCGGCGGCGTCGCCCACGACTTCAACAACCTGCTGACCGCCATCCTGGGCAATCTCGAGATGGCCCGGGCGGAGGCCGGCGCCCAGCATGCCGGCGATCTGTACCTGGGCGAGATCGAGAAGGCCGCCGAGAGCGCGGCCTCGCTGACGCGGCAGTTGCTGGCCTTCTCGCGCAGGCAGATGGTGGAGCCGCGCGTCGTCAACGTCAACGACCTCATCGTGCACCTCCGGGGCATGCTCGCGCGGCTGATCGGGGAGGATGTCACTATCCAGACCACGCTCGCCCCGGACGTGGCCCCGGTCCGGGTGGACCCGGCCCAGTTCGAACAGGCCCTCGTCAACCTGGCCGTCAACGCCCGGGACGCGATGCCCGACGGCGGCACGCTGTCGATCGAGACCGCGAACATCGTCCTGGACGAGCACTATTGCGCCAGCCATCCCCAGGTCAGGCCGGGCCCCTTCGTCCTGGTGGCGGTGACCGACACCGGCTCGGGCATGACCGAGGAGGTCAGGCGGCGCGTCTTCGAGCCGTTCTTCACCACGAAGCCGAAGGGCCGGGGCACAGGCTTCGGCCTCGCCACGACGTTCGGCACCGTGGCGCAGGCCAACGGCAGCATCGAGGTGTACTCGGAGCCCGGCCTCGGCTCCACGTTCAAGATCTACCTGCCGCAGGCCGGCGGGCCAGCGCCGCGCGTCGAGGCGGCACGCCCGCGGGTGGCGGCGGCCGGCGGCCGCGAGTCGATCCTGCTGGTGGAAGACGACGACGCCGTGCGCCTCGTGACGAAAGCCATGCTGGAGCGCCTCGGCTACGACGTCCGATGCGCGGCAGGGGGACCCGAGGCCCTGCGCCTGACCGAGGAGGACCCGCGCCCCATCGACCTGCTGGTCACCGACGTCGTGATGCCGGGCATGAACGGCCGCGAGCTCGCGGAGCAGCTCGCCGCGCGTTTCCCGGCCATGCGGACCCTCTTCGCGTCGGGCTACACCGAAGACGCGGTCGTGCACCGCGGCATGGTGAACGGCGCGGTGCACTTCATCCCGAAGCCCTTCTCGAGCGACGGCCTCGCCGCGAAGGTCCGCCAGGTACTGGATTCACCGGCCGGCCATTGACACGACGATTGCCTGCCCGGCCTTCACGTCGTACTCGCGCGGCGTGCCGCCGGTCCGCACGCGGACGCGCCCATCACGGTCGGCCACGATGCGTGCTTCCACCAGGGTACCCTTCGCCCACGTGAGGTCCACGGTGAACCCGCCGCGCGCACGCAGGCCGCGCACCACGCCGTCGGGCCAGGCCGCCGGCAGCGCGGGCAGCAGGTGCAGCTCACCGCCGTGGCTCTGCAGGAGCATCTCCGCCATGCCCGCAGTGCCCCCGAAGTTGCCGTCGATCTGGAACGGCGGGTGCGCGTCGAAGAGATTGGGATACGTGCCGCCGCCCTTGTACTGCGTGTCGCCCGCGGGACCGACATACTGCAGGTGCGTACGCAGCATGCGGTACGCGTGGTCGCCATCGAACAGGCGGGCCCAGAGCCCGATCTTCCACGCCTTGCTCCAGCCCGTGCCGCCGTCGCCGCGCAGTTCGAGCGATCGTCTCACCGCCGCCGCCAGCTCCGGCGTGGCCGACGGTGAGAGATGGTCGCCGGGGTAGAGCCCGATCAGGTGCGACACGTGGCGGTGCTGCGGGTCCTCGTCATCCCAGTCGAGGTACCACTCCTGCAGCTGCCCCTTGCGGCCGACCTTGTACGGCGGGAGCCGATCGACGGCGGCCTGCACGCGGGCCCGGAACGCCGCGTCCACGCCCAGTCGGGAAGACGCCGCCAGCACGTTCAGCAGCGCCCCGCGCACGAGCGCCAGGTCCGAGGTCGTCATGATCGACACCGAGCCCGTGTACCCGTCCGGCGTCGTGTACCGGTTCTCGGGCGAGGTCGACGGCGCGGTGACCAGGTACCCGTCGGGCCCCTCGACCAGCCAGTCGAGCGCGAATTCGGCCGCGCCCTTCATCAGCGGGTAGCCGGTCGTGCGCAGCCAGGCTTCATCGCCGTTGAACAGGTAGTGATCCCACAGGTGCAGGCTGAACCAGAGCCCGGACATCGGCCAGTTGGCCCAGCGGGGGTCACCCACGCCGAGGTCCCCTACCGGGTTGCTGAGGGCCCAGATGTCGCTGTTGTGATGAGCGCACCAGCCGCCCGCGCCGTAGAAGTGCTTCGCGGTCACCGCGCCGGTCTTCGCCAGGCTGCCGATGAACGAGAGCAGCGGCTCGTGGCACTCGGCGAGGTTCGTCGTCTCGGCCGGCCAGTAGTTCATCTCCGTGTTGATGTTGATGGTGTAGTTGCTGCTCCACGGCGGGCGCATGTGCGGGTTCCAGATGCCCTGGAGGTTCGCCGGCGGGCCGCCCGGACGCGACGCGCTGATGAGCAGGTAGCGGCCGTACTGGAAGTACAACGCCTCCAGCGACGGATCCGTGGCGCCGGCGGCGTACTCGCGCAACCGCTGGTCGGTGGGACGGGCCTCCTGCGCGGTCCGGCCGACATGCAGCGACACCCGGCTGAACAGGGCCCGGTAGTCGCGCCGGTGCGCATCGGCGAGGCTCTCCGCCGCACGGTCCTTCAGCGCAGCCAGGCGCTCCGCGGTCGCTCTGACCGGGTCGGGGCCTCTGCGCGGGTCCTGGTCGAAGGCCGTGAAGCTCGTCTCAACGGCGACGGCAATCAGGGCCTCACCGGCGCCGGCAACCCGCAGGCTCGCGGCGTCACGCTCCACGCGGCCGTCCGTGCGCAGCACGCGGACGCGCGCCGCGAAGCGTGTCCCCCGGCCGTCCGGCCCGTCCTCGAAGATCAGCGGTTCCTTCACGTCCCGGCGATAGTTGGGTTCGGCGTGGGCGGGAGCCCGCCCCGCCAGCAGCAGGTCGCCTTCGGCCGTCACCCCCACGGTCCGGCGCAGCTGGCTGTCGGCGCGCAGCGCGAAGGCCAGGGCGCCGGGTTTCGACGCACGCAGCCGCATCACGAGCACCCGGTCGGGATGCGACACGAAGTACTCGCGCGACACGGTCACCCCGTCGGCGGTCCACGACGTGCGGACAACGGCCGACGACAGGTCCAGTGACCGGCGGAAGTCCGACACCGGGCCGGTCCCGCCGCCCTGTGTGTCGAGATACACGTCGCCGAGGGGCGCGTAGGACTGCGAGTAGCGGCCCTGCATCCGGCGGGCCATCTCGTCCGCCCGCCGATAGTCACCCGCGAAGAGCGCCTGGCGGATGGCGGGCAGGTGCGTCATGGCGTCGGGGTTCGATGCCGGATCGATCGGGCCGCCTGCCCACAGCGTCGCGTCGTTCAGCAGGATCCGCTCGGTCTGGGGATGCCCGTAGATCATCGCCCCGAGCCGGCCGTTGCCGAGCGGCAGCGCCTCCTCGAACGCCGTCGCGGGCCTGTCGTACCACAACAGGAGGGCCGCCCCGGCGGCCGGCGCCTGCGCCCGCGGCGCGGGGCCCGGCGTCACAGCCGCCAGGCAGACCAGGCAGGCGGCCACCGCCCGGCGGATCGCCCTGCGGGACGAGGGCGAGTGCAATCTGGTCGTCACGGAGTCCTCCTCGCGGTGGCCGGACAGGCCGGCCGAACAGCGCCCCTCACAGGCTCGTGTGCTGGATTCTACTGCCTCAGGCGGCGGGCCCGCCGGCCGCCACGCGGAAGCCCAGCGCCCGCAGCGAGGCCCGCGCGGCCGCCGACGCGCCTCGGGCGACGACCGTCGTGTGCCGGAACTCGCGCCGGACGGGGTAGGACTTGCGCAGCTCGTCGAAGGCGCGGCCGCGCTGGCCATCCGGCAGCGCGGCCAGCGGGCGCATCCGCGTGTCGTCGTGAAGGATGGGGTACACCGCATGAACGGCCGCCGCGATCACCCCCTCGTCATCGAGGCCGGCGGAGTCGAGTTCGACCATCGGCACCGTGGGCGGTGGCGCCGCGGCCTCGGCGTCCCACGCCGGCGCGCGGCCCAGGAACCGGCAGGCCGCATCGTAGATCATCGCCGTGCCGTTGAGCTTGCCCTCGAGGGAGTACCCGGCGATGTGCGGTGTGGCGATGTCCACGCGCGTGAGCAGCCGCGGATCGACGGCCGGCTCGTGATCCCAGACGTCGAGCACGCAGGCCCCCAGCCGGCCCGCGTCGAGGGCCCGGTGCAGGGCGGCTTCGTCCACCACCTCGCCACGGCCGGCGTTGCAGAACCACGCGCCCTGCTTCAGCCGCGACAGGAACGGCTCGCCGATCAGCCGGTACGTGGGGTCGGGTCCGTCGTGGGTGAGAGGCGTGTGGCACGTCACGATGTCGCAGGCGAGCAACTCGTCCAGCGGCCGGTATCGATCCGATCCGGTCTCGCGGCCCTTCGGCGGATCGTTGAGGACCGGCGTCATGCCCAGGGCCACCGCCTTTTCCGCCACCAGCGATCCCACGTGCCCGACCCCGACGATGCCGACGCGCAGGCCACGCAGGGTCCGTCCCGTGCGGCGGGCCACCGCGAGCCACGCCGCCGCCATGTACTCCGCCACGGCGTTGGCGTTGCAGCCGAGCGCGGCGTGGAAGGTCACGCCCAGGCGCGCCAGGTCCGCCTGGCTCACGTGATCCGATCCCGACGTGGCCGTGCCCACGAAGCGCACGGGAGACCCGGCCACGAGCGCCGCATCGACGCGCGTGATGGACCGCACGATCACCATCCCGACGTCGCGCAGGTGCGCGGGCGTGATCTGCCGCCCGTGCATCAGCCGGACCTCGCCCAGCGTGCTGAACGCCTCGCGGGCGAACGGGATGTTCTCGTCGGCCAGGACACAGAGCGTCATGAGGAGATTCTGTCGTCCGGCGCGCCGACACGCAAGATGTGGTGTCTCCTGCACGATACTGCCCGCTTCTGCAGCCTCGTTTCGAGGCAGTTGCCTCGAAACGGGACGGAATCGCGGTGGCCGCACCTGACGAAGCCTCGCCGGGTGATCGCGCGACTCGGCCCATGAACACGGGTTCATTCCGTCTCTGGCGAGCTCGTCGCGCCATCTGGTCGGCTTCTTGCTATTTCAGGCGCCGGAGGAAGGTATCTCTTGACGCTGAAAGCTCTCATCGATTCCCTCAGGCACCAGGTGAAGCCGCGGCTCATCTGGGGCGGACGCCAGCCGCTGATGTCCCCGTATCGCTGGCGCTTCGCCGTCGCGGCTGCCCTCGTCGCCGTGCTGGCCTGGCCAACCACGGGCATCGCCCAGGATCGTGGCCGCCGGCTCGACAAGGCGTTGCAGGATCGCATCGAGCAGGGCGATGCCGGCGACGTCAAGGTCATCGTCACGATGAAGCCGGGCGCGCGCGCCGGCAAGACGGCCGAGCTCGCGAAGCGCGGCCACAAACGGGTCCGCCAGTTCTCGTCGATCAACGGGATCGGCCTCACCGTGCGGGTCAAGGACCTCGAGCAACTGGCCGGCGAGCCCGGCGTGCTCAGCGTCTCGATCGACGCCGAGGTCAAGGCCCAGTTGAGCACGGCCACGGAAACCGCGCTCCGCTCCACGCTGGCGCTGCCCACCACCCAGTTCGGGGGCACCCTGGGCACCGGTGTGGGCGTGGCCGTCGTCGACTCGGGCATCGCGCCCAACAACGACCTGTACAGCACGCGGATCAAGGCGTTCCGCGACTTCACCGCCGGCACGGGTGCCCAGGCGGTCAGCCCCGTTGACGGCCACGGGCACGGCACGCACGTCGCGTCGCTCATTGCGGGCACGGGCATGATGTCCACCGGGTCTCAGTACCAGGGGCTGGCGCCGAACGTGACCCTGATCGGCCTGCGGGTGCTCGACAGCGCGGGCGCGGGGTCCACCAGCAACGTGATCGCGGCCATCGAGTGGGCCATCGCCAACCGCGCGGCCTACAACATCCGCATCATCAACCTGTCGCTGGGCCACCCGGTGCTCGAGCCGGCCGCCACCGATCCGCTCGTGCAGGCCGTCGAGGCTGCCGTGCAGGCCGGCATCGTGGTGGTCGCCTCGGCCGGCAACTTCGGCTACAACCCCGAGACGCAGACGTCTGGGTACGGCGGCATCTCGTCGCCGGGCAACGCGCCGTCGGCCATCACGGTCGGCGCCGTGGACACCAAGGGTACCGCCACGCGCGACGACGACCTCGTGGCGCCCTACAGCTCTCGCGGGCCAACGTGGTTCGACGCGCGGGCAAAGCCGGACATCGTGGCCCCGGGCCACCGGCTCATCGGCCGCTGCCCCAGCCTGTCGATGACGCTGGCGCAGCAGCTGCCGAACAACCTCGTCACCGACAAGAACGGCAACAAGACCTACATCCGTCTGTCGGGCAGCAGCATGGCCACCGCGGTCGTCTCGGGCGCCATCGCCCTGATGATGGACGAGCACGATTACTACTGGCCGGGCACGCCGGCGCTGACGCCCAACACCATCAAGGGCCTGCTCCAGTACACCGCCATTCCAGTGCCTGGAACCGACGTGCTGACGCAGGGCACCGGCTCGCTCAACGCCGGCGCCGCCGTGGCGCTTGCCGGGGGCCTCAATACGGCGGCCGCCACCGGGACGTACTGGGCGACGACCGACGCGACACCGTCCACGGTGATCGCCGGCACCACCTACGCCTGGTCGTCGTCGTACCTGTGGGCGGCCAACATCGTCTGGGGCGAGGCGATTCTCTACAACGAGCAGGTGTGGGGGTCGAACATCGTCTGGGGCGAGAACATCGTCTGGGGCGACAACATCGTCTGGGGCGAGAACATCGTCTGGGGCGAGAACATCGTCTGGGGTGAGAACATCGTCTGGGCTGACAACATCGTCTGGGGCGAGAACATCGTCTGGGGCGAGAACATCGTCTGGGCCGACAACATCGTCTGGGGGGACACGACCATCTGGGACGACTGACCGCGGCAGCCGAGGACGCTGCGGTTCGTCCAACCTGGGGCGCCGGCCTGCCGCGTGCGGGCCGGCGCCCGTTCTTCGTTCGGCGCCCGCCGGGACCTCACCGCGCCAGGTCGACGCGGAAGACGCGGACCGACTCGGCCGGCAGGTCGAGCGCCAGGCGGAGCGGGCCCGCGGACACCGGCGGCAGGTCTGCGTCCGTGACGAGCTCGCGCACGCGCGCCGCCGGGCGCGGCAACGGCATCTCGAACCCGACGCGGGCCGGCGTCCCACCGTGATTGAAGAGCAGCACCACCTCACCGGCCTCGGCCACGAGTCGCCTCACCTCCACGAACGACGATGAGGTGAGCGCGGGACGGGCGAGCCCGGCCCAGTCGGCAAGCAGGTCGCCCAGGGCGTGCTGTGCCACCGGGTCCGTGGCATTCCGTTCGCCGGCGAACGTCCCGAGGATGATGGCCCGGCCCGCGCCGTGCGCCCGCTCGAACGCCGCCGGCTGACCATCGTCGAACGTGGCCACCACCCGGGTGTCCGGCGCGATGGGCATGAGGCGTTCGGCGAAGCCGGTGCCGATGAAGGTGCGGTCCTGCCAGGTGACCGTGGCCTGCTTCACAGGCACGACCTCAGTCTCCCGCACGCCGAACATCTGGTGCCAGCCGAAGCCCGGCAGGATCGGCTCCGCGTGGCCGCGTTCGTCCTGCCAGCCGGGGCGCGCCTCCACGAACGCCCGGCCGCCTGCTCGCACGTAGCCTTCGAGCGCGCCGGCCATGTCGCGCGTCAGCAGCAGCGGATACGGGACGATGACGAGCCGGTAGCGGGCCAGCGACGCGGCGGTCATCTCGCGGGCGCTCGGCAGGTCGACCGGGATGTTCCGTTCGAAGAACATGCGGTGGTAGCCCGCCAGGGCCCGGTGCATGCCACGGCGGTCGCCGTAGGCCTGCTCGCCCCCGAGCAGCGGGACCAGCGGGTTGAACACGATCGCCACCTCCGCGGGCTGAGGCGACGCGGCCAGCAGCAGGTCTGCGTGCGCCGCCACGGCCCGGGCCGTGGCGCCCGCGCGGCGGCTCCGGTCCGTGGCCGTGCCGTCGAGGTTCACCAGGCCGTACCCCCCGGCTTCGTACCCGGTGCTCATCGGGTAGTACGCGTAGAAGCTGATGGCGCGCGCCCCGCGGGCCACGAACCCCCACGCCTGCAACTCGAGGTCGGCGGGCGTGACCGGGTTGCCGGCGATGATCCCGTGTACGCCATAGCCGGCCTGAAGTTCGCCGACGTAGAACCCGCGGCCGCCGGTGACGGCCCGCGCGGCGTCCATCACCAGGGCCCGGCGCTCGAGCGGGAAGTCGCGATCGGGAGACGTGAGGCGGGGATAGAAGCTCGTGCCGAAGTAGTCGACGGCGTCCTTCATCAGGTAGTCGTCGGACGCGTCCATCGCGTCAGCCATGGTCCGGAAGACGGGCGACGGGTTGGGCGCGTGGCTGGTCACCGTGTGTACCGGGTCGACGGCCTTGACCGCGCCGGCCCGCGCGGCGAGGTCCGCCGCGATCTTGTCCCCGACGTAGACCCGCCAGTCCATGAAGTCCGCGTAGGTGAGAATCGTCCCGAACCGCGGCGGCTCCACCTGGTCCCACGTCGAGAACGTACGGTACCACGCGGTGTTGAGCGCCTCCAGCGTGCCGTGCTTCGCGCGCAGCCACTCGCGGAACCGGGCGACGCTGTGCGGGCAGTAGCAGAACTGCGCATTCGGCAGGTAGGCCGGCAGGGCCCAGTTCATCACGGCCGGTTCGCTCCAGACATCGTACGCATGGAACGCCGGGCTGCGCGACGCCCGCCGGGCCACCTCCGCGAAGAAGCGCAGCACCGCGCCCCGGACACCCGGGTGGTCGAAGCAGAAGCCGGGCGCCGCCTGCGACGGGAGTGTGACGCCGCTTTGCGCCGTGAATCGCCCGTCGGCGTACTTCCGGCCCACCCACTCGGGAGCCGAGTCGACATACACCTGGACGATCACCTTGAGCCCCGCCTCGTCGGCGAGGCGGAGCATCAGGTCGAGACCCGCGAGGTTGAACGCTCCTTCGACGGGTTCGCCGGCGCTCCACTCGACCCAGGTGCGCACCGTATTGAAGCCGAGCGCCTTGATGCGGGCCAGGTCGGCGGCCCACTCGCGCGCCGACGCCGGACCGACGGGCGACAACATGGGCGCGCGCGCGGTGCCGCCGCTATACCATACGGCGACCGGAAAGAACGGCGGCGGCGGCGACGGCGGCGCCAGCCCGAGCAGCAGCCACGCCAGCACGGTCACGACAGCGGCCGGCTTCACCCGCGCAGCCCGCCCCGCGCCCGGGTTTGTAACCTGATCCCCACGGGCCATGCGTGTCGCCCCCTTCGCGCCCGCGCGTCGCAGCGCGCGACTTCTACCTTCTGCCTTCTGCCTTCTGTCTTCTGTCTTCTGTCTTCT